>CAYRIT010000042.1:0-24270 GCA_964424415.1 uncultured Hydrogenophaga sp.
TGGACAGTCTGGTGCTGGCCATCGTGGTCGGGGCCGTGCTCGCGCTCGCGCTGGGCTGGTTGCTGGAGTGGCTGCTGTTTCGCCACTTCTACCAGCGCGGCCACCTCGATCAGGTGCTGCTCACCTTCGGCCTGATCTACATCTTCGAAGAACTGCGCTCCATCCTCTGGGGCGATGAAGTTCACGCGGTGCAGGTGCCCGAGCTGGTGAACTGGTCGATCCCGCTCACCGACAACCTCGCCTACCCGGTGTACCGGCTGGTGGTGTCCGGCGTGTGCATCGCGCTGGCCCTCGGCCTGTACCTGCTGATCTCCCGGACCCGCCTGGGCATGAAGATCCGCGCCGGCGCCTTCAACCGGGAAATGACCGAGGCGCTGGGCATCAACATCCGGCTGATCCACAGCCTGGTGTTCGCGCTCGGCGTGGGCCTGGCGGCCGTCGCGGGCATGATCGCCGCGCCACTGTCCAGCGTCTACCCCGGCATGGGCAGCTCGGTTCTGATCATGTGTTTTGTGGTGGTGGTGATCGGGGGCATCGGCTCGGTTCGAGGCGCCCTGGTGGCCGCGCTGCTGGTGGGCCTGGTCGACACCTTCGGCAAGGTGCTGGCCCCCCAGATCGCCGGCATGGCGGTTTACATGCTGATGGCGCTGGTGCTGCTCTACAAACCCGAAGGGCTGTTCAAACAATGACCGGGCACGATCGATGAGCGCACCCCAGGCCCAGATCGAAATCCTGCCGCGCAGCGTGCAGCTGTTGCTGGCGGCGGGCGCGCTGGCGCTGGCCGCCTTCCCGCTGATGCCCTCCGAGAGCTCGGGCTTTTACCTGCAGATGCTCACGCAGATGATGATCCTGGCGATCTTCGCAATGAGCCTGGATCTGCTGCAGGGCGTCACCGGACTGGTCTCGCTGGGTCACGCGGCCTACTTCGGCCTGGCCGGCTACGCGCTGGCGTTCCTGACACCGGCCGACCTGCCGATCAGCCTGTGGTGGTCGCTGCCGCTGGCGGCCCTGGCCTCGGGGCTGGCGGCGCTCGTCATCGGTTTTTTTGTGGTGCGCACCCACGGCATCTACTTCATCATGGTCACCATGGCGTTTGCGCAGATGGTGTTTTTCCTGTTCTTCGACAACCGCACGCTTGGCGGCTCCGACGGCCTTTATGTCAGCTTCCGGCCGCACGCCGATCTGTTTGGCTGGAGCGGCATCAACCTGGACAGCAACACCAGCTTTTACTACCTGGTGCTGGTGCTGCTGTTGCTGATCTACGTGTTCCTGCGCCGTTTGCTGTTCTCGTCGTTTGGCCGGGTGCTGGCCGGCATCCGCGTCAACGAACACCGCATGCGCGCGGTGGGCTACGGCACCTTCGGCTACCGCCTCACCGCTTTCACGCTGGCCGGCGCCCTGGCGGGAGTCGCGGGCTATCTGTGGGCTGCGCAGACCGGCTACGTGAACCCAGAGCTCATGGGTTTTCACATGAGCGCACACGCCATCATGATGGTCATCCTCGGCGGCATGGGCAACTTCGCAGGCGCCATCGTGGGCGCCTTTGCATTCGAATACGTGATGCACGTTTTCAAGGACCTCAGCAAGCACTGGCAGTTGCTCATGGGTGGCTTCATCGTGCTGGTGGTGGTGTTTGCGCCGCGCGGCCTGCTCGGCCTGGCCGGGCGTGTGTTCAACCGGAAGACTGGCCCATGAGCGAGCTTCTGCTGCGTGCGCAGCACCTCACCAAACGCTTTGGCGGACTGGCGGCGGTGAACGATGTGTCGATCGACCTGCACCGCGACCGCATCCACGCGGTGATCGGACCCAATGGCGCGGGCAAATCCACCCTGACCAACCTGCTCGCTGGCGATCTGCCGCCCACCTCGGGCGACATTCGGCTGCAAGGCGTCGACATTGCGGGCCAGAGCCCGGAACGCATCTCGCGCCTGGGCCTGGGCCGCAGTTACCAGAAAACCAACATCTTTTTGCCCTTCACGGTGTGGGAGAACGTGCGGCTGGCGGCCCAGGCCCGCGAGCGCCACGCCGCCTGGAATCCCCTGCACTGGCTGGGCAGCGCACAGCAGATGCGCGCCGTGAACACCCGTTGCGAGCGCGCCCTGGCGCTGGCCGGCCTGAGCGGACGCGCACAGGTTGTGGCCGGCAGCACCAGCCACGGCGAGCAGCGCCAGCTGGAAATTGCGATGACGCTGGCCACCGAGCCCCGCGTGCTCCTGCTCGACGAACCGCTGGCCGGCATGGGCCAGGCTGAAGCACAAAGCATGGTGGATCTGTTGCAGCGCCTCAAACCCGACCACGCGATCTTGCTGGTCGAGCACGACATGGACGCGGTGTTCTCGCTCGCCGACCAGCTCACCGTGATGGTCAACGGCCAGGTGATCGCCAGCGGTCTGCCCGGCGCGGTGCGCAGCGACGCCAACGTGCAGGCGGCCTACCTTGGCGACGCCCCCGAATCGCCTTCGGCGCCTCCTCCCTCTGGGAGCTCTCCCCGCAGTCCGGCAATGCCGGTTCTGCGGGCGTCTGGCGCGAAGGAAGCCCGCACATGAGCCGTCCCCTGGTCCAGACGCAGGGCCTGCACACCCACTACGGTGCCAGCCACATCCTGCGCGGCATCGACTTCACCGTGGCCACGGGTGAAACCATCGGCCTCATGGGGCGCAACGGCATGGGCAAGTCCACGCTGCTGAAATCGATCATGGGCATCGTCAAGCCCAGCGCCGGCAGCGTGCACATCAAGGGCCGCGCCATGACGGGCGCGTCCACCTGTGACGTGGCCCGTCAAGGCATTGCCTATGTGCCCGAAGGGCGTGGCATCTTCGGCAACCTGAACGTGCGCGAAAACCTGGTGATGGCCGCGCGCGCCGGCAGCCGCGGCCAGCGCGACTGGACCTGCGAGCGCGTGCTCGCCACCTTTCCGCGCCTGGCCGAACGCCTGAACCACGGCGGCCAACAGCTCAGCGGTGGCGAGCAGCAGATGCTCACCATCGGCCGCGCGCTCATGACCAACCCCGACCTGCTCATCCTCGACGAAGCCACCGAAGGGCTGGCGCCACTCATCGCGCGAGAGATCTGGCGCATCTGCGGTCTGATCCGCGAGAGCGGCATCAGCAGCGTGATCGTCGACAAAAACTGGAAACACGTGACCCAGATCACCGACCGCAATGTGATTCTGGTCAAGGGTGAGGTGGTGTTCGAAGGCTGTTCCGACAGCCTGCTGGCGCAGCCACACCTGCTGGAGCAGCACCTGGGCGTCTGAGCTTCAGAGCAAAGGCCGCAGTTCTCGCGCCGCGTCGAGCAGCAGCGGCAGCAGATCGTGCTCCAACACCGGGAGCGACAGGCGCTGCGGCGACGCCACCACGTTGAGCGCGGCCACCGTCTGACCCCTCATGTTGCGCAGCGGAATCGCCAGCGCATGCACGCCCAGCTCGTGTTCTTCGCTGGCCACGGCAAAGTCGTCAGCGCGCACCTGCGCCACGATGGCGCGCAGGGCTTTGTGGTCCACGGTGGTTTGCGGGGTCAACCTGGGCAACTCGCGCCCTTTGAGCCAGGCGCTGAACTGTGCCCTCGGCAGCGCTGCCAGCAACACGCGCCCGGTGGAGGTGGCGTGTACCGGAAGGCGAGCGCCCAGATGCAGGCCATAGGCCATCAAGCGCTGTCCGCCGACGGAAGCGCTGCGCGCCACGATCACCACCTCTTCGCCATCGAGCACCACGGCAGAAAACGACTCGCGGGTCTGCGCCGCCAGGCGGTTCAGGGTCGGTTGCAGCAAACGGGGCAGGCGCGCCGAGGCAAGGTAGCTGCCCGAAAAGCGCAGCACCTTGGGCGACAACCAGTAGTGGCTGCCGTCGCTCTCCAGGTAGCCCAGGTGTGCCAGGGTGAGCAAATGCCTGCGGGCCGAGGCCCGGGTCAGACCGGCGCGCTCGGCCGCCTGCGTGGCGTTCAGCCGCTGGCGTTCGGTATCAAAGCTCTCGAGCACCGCCATGCCTTTGGCCATGCCTTCGATCAGATCGGCACGGGCGATCGGTGCCGGGGTGGATGAAACGCGACGGGACATGGAGCAAACCTTGATTGCGCGATGATCGCACAACCTGACCAAAGATCGCACAGCATCGGCCTTCGGGTCTTGGCCATGGGCGGCCTCGCGTCTAAGCTGCTGCTTTGCGCTGACCAAGGTCGGCATCCCGCCCGACAGCCATCCCCTGGCTGCGCTCCCCACCACCCAAGAGACAACATCCCATGCGTACACAAGTCGCCATCATCGGCGCCGGCCCATCCGGTCTGCTGCTCGGTCAATTGCTGCACAAGGCCGGCATCGACGCCATCATTCTCGAACGCCAGACGGGTGACTATGTGCTCTCGCGCATCCGCGCCGGCATCCTGGAACAGGTGTGTATCGACCTCATGGACGAAGCTGGTGTGGGCGAGCGCATGCACAAAGAGGGTCTGGTGCATGGCGGATTTGACATGCTGGTCGACGGCAAGCGCCACCGCATCGACATGAACAAGCTCACGGGCGGCAAGAACGTGATGGTCTACGGTCAGACCGAGCTGACCCGCGACTTGATGGAAGCGCGCGCCGCCGCCGGCTTGCCCACGGTTTACGACGCGAGCAACGTGCGGGTGCACGATTTCGACACCAAAAACCCGCGCGTGACCTACGAGAAAGACGGTCAGAGTCACACCATTGCTTGCGACTTCATCGCCGGCTGCGACGGCTTTCACGGCGTGTGCCGCGCCAGCGCGCCGCGCAACGCGATCAAGGAATACGAGAAGGTGTACCCGTTTGGCTGGCTCGGCCTGCTGTCAGACACACCGCCCGTGCACGACGAACTGATCTACGTGAACAGCCCGCGCGGTTTCGCGCTCTGTTCGCAGCGCAGCACGACCCGCAGCCGCTACTACCTGCAGGTTCCGCTGACCGACAGGATCGAAGACTGGACCGACGAAGCGTTCTGGCAGGAGCTGCGCCTGCGGCTGGACGACGAGGCCAACGCCAAGCTGGTCACCGGCGCCAGCATCGAGAAAAGTATTGCGCCGCTGCGCAGCTTCGTGACCGAGCCGCTGCGTTTTGGCCGCATGTTCCTTGCCGGCGACGCGGGCCACATCGTCCCGCCCACCGGCGCCAAAGGCCTGAACCTGGCCGCGACCGACGTGAAGTACCTGTTCGATGGCCTGGTCGAGTTCTACAAAGACAAATCAGAGGCCGGTATCGACCGCTATTCCGAGCTGGCCTTGAAGCGCATCTGGCGCGCCGAGCGCTTCTCGTGGTGGTTCACGCAAATCATGCACCGCTTCCCCGACGACGGCGAAATCGTCGCCAAGTTTCAGCACGCCGAGATCGACTACCTGCTGAACTCCGAATCGGGCTCGCGCACGATCGCGGAGAACTATGTGGGCCTGCCACTGGATTTCGGCGGGAGGTGAACCCGCCCCACCATCGCGCTGTCGCACGTTTGCATCGCTGCCGAGGGGCTTGCGGTTAAATTGAGCGGCAAATGCCGTCCCAACGAGAGCCCAGATGAAGTCCCACAACCCCACCCCGCCAGCCCAAGGCAGCGTCGCGATCAAACCCCTCAAACCGCTGCGCGGCGTGCGCGTGCTGAGCCTGGCGCTCAACCTGCCGGGGCCGGCCGCGCTCATGCGCCTCAAGGCCATGGGCGCCACCTGCACCAAGGCCGAGCCGCCCGGCCCGCACGGCAGCAGCGGGGACCCGATGGGCCAATACAACCCACCGGCCTACGCCACGCTGCACGACGGCATCAAGGTCGTGCGCATCGACCTCAAGACGGAGCAAGGCCAGGCCGCGCTGCACAAGGAGCTGGCCCGCACCGATCTGCTGCTGACCTCGTTCCGTCCCTCGGCGCTGATCAAGCTCGGTCTGGGCTGGAAGGCGCTGCACAAAGCCCATCCCCAGCTCTCGGTGGTGGCGATCGTGGGTGCGCCGGGCGAACGCGCAGAAGAGCCGGGGCACGACCTGACCTACCTGGCCGAAGCCGATCTCGTCACCGGTCTGGATCTGCCCGCCACCCTGTTTGCCGACATGGCCGGCGCACTGATCGCCAGCGAGGCTGCGCTCAAGGCCGTGCTGGCACAGAAAACCAGCGGCAAGGGCAGCTGCCAGGAAGTGGCCTTGTCGGACGCGGCGGCCTGGCTGGCACAGCCGCGCCAGTGGGGCCTGACCCAGCCCCGAGGTGCGGTTGGCGGAGCCCATGCGGGCTACCGCGTCTACCCCTGCGCCGACGGCCGGGTGGCGGTGGCGGCACTCGAGCCCCATTTTGCTGCGGCCCTGTGCGCCGCGGCCGGCGTTCCCGCTTCCGACATCCGCGCGATGCTTGACCCCGCCACCCACGCCGCAATCGCTGCGTTTCTGGCCGGGCGCACCCGCCGGCAGCTCAACCAGCTGGCCACCCGGCACGACATCCCCCTGCACACGCTGCCCGCATAATTCCGGTTTTTCACCACGCCAGCAGCCCCATGCGCAAACAAGGAACGGTGCTCCGTTGGGACACCGAGCGCGGATTCGGCTTCATCCGCAGTCCCGACACCACCGCCGACATCTTTTTTCATCGCCGCGACTACAGCGAAAGCCGCGCGCCGGTCGAGGGGCTGGCGGTCACGTTTCAGGAAATCCACGTCGGCGGCAAAGGGCCGCGTGCGCTCTCGGTCACGCCGACACCGAACGCCACCGTGACGCCGGCGCCCGCACCCGCGGCGGAAGACCCCGCGCCCCTGCTCCCGCGCGGCCCACGCTCTGCGCATGGGCCGCGCGCCACCCCGCCACACGTCAAAAAGCGCGAAGACCGGTTTTACTGGTTGGCACTCGGGCTGATGGCGTTCTGGCTGCTGCTGTGGCTGGTCGGCATCGGTCTGGGGCGCTTTCCCTGGGTCATCCTCACCGCGGTCGCGTTGCTCAACCTCGCCACCTTCTATGTCTACTGGCGCGACAAGGAAGCAGCGGTGCAAGGTGGCTGGCGCGCGAGCGAGAACCAGCTGCACACCCTGGCGCTGCTCGGTGGCTGGCCCGGCGCCTGGTTTGCGCAGCAGATCCTGCGCCACAAGTCGAGCAAGAAGCCGTTTCGGGTGTTGTACTGGGTCACGGTGGCGCTCAACCTGCTGGGCCTGATCGGCTGGCTGGTCTGGCCTGCGTTCCAGGGGACAGCCGCCTGAGACCGGCGCCCAGCGCCAGAGGATCTGAGCGCAGGGGTCAGCGCCAGAAGATTTGAGCGCCAGTCAGGGCCGGCGCTTGGTCGTGCCCGCCTTGGTCGCCGCACCGTTCTGCCGCGGGGGCAGTCCGGTGTGTTGCGTGAGCAGGCGGCCCTTCACCGGCGGCGTGTCCTTGCCGGCCCCCGCTGGGCCCATCGGCGTGCTGTTCTTGCGCCGCGCGGTCTGGTAGCTGCCATCGGTCATGGGCTGGAAGGTGGGGATCAGGTGCTGTTTGCCGTTGCCGATCAGGTCGGCACGGCCCATGGCTTTCAGTGCCTCACGCAGGAGCGGCCAGTTGTTTGGGTCGTGGTAGCGCAGAAACGCCTTGTGCAGACGGCGCCGCTTTTCCCCGCGCACGATGTCCACCCGCTCGGCCCGCTGCGGATCGCGGCTGATGCCTTTGAGCGGGTTCATGTTGGTGTGGTACATCGCCGTGGCGGTGGCCATGGGGCTGGGGTAAAAGGCCTGCACCTGGTCGGCCCGAAAGCCGTTCTTCTTCAGCCAGAGGGCCAAGTTCATCATGTCTTCTTCGCTGGTGCCGGGGTGGGCGGCGATGAAGTACGGGATGAGAAACTGCTTTTTGCCTGCCTCCTGGGTGTATTTTTCAAACAATTGTTTGAATTTGTCGTAGTTGCCGATGCCCGGCTTCATCATCTTGGTCAGCGGACCCTGCTCGGTGTGTTCGGGGGCAATCTTCAAATAGCCGCCCACGTGGTGCTGCACCAGCTCCTTGACGTAATCGGGCGATTCGTTGGCCAGGTCGTAGCGCACGCCCGAACTGATCAGTATTTTCTTGATGCCCTTGAGCGCGCGACCGCGCTGGTAGATCTTGATCAGCGGATCGTGGTTGGTCGTCAGGTTCTGGCAGATACCGGGGTAGACGCAGCTGGGCTTGCGGCAGGCCGCCTCGATCTCGGGGCTCTTGCAGCCCAGGCGGTACATGTTGGCCGTGGGGCCGCCCAGGTCGGAGATGGTGCCGGTGAAACCCTGCACCTTGTCGCGCACGTCTTCCATCTCGCGCACGATGGACTCTTCCGAGCGGCTCTGGATGATGCGACCCTCGTGCTCGGTGATCGAGCAGAAGGTGCAGCCGCCAAAACAGCCCCGCATGATGTTGATGGAAAAGCGGATCACTTCCCAGGCCGGAATCTTGGTCGCGCCGTCAAAGCGGCCGTGCTCGTCGGCGTAATCCGGGTGCGGATTGCGCGAGTAGGGCAGATCAAAGATGTGGTCCATCTCCGCCGTGGTGAGCGGGATGGGTGGCGGGTTCAGCCACACGTCGCGCGCCACCGCACCTTCGCCGTGTGCCTGCACCAGCGCGCGGGCGTTGCCGGGGTTGGTCTCCAGGTGCAGCACGCGGTTGGCGTGGGCATAGAGCACCGGGTCGCTCTTGACCTGCTCGTAGCTGGGCAGGCGGATCACGGTGCGGTTGCGCGGCGGGCCTTTGGGTTTGCCTGGCAGGGCCGGATTGGGGACAAAGGTCAGCGGCTTGACATTCGCCGCGGTTTTTGCGCCCTCTTCCGATGGCACGAAAGCCGGTGGCGCATCCTCTTTCGAGCAGCTCGCCCCCTGGGCGGCAGCCTGCTCGCTGGTGGTCTGGTAGGGGTTGATGTGGTCTTCAACACGCCCCGGCTGGTCCACGTCCGAGGAGTCGATTTCAAACCAGCCCTCGGGCGAGCTGCGGCGAACGAATGCCGTGCCGCGCACGTCGGTGATGTTCTCGATCGGCTCGCGCGCGGCAATGCGGTGCGCCACCTCGACCAGCGCGCGTTCGGCGTTGCCGTAGAGCAGCAGATCGCACTTGCTGTCGACCACGATGGAGCGGCGCACCTTGTCGCTCCAGTAGTCGTAATGGGCGATGCGGCGCAGCGAGCCTTCAATGCCGCCCAGCACGATGGGCACGTCCTTGTAGGCCTCTCGGCATCGCTGGCTGTAGACGATGGCGGCGCGGTCGGGGCGCTTGCCGGCCACGTCACCCGCGGTGTAGGCGTCGTCGCTGCGGATTTTCCGATCGGCCGTGTAGCGGTTGATCATGGAATCCATGTTGCCCGCCGTCACGCCCCAGAACAGGTTGGGCTTGCCCAGCGCCTTGAACGGCTCTGCGCTCTGCCAGTCGGGCTGGGCAATGATGCCCACCCGAAAACCCTGCGCTTCCAGCGTGCGTCCGATCACCGCCATGCCGAAGCTCGGGTGGTCGATGTAGGCGTCTCCGGTGACCAGCACCACGTCGCAGCTGTCCCAGCCCAGCTGATCCATCTCGGTGCGGCTCATGGGCAGGAACGGCGCCGTGCCGAACCGCTTGGCCCAGTACGGGCGGTAGCTGGTGATCGGCTTCGCGGCGCGCGCGAAGAAGGAGACGTCGATGGGGGCGTTCATGGGGTGGTACGGATAACTCGTGAGTGTACGGTTGATGCGCATTTCTTGAGCAGTGCCCTGACGAAACCCCTGCTGGGCCCGCGGCGTTACAGGCGGACACCAACGCGGCAAACCCTTTACTTCGCGGCTTGACAAATATCAATTGAGTTTGGCGATAGGCGTCCAAACTGGGTGTTGATCGGATACTGGTTGGGGTATCAAAAACAAGTCCCGCTTTGTGCCCGGTTGGCTTTCCATTTATTCAAGGAGTTCACATGAAACAGCAGTCATTGATCAAAGCACTCGTCGTCGCCACATCGCTGGCCGGCTTGGGCATGGGCGTCGCGTCGGCAGAGGACAAGTTGAAGACACAGGACCAGCTCAAGACCCAGGACATGAGCCAGAGCAAAGACATGGACAAAGACCAGGACCGCCTGCTAGACCAGGACCGGCTCACCATCTATGGCCATGAGCTCATGACCGATCAGGAGCGCAACACCCTGCGGGAACGCATGCGCGCCACCAAGACCCTGCAAGAGCGCGACCGCATTCGCGCCGAGCACCGCGTGCAGATGGATGCCCGGGCCAAGGAACGCGGCGTGGTCATCATGCACCGCGACGGTGGCGCCGCCGGCAGCAGCGGTTCCGGCGGTTCGCCCGGCGCTGGCGCTGGCGGAAAAAAGTAAGCCAGCACATCGCCCCACGAAGCCCGTCAACCCACAACACGGCCGGATGACGGGCCCCAACCAGGAAAACACATGACACACAGCACATTCGCCAAAGCCACCCTCTTGGCCATCGCCTTGACCGGTCTCGGTTCGGCCATGGCCCAGGATCAGCTTCGCAGCCAGGACACGGTCCAGCTACGCGAACAAATCTATTCGTACGACTACATGACCCAGCGCGAGCGCGACAGCTACGCCGAGCGCATGCGCTTGGCTCAGTCGGATCAAGAGCGCGAACGCATCCGACTGCAGCACCGCGAGCAAATGGACCTGCGCCTGCGCGCCATGCAGCAGAACCAGAACGTCATGCCCGGCCATGGCATGCAAGGCGGCTCCGGTGGCATGGGCAGTCACCAGAGGGGTCAGGCCGTGCCGATCCCCAAGCGCCAGGGCGCAGGCCGCAACTGATCCACCGGCGACCCCCGAAAAATGCCGACGCGAGAGCGTCGGCATTTTTTTGAGCCTCTGGCCGAGGCATTGGGTCACCCGCCTGCTGCTCAACCGTCCCGAGAAGCTCGGCGTCATCAACGACGAAATGCCGCGCGAGATCCGCGCGGCGGTGGAATGGACCAACGCCGAGCGCGAGATCCATGTGATCGCGATCAAAGGTACGGGCAAAGGTTTTTGCGGCGGCTAGGCCCTGACCGACCTCAGCCAACGCGAGATCGCCCACCCTTGCCGGCAGGAGCGTCATCCCTGGGACGCAATGGAAGCCGAAGCCTGCATGACGCGCAACACCGAGGATTTCATGCGTCTGTGGCGCTGCGCCAAACCCAACATCGAACAGGTGCACGGCGCGGCACTGGCTGGCGGCAGCGACATCGCTTTGCGTTGCAACCTGCTGGTGATAGCCGACGATGCACGCATTGCCCATATGCACAACCACGTCTGGGGCTGCCCCTCCACCGCCCCGTGGAACTACCGCCTGGGGCCGGCCGGCCGGCATCAAACAATCCATGCTCACCGGCAACGCGATTGACGGCCGCACCGCTGGCGCCTGGCGAACGAAGCGGCACCCGCCACCGAGCTCGATGCCGCCGTGATGACACTGGCCACCCGCATCGCGGGCGTGCCCCAGCCATCTGGCCATGCACAAGATCGTGGTCAACCCGGTGATGCTCGCCAAGGGCCTGGAGCAAAGCCAGCAAATGCCCGCCGTGTTTGACGGCATCACCCGCGACCACCCGGAAGGCCTGTGGTTCCGCCGGGACGCGCAGGAACAGGGTTTCAAGGCAGCGGTTCAGTGGCGTGATGGCGGCGAACCGATTCACGAAGGCGACAACGCGCGGGAGCGGGTCCGGTCGATGGATGCAGCTCGTCACAACGTCGCTGGCAAGGGGCTGTAACGACAGCGGATGCAACAGCCGCAACCAGACGTACCGTTCATCTCGTTACCCCTCTTACGCTACCAACCCGAATGTAAGCCGCACGCCGCTTAGCATGGCCGCTCCACTTTTTGAAGGAGCTGACGATGGCACTGCACTTTGGCAAACGCGACGAACCCACCACCAAACCCTTGGGCAGCGGCCTGAACACACCGCGCTACGGCGCCGCTGCCGGCAGCCCCATGGCCACAGCGACCCACACGGCGACACCGGTTGCCGGGGATTCGGACCCTGTGACGAACACCGCCACATCGGCCAGCGCAGCGCCCGAAGGCGGCAGCAAGCTGATCGTGGGCCCCAACATCAAGCTCAAGGGCGTGGAGATCACCGACTGCGACACGCTGGTGGTCGAAGGCCTGGTGGAGGCCACCATGGACTCGCGCGTGATCCAGATCGCCAGCCAGGGCGCATTCAAGGGTTCGGCCGAGATCGACATCGCCGAAATCCGCGGCGTGTTCGAGGGCAACCTCACCGTGCGTCAGAAGCTGGTCATCTACGCCAGCGGCAAGGTCACCGGCAAGATCCGGTACGGCAAGGTGGTGATCGAAGAAGGCGGCCAGCTCTCGGGCGACATCGAGTGCACCATTTCGTCCAGCGCCAAAACCGCCAGCGCCGGCAAACCCGCGATGTCCCTCGCCGCCTGATGCTTTTCTGAAGCACCGGAGCCGCGGCCCTGGCGCCCAGGCCGCGGCACCGGCCGATTGCCCGGCCAGTGGGCCCCCGTTATCCTCGGGACATGTACGCCGGTTTCTTCGGGCTCAAGCACGCTCCCTTTTCTATTGCGCCCGACCCGCGCTACCTCTACATGAGCGAGCGCCACCGGGAGGCGCTGGCGCACCTGCTATATGGCATCGAGGGTGGTGGCGGCTTTGTGCTGCTCAGTGGCGAGATCGGGGCCGGCAAGACCACCATCTGCCGCTGCTTTCTGGAGCAGATCCCGGCCCATTGCCGGGTCGCCTACATCTTCAATCCCAAGCTCACGGTCGGCGATCTGCTCAAGACGATCTGTCGCGAGTTTCACGTCGAGGTGCGCCACGAAGGCATCGGTCCGGCCACCATCAAGGACTACCTCGACCCGCTCAATGAGTACCTGCTGCGCAGCCACGCCGCCGGCCAGCACAACATCCTCATCATCGACGAGGCGCAAAACCTCACGCCCCATGTGCTGGAGCAGCTGCGCCTGCTCACCAACCTGGAAACCGCCGAGCGCAAGCTGCTGCAGATCATCCTGATCGGCCAGCCCGAGCTGCGCGAGATGCTGGCCCGGCCCGAGCTGGAGCAGCTGGCACAGCGCGTGATCGCGCGCTTTCACCTGGGCGCGCTCGGCGAGGCCGAAACACGACAGTACATCGGCCACCGCATGGCTGTGGCCGGCCTCAGGGGGCCGCTGCCGTTTGCCGACAAGGCACTCTCGCGCATCCACGCGCTCACCGGCGGGGTGCCGCGGCGCATCAACCTGCTGTGCGACCGCGCGCTGCTCGGCGCCTACGCCAGCGGCCAGCCGCGGGTGGACCGCGCGGTGGTGGACAAAGCCGCGGCCGAGGTGTTCGAGCCCACCCGCACCGCACCCGCTGCGGTGGACCGCCGCGCGGCAACACACCGGCTGGGCACATTGGGGCTGGGCGCCCTGGGCGGCGCCCTGGCCGCCGCAGTCCTGTTTGGGGTCTGGACCCTGACCCAGCCGCGGGCCTCGGTGGCGAATCACGTGTCCACATCGGTGCCATCGGTCAGCGAGACACCTGCTGCGTTGCCCGAACCCGCCACCACACAGACCAGCGCACCAGCTGCCAGCGTGTCCAGCGCCGGCACCGTGCCGCCGCCCGAAGCTGCCGCCGCGCAGGCGCCGCCCCAGATCGGCCCGCCCGCATTCGCCGACCTGCTCAAATCCGAGAACGCCGCCTTGCGCGAGCTCGGTCCGTTCTGGGGCCAGGCCCTGCCCGACGCCGACCCCTGCGCGCGCGCCGAACGCGAACAGCTGCAATGCTTCCGCACCCATCGCATGACACTGCACGGCCTGCGCCAACTCGACCGCCCCGCGGTGCTCGCGCTGCGCCTGCCCGGCCAGGACCGCGGCTGGGCCGTGCTGTCCGCCATGACCGATGACGCCGCCACCCTTCGGGTGGGCGACCAGCGCTGGCAGCTCCCGCTCACCGCCCTGGCCGCCATCTGGCGCGGCGAGTACACCACCCTGTGGCAGCTGCCGCCCGGCCAGGCAGGTCGCCTCAGCAACGGCAACACCGGACCCGCCGCCGTCTGGGCCACTCAGCAGCTCGACCGGCTGCAGGAACGGGGCGAGTTGTCGGCCACTGCGATCGGTTTCGACCAGAAGGTGCGGGCCTTTCAGAAGGCCCATGGGCTGGATGTGGAAGGCATTGCCGGCCCCATGACCTTCATGCTGATCAACCGCGCCGCGGGCGTGGCCGAGCCGCGCCTGAGCACGCCTGCGGCGTCCTGAACCCCATGTCCTACATCCTCGACGCACTCAAGCGGGCCGACGCCGAACGCGAGCGCGGCCATGTGCCCGGCCTGCACACCCGCAGCACCCCCGGGCCCGACGCGCCGCCGACCCGGGCGGGCCGCATCGGGACACGCGGGCGGCTGACCGCGCTGGCGGTGCTGCTCGCGCTGGGCGCGGTGTTGTGGTGGTGGCTGCGCATCCCCCCTGCTCCGCTGGCAGTCCCGGCCGCTGCGCCCGCGCCGCCGCCGCCCACCGCCTCGGCAGCCAGCCCGCCGCCATCGGCCACTGCGCCGCCGACCGAGCCGGTAGGCGACAGCAACAAGACCCGGGAACCACCCCCGCCCGCCCTGCCCATCCTGGCCCCCGCACCGCCACGCGCTCCCGCCAGGGCCACGGCCCAACCCCCTGCCGCACCAGCGGTGAACACCAAACGTGCACCCGGCGAACCGCCCGCCACCAAGACCGCACCGGAAACCCCTGACACTTCCGCAACGGGGGCTCCCACAACGGCCACACCGGCCACGCCGGTGCGCAGCTTCGCCGAGCTCACCCCGGAAGCACGCGCCCGCCTGCCGGCGGTCAACGTCAGCGGCTCCACCTACTCGAAAAATCCGGCTCTGCGCATGCTCATCGTCAACGGCAAGGTGGTCCAGGAAGGCGGCGAGATCGCGCCCGGCCTCACGCTGGAAACCATCGAGCCCCGCTCGGCGGTGCTCAACCACCAGGGCCTGCGCTACCGCATTGGCTACTGAACACATGCCTCTCCCACCCCCAGCCGACCATCCGGTTCTTCGCGTTGAGGGGCTGCATTTCGCCTGGCCCGGTCAGCCGCAGCTGTTTGACGGCCTGGCGCTGGCCCTGGGCCCGGGTGTGCACCTGCTGCGTGGCGACGACGGCTGCGGCAAAAGCACGCTGCTGGCACTGCTGGCCGGCGAGCGCGCGGCACAGGGCGGCACGCTGCGTGTGGCGGGCGTGTCGTTACAACTGGACGCAGCGGCCTACCGGCAGGCGGTGTTCTGGATCGCACCCGACACGGAGGTTTTCGACGCCGTCAGCGCCACAGAAGTCTGGGCCACGCTGGGCGCGCGCCATCCCAGCTTCGACGCCGCGCTGCTGGCCGAACTGGCCGACGCTTTCGGTCTGACAGCGCACGCTCACAAACCGCTCTACATGCTCTCCACCGGCAGCAAGCGCAAGGTCTGGCTCTGTGCCGCATTTTCGGCTGGCGCACCGCTCACGCTGATCGACCAGCCGTTTGCTGCGCTCGACGGGCCGTCCATCCGCCTGCTGCGCGAATTGCTCGCCGAGGCCACCGAGCACCCGCGCCGCGCCTGGTTGCTGGCCGATCACGAAGCGCCGGCGGGCCTGGCACTGGGGCAGGTGATCGACCTCTGAGCTCACAGCGGCAGGTCGGTCTGGGCCCAGAAGCGCTCCATCGCGATGTAGGTGTACGAGGCGGTCCAGCCAATCAACAGCAGCCCGTTGAGCGCCTCGGCGCCGGCCAGCAGGCGGATCGGGCCCACCGGCGTGAGATCGCCAAAACCCAGCGAGGTGTAGGTTTCGGCCGAGAAATACAGGCAGCTCACCAGTGAAAACCCAGCGCTGCCAGCCAGGGTGCCCACCGACAGCCAGCGCACCAGCACAAACAGCGCCAGACCGTAGAGCAGCATCTCGAACGCATGGGCCGCCACCGCGCTGAAAAAAACGACCAGCAGCTTGGAGCGGCGCGGAATGCGCAACGCTGGCAACCGCGTGTTCAGCGCGCCCAGCACCTCGTAGTGCACCAGTGCAGTCAGGGCAATGAGCGTTAAGCAGGCGAGCGTGGCAATCAGCATGTCAGGGCCCTTCCGCAAGGGCGCTGTTCATCGCCACACCAGACCTTTCAACCCACCGGCGATCAGCGCGGCCACGTCGAGCAGCACGGCCGGCAGCCCCAGCCCGCCGGGGGCCACCAGGTATTTCGGCTGCCAGCGTGGTGCGAACTTGGCCTTGTAGGCGCGCAGGCCCTGGAAGTTGTAGAAGTGTTCGCCGTGCCGGTACAGCAAGGTGCCCAGGCGGTGCCACAGCGGCGCCAGCGGATGGGTCTCCAGGCCCGAGAGCGGCGCCATGCCGAGGTTGAACTGGGCGTAACCCCGCTGTGCGCCCCAGAGCATGAGTTCGACAAACAGGAAGTCCATCACCGCAACGGACGACCCCGGCAGGTGGCGCATCAGGTCGATCGAGATTTCGTGTTGTTCACCGGAGAGCCAGAGGTTGGCGAACGCGACCACCCGGCCCTGCTGGCGCACCAGCGCGCAGGGCAGTCGCGCCAGATAGTCCGGGTCGAAATGACCCACCGAGAAACCTTTTTCACGCGCGTGTTTGTCGGCCAGCCAGGCGTCGGAGACCTGCGCCAGCTCGGTCATCAGGGCTGGCTGGTCGCGCAGCGACGCAACGATCTCGAAGCCGAGTCCGTCGCGCTGACCGCGGCGGTGCGCCTGGCGCAAATCGGCGCGCGCGCTGCCTTCCAGCGAAAACCCCGCCAGCGGCACCAGGGCCGCCTCGCCAATCTTGATCGCGCCCAGGCCAAGATCGAGGTAGCGTCCGATCTGGGACGCTTCCACCTGGTAGAACACCGGGCGTGCGCCGTGCTGGTCGGCCAGCTCGCGAAAGCGCCACACCAGCGCCTCTCCCGCCTCGGAGTCGCCCACCGGGTCGCCCATCGCGATCCAGCTCTGGCCCCGCACCTGGTACATCAGAAACGCGCGGTCCTGCTCGTCGAACAGCAGGCGCTTGTCGCCCACCAGCGCCAGCGCCGCTTCCGAGTGCGGCGAGGCCGCCACCAGGCGCGCCGCCCGATCCAGCTCCGCCGCATCGGGTTGTGCGGGTTCCGGCCGCTGCGGCTGCAACCAGTGCCAGAGCAGCCAGGCCAGCAACACCACCGCCACCAGCAGGCTCGCGCGCAGGAAACGCGGCGCGTCGCCGTGCAGCGCAAACTGCCACCACAGCGCGTCGCTGTAAGCCAGGTGCTGGTATGAAAACAGGCCCAGCCACACCGTCGCGCCCAGCACCGCCAACAGACCCGCCAGCGCCGCCGGCGAAGCGCCCGCCGACCACCAGGCCGCGCGCCGGTGAAAGGCACTGCGGCTCAGGTACAGACCGGCGAGCACCACCAGCGACAACAAGGCCGCGGCCACATCCAGCCCCTTGAGCAGCGAGAGCGCCGCACCCGCAGCCAGCAGCCAGGCGGTGAGCCGGTACGAGGCATCCACCCGGCGATACAGCCCCTGCGCCACGATCACCAGCGCCAGGCCCACCAGGCTGCCGGCCAGGTGGGACAGCTCCAGCACCGGCAGCGGCAGTGGCAGTGGCAGTGGCAAGACATCCTCCAGCCACTGCAGGCGCGAGTGCTCGGTCGGCAGGCTGCCCGACAACAACAGCACCACGCCGGTCAGGAACACCGCTGCACTCGATACCGTGGGTGCGGCCCAGGTCAGCACACGCCGCATGCCACGCACACCCCCTCGCACCCGCCGAACCACGCGCTGGTGCTGCGAGCGCAGCGCCATGCCGCCGGCCAGCAGCATCGCCAGCGCCAGCGGGATCAGGAAATACACCACGCGGTACAGCACCATCGCGGCCAGCAGGCTGTCGCGCGGCACCGCAGGCAGGGCCAGCAGCATCACGGTCTCGAACACACCCAGCCCGCCCGGCACATGGCTGGCAATGCCCACCACCACCGCCAGCACGTACACGCCGACAAACACCGGCCACGTCAGGCCCGGCTGCGGCCCCAGCAACACATAGAGCACCGTGGCCGCCGCCGCCACGTCCACCACCGCCAGGCCCAGCTGCTGCAGCGCGATGCCGCCGCTGGGCAGTTGCAGGCGCCAGTGGCGCCAGATCAGCGGCGTCTTGCGCACCGAGCCCGCCAGCGCGTAGCCCAGCGCCAGCGCCACCAGCAGCCCACCGAGCGCCTGCACCGCGCCCGGTGCCAGCCGCAGCAGCGCACTGGCCAGCGCCGGCTCCAGCAGCAAGGCCAGACCACCGGCAAACGCCAGTCCCACACCCAGCGTCAGCCCCACCAGGGCGATCATGGCCGCGACCTCGGTGGCGCTCAGGCCCCAGGCGATGTAGAGCCGGGCACGCACCGCGCCGGCCGACACCACCGCAAAGCCCACGTTGTGGCCCACCGCGGTCGCCATGAACGAGGCCAGCACCACCTGGCGGTACGGCAGCCGGTGCGACAGGAGGCGCAAAGCCAGCACGTCGTAGCCCGTGAGTGCGGCGTAGCTCACCGCGGTGGCCAGCACCGCCACCAACAGGTGCCACACACCTCGCTGCGCCAGCGCGGCGCGCAGGTCGGCCACGTGCATGCCGGTCAGCTCGCGGCGCAGCATCCACAGCGCCACCACAAACAAGAGCAGGCCGGCAACAGCGGCCAGCACATGGCCGTGGCGTGCCAGACGCTGCCACAGCGCGGCCACGGCGGGCACCTCGGGGTCGTCCAGACGGGTTGACAAACCGCTCATGCCGCCGGGGTTCCAGTCCCGCAGATCGGGTTGACAGTGCCGGTCTGCTGGATGACAGGGATCATGATTTCGGCAAATCGCATGTACCGGACCGCGTGTTTCATCGGGTCATTCTGCAATGGCTGTGGGCGCATGGACCAAACGGTCGACGGGAGAAATGTCAAGACTGGCTTTCATAAACCGCCCAGCCTGGCATCAAGCCTGCGCGACAGGACTTATCTCTGCCTTAGAACCGCACGCTCAATGCCGCGAACAGGATCAGGCGAGGTCACTATGATGGGCTTGGCCGGTCGCCCGTCCAGGCGCCAAGGTCTTGAGGAATGGCCACCACCCCCGCAACCGATCCCACCAAAGCCGCCCTGGCAGCGGGCGGCGCCGCGCCGCGCGTCGAACGACAGAACGGTCCCCAAGGCCCGGTGCTGCACGTGCGAGGCCAATGGACCGCTGCGCAGCTGGCGGATGCGCGGCTCTGGCGCAGCCTCCAGGTCAGCCTGAACCAACATGCAGGTGGCGCACCTCAGCCGATTTCATGGGTGCTGGAAGACGTACAGGCCATGGACCACATCGGTGCCCAGTTGCTCTGGGAGCGCTGGGGTCAGGCCTGGCCTGACAAGCTCCGCATCAACGAGGCTCAGCGCGTCTTGCTCGAACGCGTGGCGCGCTTCACCCAGCCGCCCCAGCCAGCGACCAAACGCAGCCTATGGCAACACTATCTGGGCCTGGGCGATGGTGTGCTGGGGCTGCTGTCGCACCTGCACAGTTTCATTGGCCTGCTGGGTCAGCTGCTGCTGGACACCTTGCAATTGCTTCGGGCCCCGGCGCGCGCGCCCTGGCGCGACATATCGGGGCATCTGTTCCATTTCGGCGCCACCGCCCTGCCCATCACGGCGCTGGTCGGTTTTCTGATCGGGGTGGTGCTGGCCTACCTGAGCGCCCAGCAGCTCAAACAGTTCGGTGCCGACGCCTTCATCGTCAACCTGCTGGGGGTCTCGCTGGTGCGCGAGCTCGGCCCCATGCTCGCCGCGATCCTGGTCGCGGGCCGCTCGGGCTCGGCCATCACGGCGCAGATCGGCGTCATGCGCGTGACGGAAGAGCTCGACGCCATGCGCGTCATGGGCATTCCCCACGGCTTTCGCCTGGTCATGCCGCGTGCGCTGGCGCTGGCGCTGGCCATGCCGCTGATCAGCGTATGGACCACCGTGGTGGCCCTGCTCGGTGGCATGGCCGCAGCAGACATCTCGCTGGGCATTTCGCCCACCTTCTTCATCCAGGCGCTGCCCGCCGCGGTGGAGTTGGCCAACCTGGGGCTGGCGGTGGGCAAGACCATCGTCTTTGGCCTGCTCATCGCACTCATCGCCTGCCATTTCGGCCTGCGCGTGGAGCCCAACACCGAGAGCCTGGGCAAAGGCACCACCGCCGCCGTCGTGACCTCCATCACCGTGGTCATCCTGGTCGATGCCCTGTTTGCCATCGCCTTCAAGGACCTTGGGATATGAGCGAAGCGACGGGGACACAACGGCCTGCCGCGGTGGACATCCGCGGTCTGTGGACCGTGTTTGGCGGTGGCAATGCGCCCGAGTTCGTCGTGCACCGCGATCTTGACCTGAAGATCACCCAGGGTGAAATCCTGTCCCTGGTCGGCGGCTCCGGCACTGGCAAGACAACGCTGCTGCGTCAGATCCTCGGGCTGGAAACGCCCACTCGGGGCCAGATCAGCGTCATGGGAAAACCCAGCGGTCGGGCCGATCCGCACAGTGCCGCGAGCCGTGTGGGCATGCTGTTTCAGCACGGCGCGCTGTTCTCGGCCTTCAGCGTGCTCGACAACATCGCCTTCGCCCTGCGCGAACTGAGCCACCTGCCACCCGAGCTGGCGCGCGATGCCGCGCTGGTCAAGCTGCAAATGGTGGGGCTGGAAGCGAAGCATGCAAGCAAAATGCCGGCCGACCTGTCGGGCGGTATGGTCAAACGGGTGGCGCTGGCGCGCGCCCTCATCATGGACCCGCCGCTGCTCCTGCTCGATGAACCCACCGCCGGCCTCGACCCCGAGGGGGCCGACGGCTTTTGTCAGCTGCTGCGCGACATGCACCGCGAGCTGGGCCTGACCGTCATCATGGTCACACACGACCTCGACACCTTGCTCGAACTCTCCAGCCGGGTGGCCGTGCTGGCCGATCAAAAGGTCGTCGCGGTCGGCACACCGCGCGAGGTGATCGCCACGCCCCACCCATTCATCCAGAACTACTTCGGCGGCGGCCGCGGCCAACGCGCCATGGCCTTGCTCGACACGCGATCACCGGCGTAAAGGAAAGTACACGATGGAAAACAAAGCCCATGCCTTCGCCGCCGGCGCCTTCGTCCTGTTTGTGGCCGCCCTGCTGCTGGGTCTCGCAGCCTGGCTCTCGCGCGACAAACAGGTGGGCGATCTCTACGAGCTCTCCACCGCCGAGTCGGTGACCGGCCTGTCCGAGCAGGCCGCCGTGCGCTTTCGGGGCATCACCGTCGGCAAGGTGACCCACATCGGCTTCGATCCGATGAACCAGGGCCATGTCCTGCTGCGCATCAGCGTCGCCAGGAATGTGCCGCTGACCCAGAGCACCTTCGCCACCCTGGGCTACCAGGGCGTGACCGGCCTGGCTTTCGTGCAACTCGACAACGCGGGCTCCTCCGACGTGGCCTTGACCACCCGCGACGACCAGCCCACCCGCATCCCGCTGCGCCCCGGCCTGCTCAGCAAGTTTGCCGATCAGGGCTCTTTCATCTTGGAGCAGACGCAACGCATCTCCGAGCGCGTGGGCGAGCTGCTGTCGCCTGCCAACCAGGCGACCATCATGGACAGCGTGCAGGCCATCGGCGAGAGCGCCACCCAGCTCGGTGCCGCCTCCCAGCGCATCCAGACCATCCTGGACGCTCAGTTCGGCCCCGAACGCACCGACATTCCCGCCCTGGTCGCCGACACACGCAGCACCTTGCGTGCGCTGCAGAAAACCACCACCGAGCTGAGCGCCACCGCGCAGGCCACGACCGCCACCGCCACCGCGATCACCGACATCGCCAACCAGGTGGCCGCCCCCAACGGTTTGCTGCAGCGCCTGGGACAGAGTGCCGACGACCTCAGCCAAAGTGCCCAGGCCATCAACGCGGAGGTGCTGCCCAGTGCAGCGCGTGCGGCCGACAGCGCGGCACGCACCGCCAGCGCCGCCACCAGAGCCGCCCGCGGCGTCGACCGCGCGGCCAATCTGCTGGCCGACGAACCGCGCAGCCTGATCTTCGGCAGCGGCAACACACCGGCTGGCCCCGGCGAGCCCGGCTTTGTGGTGCCACAAGCCCCCGGTCGCTAGCGCTGGCTTGTTGCCCCAATCTCAGAACAGGCCACCTTGACCAGACGACCCACGGCCCGGCCCAGGGCGCACCCCCTTTTTGCAGCAAGGAACCCCATGCCCACCCGACCCCATCGCCACCCCGCTGCGCCCGGAGTCACCACCGCCTGGCGCCTCGCGGCTGCCACCGCCGCTCTGGCGCTCTCGGCCTGTGCCGTGTCCCAGGCGCCCGCCCCCAGGACCGTCTACGACTTCGGACCCGCCATGGCAACCCCAGCCGCCGCAGCACCCGCCTGGCCCGGCCCCCTGGCCCTGGCCCTGACAGAAATCGACACCAGCCTCGCGCTGGACACGTCCGCCGTGCAATACCGACTGGCTTTCGCCAACGCACAGGCGCTGCGTCCCTACGCCCTGGCCCGCTGGAGCATGCCGCCGGCACAGCTCGTCCAGCAGCGCGTGCGCTCCGTCCTCGCTGCCCGTGGCCCCGTGCTGGTGCCCGGCGTGGGGTCAGCGGCCTACACGCTCAAGCTGGAGCTGGATGAATTCAGCCAGGTGTTCGAAGCGCCGGACGCCAGCCAGGGCGTTGTGCAGCTGCGCGCCACCCTGCTCAAGGGCAACGCCCTGGCAGCACAGCGCAGCTTCAGCAGCCGGGCGCCAGCACCCACCGCCGATGCCGGCGGGGGCGTGCGCGCCCTGTCCGTCGCGGCGGACGAGGTGGCCCAGCAGCTGGCCGAGTGGGTGATCGAACACATGCGGTGATGCATGGGTCAGAGGACGAGCGTCAGCGCCCGCCCAGCCCCATGCCGCGCGAGATCACCTCTTTCATGATCTCGTTGGTGCCGCCGTAGATGCGCTGCACGCGCGCGTCGGCGTAGGCGCGGGTGATGGGGTATTCCCACATATAGCCGTAGCCACCGAACAGCTGCACACATTCGTCCATCACCTGGCACTGCAGATCGCTGCACCAGTACTTGGCCATGCTGGCGGTGGCGGTGTCGAGCTGATCGGCGTTCACCAGCTCGCAGCACTTGTCGACAAACACCCGCGCCACCTGCACCTGGGTTTGCAGTTCGGCAAGCTTGTAGCGAGTGTTCTGGAACGCGCCGACCGCCTGACCGAATACCTTGCGCTCTTTCACGTAATCCACGGTCCAGCCGATCGCGGCCTGCGCGGCCGCCACCGCACCGATGGCGATCTGCAGCCGCTCCCAGGGCAGCTGCTCCATGAGGCAGATGAAGCCGCGGTTTTCCTGCTCGGGGCCGCCGAGCAACTGATCGGCCGGCAGCTTGACGTTGTCGAAGAACAGTTCGCTGGTGTCCTGCGCCTTGAGGCCCAGCTTCTTGAGGCGCTTGCCTTTTTCGAAGCCGGGCGTGCCCTGCTCCAGCAGGAACAGGCTGGTGCCTTTACCGCCGGCGGCCGGGTTGGTCTTGGCGACCACGATCACCAGATCGGCGTGCCAGCCGTTGGTGATGAAGGTCTTGCTGCCGTTGAGCAGGTAGTGGCCGTCGGCCTGTTTCAGTGCCGTGGTTTTCACGCCTTGCAAGTCGCTGCCGGCGGCGGGCTCGCTCATGGCGATGGCGCCCACCATCTCGCCAGTGGCGAGCAAGGGCAGGTATTTGGCTTTCTGCGCCTCGGTGCCGTAATGGAGGATGTAGGGCGCCACGATCTCGCTGTGCAGCCCGTAGCCGATGCCACTGAAGCCGCCACGCGACAGCTCCTCCATCTGCACCACCGAGTACAGCTTGTCGGCGCCCGCGCCGCCGTGGGCTTCGGGCATGGTCATGCAGAGAAAGCCGTTGGCGCCGGCCTTGCGCCAGACCTCGCGGTCCACGTAGCCCTGCTCTTCCCAGGCTTCGTGAAACGGGGCAATTTCCTTCTCCATGAAGCGGCGAAAGCTGTCGCGGAAGGCTTCGTGGTCGGCGTTGAACAGGGTGCGTGGAATCATGGCTGTCACCTATCGGACGTGGGAGGGTGGATTTATACAAAGCGTTTGCTTGGTAAAAGTCTATACTGTTTCGATCCCCTCAACACGTTCCCCAGGAGACAGCACATGAGCGAAGCATTCATCTTCGACGCCATCCGGACCCCGCGCGGCAAGGGCAAAAAAGACGGCAGCCTGTACGAAGTCAAGCCGGTGAACCTGCTGGCCGGCCTGCTCACCGAGCTGCAGCGCCGCAACGACCTGGACACCTCTGCGGTGGACGACGTGGTCATGGGTGTGGTCGCACCGATTGGCGAACAGGGCTCCGTGTTACCCAAGATCGCCGCGCTCAAGGCCGGCTGGGACTGGCGCTGCGCGGGCGTGCAGGTCAACCG
>CAYRIT010000043.1:0-23321 GCA_964424415.1 uncultured Hydrogenophaga sp.
CCGCGGTTGGTGTATTTCTTGGCGATCGAGATCACCAGGCGCAGGTTGGCCTCGATCATCTCTTTCTTGGCGCCGCGCGAGGTGTGTTCACCCTCGTTCATGCGCTTGTGGATGTCTTTCAGGTGCGCCAGCGGCACGACCACACTGGCCTGGATGTCGATCAGGCCTTGCTGCAATTCCTGCACCGGCGGCACGTTGCGCTCCATCACCACGCTCCAGGACTTGCCTGCGGCCGCCTGCTTCTCCACCCACTTGAGGTTGAGCAGGTTGGCCGGGAAGTCGGCGATGAACTTCTCCTGCGGCATGCCGCACTTGTCCACGATGATGCGGCGCAGTTCGCGCTCTTTCTTGCGCACCTCGTCCACCTGGGTGCGCATGGTGCTGCACAGGCGCTCGATGGTCTTGGCCGTGAAACGGATGGACATCAGCGTCTCGGTGATGGCCTTCTGTGTCTTCAGGTAGGTCGGTGTGCCGTAGCCTTCCTTGTCGTAGGTCTTGTGCAGCTTCTCGAACTGCCCGCGCAGGGTGTCGAAGCGATCCAGCGCTTCGCGCTTGAGTTCTTCGAGCTTGCGGGTCAGCGCCTTGGAACCGCCTTTGCCGTCGTCGTCGTCTTCTTCGTCGTATTCGTCGAAGTCTTCTTCGGCCACGTAGTCGTCGGCCTCGTTGGCGTCGGCAAAACCGTCAACCACGGTGGAGATGACCACCTTGCCGCCCCGGATTTCTTCCGAGATGGCCAGCACCTCGGCAATGGTCGCCGGACTCTCGCTGATGGCGGCCATCATGTCGTTGAGGCCACCCTCGATGCGCTTGGCGATCTCGATCTCGCCCTCGCGCGTGAGCAGCTCCACCGTGCCCATCTCGCGCATGTACATGCGCACCGGGTCGGTGGTGCGGCCGAATTCGCTGTCCACGGTGGACAGGGCGGCTTCGGCGGCTTCTTCGGCTTCCTCTTCGCTGGAGCCCGAGGGCGCGTTGTCGGTGATGATCAGCGCCTCGGCGTCGGGCGTCTGCTCGTAGACCGCGACACCCATGTCGTTGAGCATCGCGATCACGACTTCCAGCGTCTCGGCATCGACCAGTTTGTCGGGCAGGTGGTCGTTGATCTCGCCGTGGGTCAGGTAGCCGCGCGTCTTGCCCAGCTTGATCAGGGCCTTGATGTGGTCACGCCGGGCCTTGGCTTCCTCTTCGGAGAGGACGGTCTCGTCCAGGCCGAACTCTTTCATCAGCGCGCGCTCTTTGGCCTTGCTGATCTTCATGCGCAGCGGCTTGACCTTCTCCACCGGTTGCGCCGGATCGGCGGCCACCACTTCTTCCGGTTCCCCCTGCAGATCGTCCTCGATGTCGGACATGTCGGTGTCGTCATCGTCACCGCGGGGCTTGGTCTTGGCAGCCGCCTTGGCCTTGGGACCACGCTTGGCGGCGGGTTTGTCGGCTGCGGCCTTGGCCGGTCGACCGGCTTTTTTCTTGGGCGCCGCAGTGGCTTCCAGGGTGTCGATCTCGTCGGCCGGGGCTTTGCTGCGCGTGGCGGCTTTGGCTGCGGGTTTGGTGGCTGCGGTTTTGGCAGGCGCCTTGGCCGATGCTTTGGCGGGGGTCTTGGTGGTCACAGGCGGAGTTGCTTTCTTGGTCGGCGCTTTGGGCAAAGCGACGCTGGTTTTGGCGCTGGCTTGGGCCTTGGTGGCAACTTGGATGCTGGGGGCGGCAGGCGTACTGGACTTCTTCGCAGGCATGAGGACCTCAAAAAAATGGACAGGAAGATGAACCGGCAGAAAGCACAAAAATCACCACCCGAGACCACCAGCACGCGAGGGCACTGGGTTACGGGTTCGGCACTACACCCGGCCTTTGCCGGAAAAGACGGGCCTGCAAGCTGTTGGGGCGAACATTTGGTGTGCAGTCCTTGCGGGGTTGCCTCTGGACCGGTGGGGTCGTCGAGGTGGCCAGGAAGAGGTTCCGTGTCGCCCCTGTGTTGGGGTCAGGCCGGGCCCGGAGGTGCTGCTGTCGCGCTTGCGGTGCAAAGCCCCACATTATACCGATTGGCCGGTTTTCAAGGCCTTGATGCGCTCGTTGACGCGTTTGTATTCCTCGTAGGCCGAGGCGTCGCCGCGCTGTACCCGTGCCGCGAGCAGGCCGGCCAGGGCTTCCAGCGCATCGCCGCGCAGCCGGTCCATCACATCGGCGAGTTCGGCCAGCTCGAGCGCCGGGTCAGCGCCTGCGGTGGCCTGCTCGACCTGGGCACAGACAAAAGCCTCGTGCTCGCTGCCGCGCAGCGCTTCGCGCAGCGCCGCCCAGGGTTGCGGGCCGTGTTCGTGCAATTGGGATTCCAGCCAGGCAAACACCGGGCCATGGGGCTCGGGCAGGTGGGCCAGCATGGCGTGGTCGTCGGCCGAAAGCCGGTCCCAGGCCTGGGCGTTGGCGAGCAACAGGCCCGCCGCGCGGTCGGCCCGGCTGCCGCCGGCCAGGCGCTGGCCCAGCATGCGCGGCGGCGGCGGGTTCTTGCGCCAGTCCTTCTGCCATTTCCGGGGCGGCCTGGATGAGCCGGTGGTGCCCGGGCCGTAACCCGATCCGGCCGTGGTCTGGGCATAGGGGTCGTCGGTCGGGTAGGGGGCCGGGCCGCTGCTGCGGTGGCTCTCGTAACCCGGTGGCGCGGTGTCGGGCGGCGCCTCGGCGGGCGCGCCGCGGCGCGAGCGCGGCGGTGCCCCCGCCGCGTGCTGCCAGAGTTGCAGCAGGTCGGCGCTGGCCAGACCACAGCCTTCGGCCAGCTCACCGATGAGCTGGCGCTTCAAGGCGCCGTCGGGCAGGGCGCTCCAGAGCGGGCGGGCCTGGGAGGCCATGCGGGCGCGGCCTTCGGCCGAGCCGAGGTCGCAGTCGGCGGCCGCGGCGTCGATCAGGAAGCGCGACAGCGGCACCGCCGCTTTCACCGCCTGGGCAAAGGCTTCGCTGCCGTTGGCACGGATGAAGCTGTCGGGGTCGTGCTCGGCGGGCAGGAACAGAAATTTGACGCTGCGTGTGTCGCTCGCCAGGGGCAGGGCAGCGTCGAGTGCCTTGCGCGCCGCGCGCCGCCCGGCGCTGTCGCCGTCGAAGCTGAACACCACCGAATCGGTGAACCGAAAGAGTTTTTGCACATGCTCGGGCGTGCAGGCGGTGCCCAGTGTGGCCACCGCGTTGGCAAAACCGAGCTGGGCCAGGGCCACCACGTCCATGTAGCCCTCGGTGACGAGGGCGTAACCGGCCACGCGGATGGCGGTGCGGGCCTCGAACAGGCCGTAGAGCTCGCGGCCCTTGCTGAACACCGGCGTCTCGGGCGAATTCAGGTACTTGGGTTCGCCCTTGTCGAGCACGCGGCCACCAAAACCGATGCACTCGCCCTTGACGTTGCGAATCGGGAACATGATGCGGTCGCGAAAACGGTCGTAGCGCTTGGCCTCGCCATCGGCGCCCTTTTCGTCGGTGTGTTCGATCACCAGGCCCGATTCGACCAGCAGCGGGTCGGCGTAGTCGGGAAACACCCCGGCGAGGCTGCGCCAGCCTTCGGGCGCGTAGCCCAGGCCGAAGGTTTTGGCGATCTGGCCTGAGAGGCCGCGGCCCTTGAGGTAGTTCACCGCGCGAGGGGTCACCTTGAGTTCTTCGATGTAGGCGTGGGCGGCCTTGTCGAGCACGCTGTTCAGCGTGGTCTGCTTCTGGCGCTGCTGTGCGGCGCGCTCGCGGTCTTGCGGCGAGGCCTCGTCTTCCGGGATCTGCATCCCGGTCTGCTGGGCCAGGTCTTTCACTGCCTCGATGAAGCTCATGCCCGCGTGTTCCATCAGGAACCCGATGGCGTTGCCGTTGGCACCGCAGCCGAAGCAGTGATAGAACTGCTTGGTCGGGCTGACGCTGAACGAGGGCGATTTTTCGCCGTGGAAGGGGCACAGTCCCATCAGGTTGGCGCCACCCTTTTTCAGCTGCACGTAGCGGCCCACCACGTCGACCACGTCGACGCGGTTGAGCAGTTCCTGGATGAAGGTCTGGGGGATCGCCACCGGGGTATTCTCGCGCACCGACCCAGAACATCAGGAGACCACCATGACCAGCATCTACGACCAGGACCTGCCGCGCGTCGAGGCCAATTTCGCGCCAATTTCGCCTATTGCGTTCATCGAGCGCACGGCCGAGGTCTATCCGGAGCGGCTCGCCATCGTGCACGGGGCGTTGCGCCAGACCTGGGGCGAAACGTATGCCCGTGCCCGCCAGTTGGCCAGCGCCTTGCAGCGCGCGGGGATCAACAAGAATGACACCGTGGCCGTGATGTTGCCCAACACGCCGCCCATGGTGGAGGCCCATTTTGGTGTGCCGATGGCGGGCGCGGTGCTCAACGCGCTCAACACCCGGCTCGACCCCGAGACCATCGCCTTCATGCTGGATCACGGCGAGGCCAAGGCGGTGATCGTCGATCCCGAGTTCGCGCCCACCATGAAGAAGGCGCTGCTCTTGCGCCAGTCCACCCGATCCCTGCTGGTGATCGACGTGGAAGACGTGCTGTTCACCGGCGAGACACAGCCCCTTGGCAGCACCACCTACGAAGCCTTTCTGACCAGTGGCGATCCGACGTTTGCCTGGCGCCTGCCGGCGGACGAGTGGGACGCGATCGCACTCAACTACACCAGCGGCACCACCGGCAACCCCAAGGGCGTGGTCTACCACCACCGTGGCGCAGCCATGAACGCGATCAGCAACGTGCTGGAGTGGGACATGCCGAAGCACGCGGTTTATTTGTGGACGCTGCCCATGTTCCATTGCAACGGCTGGTGTTTCCCCTGGACGGTGGCGGCGCGTGCCGGCGTCAACGTGTGTCTGCGCCGGGTCGAGGCGCAGGCGATTTTCGACGCCATGCGCCAGCACGGCGTCAGCCATTACTGCGGCGCGCCCATCGTGCACGGGATGCTGGTGAACAGTCCCGCTGCGATGAAAACCGGCATTCCGGCGGGTGTGAAAGCGATGGTGGCGGGCGCTGCGCCGCCGGCGTCGATGATCGAGGGCATGGAGCAGATGGGCTTCGACCTGACCCACGTGTACGGCCTGACCGAGGTCTACGGCCCGGCCACGGTGTGCGCCAAACACGAGGCCTGGGACGATCTGGACATCGGCGAGCGAGCCCGCCTGAACGCACGCCAGGGCGTGCGTTACCACCTGGAGCGCGACGTGCGCGTGCTCGACCCCGAAACCATGACCCCGGTGCCGCTGGACGGCGAGACCATGGGCGAGATCATGTTCAAGGGCAACATCGCGATGAAGGGCTACCTCAAGAATCCCAAAGCCACGCAGGAGGCCTTTGCCGGGGGCTGGTTCCACAGCGGCGATCTGGCGGTGCAGTACCCCGACGGTTACTTCAAGATCAAGGACCGCAGCAAGGACATCATCATCTCGGGGGGCGAGAACATTTCCAGCATCGAGGTGGAAGACGTGCTCTACCGCCACCCCGACGTGCTCGCCGCCGCGGTGGTGGCGCGTCCCGACCCGAAATGGGGCGAGACGCCGTGTGCATTTGTGGAGCTGAAATTTGGCGCGCAGACCACACCCGAGGCCATCGTCGCGCATTGCAAGCAGCACCTCGCCGGGTTCAAGGTGCCGCGCGCGGTGGTGTTCGGTGAGCTGCCAAAAACCAGCACCGGCAAGATCCAGAAATTCGAACTGCGCAAGCAGGCCGGCTCGGCCCAGGCGATCGATATCTGAGCGGGCGGGCGCTCTTCAATCCCCCAGCACCACACCTTCGCGCCGCGGATCGGCGCCACCGAACCAGACCTTCTGACCATTGGCCGTGCCGCGCTGCAGGGCCTGCAGGCCGCTGGTGAGCGTCGCTTCGTTGACCGTGTGGCCTTTGGCCTTGAGCGCCTCGACCGTGGCAGTGGGAAAACGCTTTTCCTCCAGCATCAGCGGGCCGCCGGTGCTGCCGAAGTTGGGCAGATCGATGGCAGCCTGCGGGCTCAGGCCCCACTGCCAGGTACCGAGCAGCGTCTTGGCCACGAAGTGGATGATGAACGCGCCGCCGGGGCTGCCAGCACTCATCAGCAGCTCGCCGCTGGCCTTGTCGAACACCAGGGTGGGCGCCATTGATGAGCGCGGGCGTTTGCCGGGTTCGACCCGGTTGGCCACCGGTTTGCCCTGCGCGTCGGTGGGTGCGAAGCTGAAATCCGTGAGCTCGTTGTTGAGCAAAAATCCGCCTTTTCGGCGTGAATCGGTGCTGACCATCAGGCGCGAACCAAAGCCCGATTCGATGGTGGTGGTCATGGCCAGCGCATGGCCATTGGCGTCGACGATGCTGATGTGGCTGGTGCCGTACTCGGGCTGGTCGGCCATGGGCGCCCAGGCGGTCACGGTGCCGCGAGGGGCTCCGGCCGGGGCTTGTGGCATGCGGGTGGGGCCAATCAGGCTGGCGCGCCTATCGAGGTAGCTGCCGTCGAGCAGGCTGCTCCAGCGCCCGGCCGGTGGGGCGACGAAGTCGGGGTCGGCGAGGTAAAGCGCGCGGTCGGCGAAAGCCAGACGCGAGGCCTCGGTGTAGGCATGCAGAAAGCTGGGGTTGGGCAAGCCGTCGGTGCCCAGCGGCTCGGCACCCGCCGGGGTGCGCGCAAGCAGACCCAGGAGCTGGCCAATGGCGATCGCGCCCGAGCTCGGCGGCGGAAACCCGCAGATGCGCAGGCTGCGCCGGGGCGTCTGGTGATCGTGGCACAGCGCCTCGCGCTCGCGCGGCTGGTAGCGCGCCAGGTCGTCCAGCACCATGGCGCCCGGGTTGCCCGGGTGCTGGCGCACCTTGGCCACAATCGCCTGCGCCACCGGGCCCTGGCTGATCGCCACCGGCCCCGCCGCCGCGATCTGCTGCAACACGGCCGCAAGTTCGGGATTTTTCAGCACGTGGCCGACCGGCTGAGGCTGGCCGTCGGGCTGGTAAAAATAGGCCAGGGCGACCGGATCGGCCTTGAGTGCGGTCTCGGCAGCGAGCAGCGAGTTGAGCCGCGGACTCACAGGAAAGCCCTGCTCGGCCAGTTGAATCGCGGGCTCGAACAGCCGGGCCCAAGGCAGCTTGCCGTGCTGGCGGTGAGCCATCGCCAGCATGGCCACAGTGCCTGGCACACCGACCGAGCGCCCACCCACCACCGCCTGCATGAAGGGCATGGGTTTGCCGCTGTTGTCGAGAAAGAGCGTGTCGGTGGCGGCGGCGGGCGCGGTCTCTCGACCATCGAACGCCTGCACGCGCCGGCCGTCGTGGTGCAGCAAAAAGGCGCCGCCGCCGATGCCACTGGACTGCGGCTCCACCAGCGTGAGCACCATCTGCACCGCCACCGCCGCGTCCACCGCACTGCCCCCGGCGCGCAGGATGTGCACCCCCGCCTCGGTGGCCAGCGGGTTGGCGGCCGCCACCGCCTGGCGCTGGAGTGTCCAGCCCGGTTTGATCACGGTGCCCGAAGCCGCTTCGGGCGGTGGCGGGGTGGCCGGTTCCTGGCTGGCGCAGGCCACGAGCAACAGGCTGAGCGCAAGAATGGCGCCCCGGCGCACGAATGAGACTGTGCGGTATTTCATGTGCGGCTCCGATTTGTGCCCAGATCCGGGGCAGTGTGGCCATTGGCTTGCCCAATATCAAGCCGATACTTGGGCAAGCTACCAACACTGTACGGGGTAGGCCCAGGCACCATTGCCCCGACAAGGAGTTTCATGACAACCGTTTCCCCCGCAGCGCCCGCCCCCACGGTTTCTGTGATCCCCGCGCAAGGCGCGGCCAGCAATTTGCTTGAGATCTTGCGGGCCATCGAGCGCCAGCATCGCCAGCCGATCGTGAGCCTGCGCGAGGCGCTGCTGCAGTTGCGCCTGCTCGACGAACCCACGCTGGCCGCCTTGCAGCGTGAAGACCCGAATCTTCTGCGCTCGCGCTCGCTGGAGCTGGTGCAGCGGCTGCTGCTCACCGAGGAGGAGTGGCACCGCGCGCTGGCGCGGGTGGCGGGCCTGGTGGAGGTGGATGTGCTGGGTTTCGAGATCGAGCCCAACGCGTTCGACATCCTCAAGCTGCGCCAGGCACACGATCTGCAGGTGGTGCCACTGGGTGTCGCCGAGGAGCGGTTTTTTGTCGCTTCCCACACCGCCACCAGCACCGAGTTGCAACAGCGCCTGTGCTCCATGACCGGTCATTCGATTGTCCTGGTCTGGGCCAGCAGCGACGCGATCGAGCGCCGCCTGGCGCTGCAGCAGCGGGCGGCCCAGGCCGGCAACACACCCAAAAGTGCCAACGCCCTGGTCAGCGAAATCCGGCGTGGCACGGTGCAGCCGCCTTTGGGTGGTGGGGCGACACCGGGCAACATGCTGGAGGAGCTGGTGATGCAGGCGATGGTGGAGGTGGGCAGCGGTGCCGAGGCCGAACAACTGGCCTCGGCCAGCGAATCGGCCGGCATGGTGCGGCTGGTCAACACCATGATCGCCGAGGCACAGCGCACCCACGCGTCCGACATTCACATCGAGGCCAACGCCGGTGATGCCCTCACCGCGATCCGCTTTCGCCGCGACGGCGAGCTCGAACCCTACCTGTGGGTGCCGGCGCGGTTGCGCGCGCCACTGGTCTCGCGCATCAAGATCATGGCCAAGCTCGACATCGCCGAGCGCCGCCGCCCGCAGGACGGCAAGATCGATTTTTCCGAATTCGGCGGCAAGGCGCTGGAGCTGCGGGTGGCCGTGATGCCGACCCACGACGGGCTGGAAGATGTGGTGTTGCGGCTGCTCGAATCGGCCAAGCCGCTGCCGCTGTCCAAGCTGGGTTTGCAGCCGCGCGACCAGGCGCTGATCGCCGGTTTCTCGGCGCGCAGCTTTGGCCTGGTGCTCGCGGCCGGTCCCACCGGCTCGGGGAAAACCACCACGCTGCATTCCATGCTGGCCGAGATCAACACCGCCGAGCGAAAAATCTGGACCGCCGAAGACCCGATCGAGATCACCCAGCCCGGGTTGCGCCAGGTGCAGATGAACGCCAAGATCGGGCTGACCTTTGCCAGTGCCATGCGCGGCTTTTTGCGCGCCGATCCGGACATCATCATGATCGGCGAGATCCGCGACGCCGAGACGGCCAAGATCGCGATCGAGGCCTCGCTCACCGGCCACCTGGTGCTCTCCACCCTGCACACCAACAACGCCAGCGAAAGTGTGGTCCGCTTGCTCGATCTGGGCATGGATCCGATGAATTTCGCCGACTCGCTCCTGGGCATCGTGGCCCAGCGCCTGGTGCGATGCCTGTGTCCTCGCTGTGCGCAGGAACGCGCCGCCACGCCCGAGGAATGGCGCGAGCTGGTGCAGGAGTACGCCGACGGCAGTCCGCTGTCCGAGGCCGACGCCCAGGTGCGCTTGCTGCAGGCCGCTGGTGTGGACACACCCGACGCGGTGCGCCTGCGGCACGCAGTGGGTTGTGAGCACTGCAGCGGCAAGGGCTACAAGGGCCGGCTGGGCGTCTACGAAATTCTGCAGAACAGCCGCGGCATCCGCCAGCTCATCCAGAGCCGCGCCCGTCCCTCCGAAATTTTCGATGCCGCGGTGCTTGAGGGCATGCGGACCCTGCGCCACGATGCGCTGGAGAAGGTGGTGCAGGGGCGGACCGATCGGAAGCAGGCACGCAACGCTTACCGCTGAGCTGCGGTACAAAGCGGGATTCCATCCACACCGACCAGCCCCATGCCCGCGTTTCGCAAGATTGTCCTGTTCACCGACACCGATGGTCGCGCCCGTTTTCGGGACGAGTCCGTGCCCCTGGACGAAGGCACATCCGCCGCGCGACTCTCGCCGTTGATGACCAGCGGCGGCTACCAGTTGCGCGAAAGTCCGGTCGGTTTTCGCAGCGAGTTCCATTGCACCGGCGCGCCGCAGTGGCTGTTTGTGTTGCAAGGGCAGATGGAAATCGGTCTGCAGGACGGCAGCACACGCGTGTTCGGGCCGGGGCAACATTTTTACTCGGCCGATACCTTGCCCGATGGGACAGGCTTTGATCCCACGCTGCATGGTCACCGCAGCCGGCAGCTGGGCGATGAGCCCTTGGTGACGCTGTTCGTGCGCGGCTGAAGCCACCAACAAAACCAGCGGGCCAAGGCCCGCTGTTTTGCTGGGTGACGAAAGCCGGGATCAGGCCTTCGGAGCGGCTTGCTCAGTGGCTTTGTGCTTCATCACTTTTTTCTTGGCCACGTGTTTGACCTTTTTGGCGTGGGTCACTTTGTGGGCTGCAGCGGGCTTGGCCGCTGCAGCGGCAGGTGCGGCCATTTCGGTGGCGGGCTTCACCACCGCAGGTGCCTCGGGCGCGGCCGGGGTGGCTGCGCTGGCGGCGAACACGGTGAAGGCGGACAACAGGGCGACGAGGACTTTGTTCATGAGAGGCTCCGTGGGTGGTGAATTTGTCCAGCGGCGGCGCTGCTGTGACGGAGTGAATTCTTGGCCCGCCGACTTAGTCGCTGCTTAGGCTGAGCGGCTCCCACCAAACGGTGCTCAGCGATCGGCAATGAACAGCGCGGGGTCGACCATGCTGCGGTTGAGCATCACACCCCAGTGCAGGTGCGGGCCGGTCACGCGGCCGGTGGCACCGACCGCACCGAGGCGCTCGCCGGCGCTCAGCACATCCCCCACCACCACGTCGATCGCACTGAGGTGGCAGACCATGCTGAGCAGACCACCGCCGTGGTCGAGCCAGACGGTCTGGCCGTTGAAGAAGTAGTCGCCGGTGTCGATCACGCGCGCGGCCAGCGGAGCCATCACCGGCGTGCCGCTGGGCGCCGCGATATCCATGCCGCTGTGGGGATTGCGCGCCTGTCCGTTGAACACCCGCCGCAGGCCGAACGAGCTGGAGCGCCGGCCGGGCACCGGCGCCTGCATGTGCAACGCATTGGGGTCGCTGTCCCAGACCCCGGGCGCATCGCTGAGGGTGGCCACCACCGTTTGCTGGTGCACGCGCTCGCGCTCGAAACGCACCAGGTCTTCAGGCGACAGGTCCACCGTTTTGGGCGCCACACGCAGGCGCTGCTCGGCGTAGCGCTTGGGGGCGATGGTGTAGGTCACGCGGCGCGCCGGTTCGCCGGACACCCGCCATTCGATCGCCGCCTCGCCTGGCACGGCCGACAGCGGCACGCCGACCAGCGCGGTCCAGCCCTGCGCCTGGCCGAGCACCAGCAGCGGAACACCGTCGGCCAGGGCCTGGGGGCGACGGGTCGCGGCGCCCAGCGGCAGGCGCACCACACCACCGGGCACTGCCAGGGCGTGTGGCCAAGGACGTTCGCTCGGCGGTGTGTTGGCCGCGTGGGCAATGCCGAACAGGGCGCTCAGCGTGCCCAGCAGGGCGGTGCGGCGGTTCGGCTGCCAGGGTGGGGTCATGGCGAGGTGATGACCATGGAGGGGCGCATCAGCGCCTCGATGGTTTCGCCGAGCTCGATCACCGCCAGCGCGTAGTAGCTGCTCCAGTTGTAGCGGGTCACCACGTAGAAATTGTCTGTGCCGGCCAGGTAGCTGCGCGGGCCGTCGCCGTTTTCCAGCTCGACCAGGGCCAGCTTGCCGGTGTGTTGCAGGGCCGCGCCGTCCAGCAGCGCGCCCTGGGCGGTGAAGCTGGCCACGCTGAAGCTGGGCAGGATGTCGGGCGCGAGCAGGGTGTCCAGCTCGGCCGATGGGCTCAGGCTGACAGCGTAGCGGGTGGGCTGGCCGGCTTGCCAGCCGAAGGTCTTGAAGTAGTTGGCCACCGAACCGATCACGTCGGCCGGGCTGTTGAACAGGTCGACACGGCCGTTGCCGTCGAAGTCGATGGCGTATTTCGCCCAGCTGCTGGGCATGAACTGCGGCCAGCCCATGGCGCCGGCGTAGCTGCCGCGCAGACTCAGCGGGTCGAGCTCGGCACGCCGTGTGAGGCTGAGGAACTGCTCCAGCTCGTCGCGGAAGAACGCACTGCGCGCTGCGGCACGGGGGTGGCTGGCGGGGAAATCGAAAGCCAGTGTGGTGAGCGCGTCCATCACGCGGAAATTGCCGGTGTGCTGGCCCCAGAGGGTTTCGACGCCGATCACACCCACGATCAGGCTGGCGGGCACACCGAACTCGACCTCGGCACGGGAAAGCGCCTCCCGGTTCTCTTCCCAGAAGCGCTGACCGGCGCGCAGGCGCACCGGTTCGATGAAACGGGCCCGGTAGGCGGCCCAGTTTTTGGGGGTGCCGCGCGGTGCGGGTGCCATCAGGCGCTCCACCTGCGCCAGGCGCTGCGCCTGGCCGATCTGGGCGCGCACCCAGGCCGGGTCGAGGTCGCGGCGGGCCGCGAGGTCGTCGGCGAAGGCCATCGCGGCCTCACTCTGGCTGTAGAAAAACGCAGGCTGGGCGGCCGGACGCTGTTTGGCCGGAACCTTGCCACCAGCCTGCGCGGCAGGCGCCAGCAGCGCAAAGGTCAGGGCGAAGGCGGCGCTCCGGTGCGTGCGAAAAAAAACGGAAAAAAACACGGGGTGGACGGTCAACGTGGTGGATGTTTGGGCCAGCCCAATTGCTGGTGTTCGCGTTGCAGTGTAGCCAGCGTGAGCGTGCTGCCTCGGGCGTAGCGCTGTGCTTCCAGCCGCAGCAGCCAGTCGCTCAGACGGCGGGCAAAGGCGGTGTCGCCCCAGTGCTGCTGCACCCGCTGGGCCAGACCGCGCGGCGGCAGGTGCTCATGGCCGCTGAGGCCCAGGCGGGTCAGGCGGCGGCGCGTGCGCCGCAGCAGGCGCAGCCAGGGGTCATGCTGCTGGCGCTCCCACAAGGTCCAGGCCGCGCCCGCCAGACTCACCACCACGACCACGCCGATCAGCACATAGGCCAGGTCGGTCCAGCTCGGCGCAGCAAATCCCAGGCGTTTCAGCAGATCGAGCTGGCGGCCCTGGGTGTAGTTGAGCACCCACTGGTCCCAGCGGTTGTTGACCGCCTCCCAGAGATTGCGCAGCTGGGCTGCCAAGGTGGGGTTGAGGGTGCGCACCGCGCCCGCGAACAGACCTTCGGGCGACTGCAGCCGCTCCAGCGAGCCGATACGCCCGGGCGCGACCGCCGAGGTCGGGTCCACCCGCACCCAGCCCTGACCTGGCAGCCAGACCTCGGCCCAGGCGTGGGCGTCGCGCTGGCGCACCGTCCAGTAACCGTCGACGCCGTTCAGCTCGCCACCCTGGTAGCCGGTGACGATGCGTGCCGGGATGTCGAGTCCGCGCATCAGGATCACAAAACTCGATGCGATGTGTTCACAGAAACCCTCGCGCCGGTCGAACCAGAATTCGTCGGCGGTGTTGGCACCGTACACACCCGGGTCCAGCGTGTAGGTGTAGCCACCGGTGCGCAGCCGATCGATCACCGCGTTGACCAGCGCGCTCGCATGCTGCGGGCCGGCGCCGATCTCGCGCCGCAGCTGCTGGGCCAGCGCCAGGGTGCGCGGGTTGTAGCCTGGCGGCAGTTCGATGTGGTCCTGCAAGGCCACCGCCTGCTGCAAAGGCCCGTGGCGAAAAGTCGGGTAACTCACCGCGTCGAAGCGCACCCGTTCGGTGATCGGGCGACTGGTGCGCCACTGCAGATCGGCCGCCATCGTGGTCTGCATGTTGGGCAGCTGCGGCGCCTGTGGTGTGGCCTCCAGCACAAACAGCCAGGGCCGCTGGTTGGGCTCCATCGTCACCTGGTAGCGCAGCGGCTCGCCGGCCACGCCCAGGTTGGCCGGCAGCGCCATGCTGGCGGGGAAGCCGGATCGGGTGGGGCGCCATTCCACGCCGTCGAAATGCCCAAGCACCGGGCCGCGGAAATACAGCTGCCCCTGGGGCGGTGCCGGACCGTCGAAGCGCAGGCGCAGCGCCACCCGGTCGTCGAGCACCAGCCGGGCGATCTCGCCCACCCTCATGCTGCCGGACAGGCCGCTGCGCCCCGCCATGCCATCGTCGGGCAGGCCCCACAGCGGCGCCATGCGCGGGAACAGCAGGAACAGCACCAGCATGATGGGCGCACCCAGCGCGGTCATGCCGGCAGCGATGCGCGCCGACTGCATCAGGGGCGGCCGCCCGACCGGCAGGTGGGCGTTGACCAGCGCGGTCAGCAGGCCGAGTAGCGCGATCAGGATGCCGGCCGCGGTCGGCAACGATTGCGAGTAGAAGAAGTGGGTCAGCAGCGCGAAAAAGGCAAGAAAGAACACCACAAACGCATCGCGCCGCGCCCGCAGCTCCAGGGTCTTGAGCGCCAGCAGCACCACCACCAGCGTGACGCCGGCGTCGCGCCCCAGCAGGGTCTTGTGGGTCAGGCCGGTGGCCAGCAGCGTGAGCACGAGCAGACCGAGGCGCCAGGGCCAGCCCGGCAGCGGCCGGTTACGTACCGCAAGCCAGCCGCGCCAGGTGAGCACGCCAGCGGTCAGCGCACTGCACCACCAGGGAATGTGCGCCACCTGCATCAGCACCACCCAGCCGATCACGGCGAGCAGGAACAGGGTGTCCCGGGTGTCGCGTGGCAGGCTGTTGATGCGCGTGCGCCACCCCGGAACGGCGCGCGTTTCACCCCGGCGCGCCCCGGCGGCGAAATCCGGCTTCTGCGATGAAGGTGTCTTGTTCAGCACATCGCACCGGTTAGGGAGGGCGAGTAACTCCGGGCAGGCGTGGAACCGGCTTTGCCGGGCCACAGGCTGCGTCCCCCTCCCGCAGGAGAGGGGGAGGACGCGAAGTAGCGCAGGGGGTGTTTCATACCCTCGCCATCGCCTCCAGGCAGCGCGCGCGGTGGCTGGCGCCCTGGTCGGGCGGGATCACCCGGCCGGGCAGGCGCACGCCGTAGTCCAGGCCCAGCCGGTCGGCCAGCAGCACCCACGCCGTCAGGCGAGAGAGGCGGGCTTCCAGCCCCTGCGCGCCACAGCTCGCGTGGTCCAGCCAGAGCTGCTGCCGATGCGCGGTCTGCGCTTCGCGGCTGACCAGGTTGTCGCGTCCGCTGGCAAACGCCTGGGCGGCCTTTTTCCAGACCACCGTCTTCATCGGGTCGCCACGGCGGTAGGCGCGCACGCCGTCGAACTCGCCGGTGCTTTGAGCCCGCGCGCCACCAGCTGTTCCGGCCAGCGGTTCACCCGCGGGCAGTGCAGGCGCCTGCGGCTCGGGTGCCGGATAGACGAGCACCTGCGCTGCGGGGCGCCAGACCGTCCAGACGCGAAACGTGCCGAGCGGGAACAGCGTCTGGGCGGTGAGCGCAGGCAGGGCCAGCAGGCCGCGCCGCGGTGCCGGCCACGCCACCTGCAACACGCTGCTGCCCTGTGCGGGCAGGTCGGTCCAGGCCAGGTGGGGCGGCTCACGGCCTTCGGGCACCACGCCCAGACCCAGCCCATGGCGCGGCCGCCGGCGCTCGCTGGAGAGCCGCACCACCAGCGCCACCGCCTGACCGGCGTGCACCGGCGCCGGCGGCTGCAGCTGCAGCGTGACGCCCCTCAGGTTGCCGTGGCAGACATGCATGCCCACCACTGCGCAGCCGGTCAGCAAGAAGGTGAGCAGGTAGCCCAGGTTGAGCTGGTAGTTGATGCTGCCCACCAGCAGCACCGCCAGCGTGAAGCCCAGCATCCAGCCCGGCCGGGTGGGCAGGATGTAGACGTTGCGCTGTGTCAGCAGCAGCGTGTCGCTGGCAGGCAGGCGGTTGTGAAACCACCGGCGCACGCGCAGACGCACCTGCGCCAGCGGATTGAAGCGGCGCCAGGACAGCGAAGCGGCGGCGGCTGAGTTCAAGGCATACCTCTGCACGTGAATCGATCCGGCGTGAGATGCCCCGACCCAGAGATGCCGGGGAACTGGCTCCGCCAGGCCACAGGCATCGTCCCCTTGAGGGGGTCGCGCGCAGCGCGGCGGGGGTGGGTCATGGAAGCGGCGTCGCTTCCACCAAAGCGCGCACCTGTTCAACCGCGCCCCGGCCGGCGTCGGCCACCGGGATCAGGCGGTGGGCGGTGGTCTGCGGCAGGATGGCGGCGATGTCGTCGGGCGCCACGTAGTCGCGCCCGCTCAGAAAGGCCTGCGCCTTGGCTGCGCGCACGACAGCCAGCGCGGCGCGCGGCGACAGGCCCTGGGCGAACCAGCGGCCCGAGCGGGTGGCAGCCACCAGGTCTTGCAAATAGTCCAGCACCGGTTCGGCGGTGTGCACCGAGGCCACCTGCTGCTGCAGCTGCGCCAGCGACTCGGGCGAGAGCACCGGCGCCAGCTGATCGGCCATGTGGCGGCGGTCCTCGCCGCGCAACAGCTCGCGTTCGGCGGCGCGATCGGGATAGCCGAGCGACAGGCGCATGTGGAAGCGGTCGAGCTGGGATTCGGGCAGGGCGTAGGTGCCGAGCTGGTCGTGTGGGTTCTGGGTGGCGATCACAAAAAACGGCGCGGGCAGCGCGCGCGTTTCGCCCTCCACCGTGACCTGTTTCTCTTCCATGGCTTCGAGCAGTGCGCTCTGGGTCTTGGGACTGGCGCGGTTGATCTCGTCGGCCAGCAGCACCTGGGCAAACACCGGGCCCGGATGGAACACAAATCCTTCGCGACCGCGCTCGTACACCGACACGCCCACCAGGTCGCTGGGCATCAGGTCGGCGGTGAACTGCACCCGCGCAAAATCCAGGCCGAACGAGCGTGAGAGCGCGTGCGCCAGTGTGGTTTTGCCCACGCCGGGCACGTCCTCGATCAGCAGGTGGCCGCCCGCCAGCAGGCAGGCCACGCAGTCGCTCACCTGGGCGTTTTTGCCCACAATGACCGTGTTAAGCTGATTCAGCAATTGACGAATATTGGTGTCTGCGAGCATGCCGCGAACCTTACTGGAAAAAACGTGATGGGCCAGGCCACCGGTTATTTCACCCACCCCGATTGCTGGCGCCACGAGATGGGCGCCGGGCACCCCGAATGTCCGCAACGGCTCGACGCGATCGAGGACCGGCTGCTGAGCACCGGCCTGCACGCCGCGCTGGAACGCCGCGAAGCCACCGCCGCCTCGCTGGCCGACCTGGAACTCGCCCACGACCGCATGCACCTGGCCGCGTTGCGCGGACTGAGTCAGGGTCTGCGAGACGAGATCGCCGCCGGCGGCCCGCGCCACGCGCAGATCGACCCCGACACGGCGCTCAACGAATATTCCTGGGACGCCATCCTGATGGCCGCCGGTGCCGCGATCGATGCCACCGACGCGGTGATGGCCGGCGAGCTCGCCAACGCCTTCTGCGCCGTGCGCCCGCCCGGCCACCACGCCACGCGCCGCCAGGCCATGGGTTTTTGTTTTGTCAACAACGTGGCGGTGGCTGCCAAGTACGCGCTGGAGCGCCACGGCCTGAAACGCGTCGCGATCATCGACTTCGATGTGCACCACGGCAACGGCACCGAAGACATCGTGCTGGGCGACGAGCGCATCCTCATGTGCAGCTTCTACCAGCACCCGTTCTACCCGCCCTGGGACCACGCCAGCGCACCCAATCTGGTCAATCTGCCGGTGCCGGCCTACACACGCGGCATGGACGTGCGGGAGCTGGTGGACATGATGTGGCTGCCACGGCTGGAGCAACACCGGCCTCAGATGGTCTTCATCAGCGCCGGTTTCGACGCCCACCGCGAAGACGACATGGGCCAGCTCGCGCTGGGTGAGCAGGACTACGCCTGGATCACCGAACGCATCAAGGACGTGGCCCGGCGCCATGCGCGGGGCCGCATTGTGAGTTGCCTTGAAGGCGGCTACGCGCTTGGTGCGCTGGCGCGCAGCGTCGAGGCGCATCTGAGGGTACTGGCCGATGTCTGAAAACACCGATCCCATTTTGCTGCACGCGCGGGATGCGCGTGGCGTGCACACGCTCACGCTGAACACACCCCTCAGTTTCAACGTGTTGTCCGAGGCCATGCTGACCGCGCTGCAGGCTGCGCTGGAGCAGATTGCCGCCGACGCCGAAGCGCGGGTGGTGGTGATTGCCGCCGAGGGCCGCGCGTTTTGCGCTGGCCACGACCTGAAGGAGATGCGGGCCCAGCCAGCGCTCGCCTACTACCAGGCGCTGTTCGCACGCTGCTCGAAACTGATGCTCTCGATCCGCGCGCTGGAGTTGCCGGTGATTGCCCGTGTGCACGCGCTGGCCACTGCCGCCGGCTGCCAGCTGGTGGCGCAGTGCGATCTGGCGGTGGCGGCCGAGGGCGCGAGTTTTGGCGTCAACGGCATCGACGTCGGCCTGTTCTGCGCCACGCCGGGTGTGGCGCTCTCGCGCAACATCCTGCCCAAGCAGGCAATGGAAATGCTGCTCACCGGGGACTTCATTACCGCGGCCGAGGCCAAGGCGCGCGGTCTGGTGAACCGGGTGGTGCCGGCCGATGACCTTGACGCCGAAATGGCCGCCCTGGTCGACCGCATCCTGCAGAAACCGCGCGAAGCGATTGCGCTGGGCAAGACGCTGTTCTACCGGCAGCTGGAAACAGGGCTGGCGGCTGCCTACCAGATGGCCGGTCAGACCATGGCTTGCAACATGGCCGGCGCCGTGGCTCAGGAGGGTGTGCAGGCCTTCATTGACAAACGTGTGCCCGGCTGGCGGCGCTGAATTCCCGACACCGTTCTCCCGACCCGGGCCACAACGCTGGTCCGCCCTGCCCACATGACCTGGTCTTATTCACCCTCTGCTTCGCCGCCGCCGCCGATCGACGATTTTGATCGCTGGCTCGATGGTTTTCTGCAACCCACCGCCCTGATCGAGCTGGCCGCGCTCGCGGCCTGCGTCGTGGCCGCCTGGGGCCTGACGGCGCTGTTGCGCCGGGCATTGGGAAAGCGCGATGAACCGCGTTCCGTGCTGTTTGGCCGCAGTCTGATCGATGGCCTGTTGTTCCCGCTGCTGCTGCTCGCCTTTGGCCATGTGGCGCGCGCCGCCTTGCTCAAGGTGCTGCCGCTGGCGGTGTTTCAGGTGGTCATTCCAGTGCTGGTGGCGCTGGTGGTGATTCGCCTGGGCGTGAAGGTATTGCAGCTGGCCTTTGCAACCGCCCCCTGGGTGCGGGTGCTCGAACGCTCCATCTCCTGGCTGGTCTGGCTGGCGCTGGTGCTGTGGGTGAGTGGCCTGCTGCCGGTGGTGCTGATCGAAATGCAGGAGATCACCTGGTCCGTCGGTGGCTCGGTCATGAGTCTGCGCACGCTGATCGAAGGGGTGGTCACCGCGGCGGCGGTGCTGATCCTCGCGCTGTGGATTTCCGCGGCGATCGAAGCACGCCTGCTGCGTTCGGCGGTGGGTGGCGAGCTGTCGCTGCGCAAGGCCCTGGCCAACGCCACGCGCGCGATGCTGCTGTTTGTGGGCCTGATCATCGCGCTCTCGGCGGTGGGCATCGACCTCACCGCGCTCTCGGTGCTCGGTGGCGCCATCGGTGTCGGCATCGGTTTTGGCCTGCAGAAACTCGCGTCCAATTACGTCAGCGGGTTTGTGATCCTGGCCGAGCGCGCGATGCGCATCGGTGACAACGTGCGGGTCGACAATTTCGAGGGCCGCATCACCGACATCAACGCGCGCTACACCGTGATCCGCTCGCTGACCGGGCGCGAGTCCATCGTGCCCAATGAAATCCTCACCACCAACCGGGTGGAAAACCTCTCGCTGGCCGACACCCGGGTCTGGCAGTCGACCGTGGTCTCGGTCGCGTACGACAGCGACGTCGATCTGGTGATGCGCCTGCTGGAGCAGGCTGCGGTGGCCCAGGACCGTGTGCTCAAAGACCCGGGCCCCTCGGTCGCCTTGTCGGCCTTTGGCGCCGACGGGCTGGAGTTCACCGTGGGCTACTGGATCGCCGATCCGGAGAATGGCCAGCTCGGGCTGCGCTCGCAGATCAATTGCGCGATCCTCGCCGCGTTGCGGGACAACCGGATCGATATCCCGTACCCGCAGCGCGTGCTGCATGTCAAAACGCTGCCCGTGCTGCCGGGCGCACCCGACGCTAGTTCATGAACCCGGGCAGCCACAGCGAGATCGCGGGGAAGGCGATCAGGATGGCCAGGCGCCCGATGTCGGCGACCACAAACGGCCAGACGCCGCGGTAGATGGTGTTGAGCGACACCTTGGGCAGCAGCGAGCTGAGCACAAACAGGTTCAGTCCCACCGGTGGCGAGATCATGCCGATCTCCACGATGGTCACGATCAGGATGCCGAACCACACCGGGTCGAAGCCCAGGCCGGTGATCACCGGGAAGAACACCGGAATGGTCAGCAGCACAATCGCCAGCTCTTCCATCACCATGCCCAGCGCGAGGTAGATAGCCATCATCATCACCACCACCATGACGGGGTGCGGGCTGAACTGCAGCACGAAGTCGCGCAGGTCGGCCGGCATGCTGGTGAAGTTGATGAAGCTGGTGAAAATCATCGCGCCGATCAGGATGCTGAACAGCATCGCGGTGGTGCGTGTGCTCTCCATCAGCACGTCCATGAGCAGTCTCGGTGTGAGCGTGCGCCGCGCCAGTGCGAACACAAACGCACCCGCGGCACCCACGCCAGCGCCCTCGGTGGCGGTGAACACGCCGCCGTAGATGCCGCCGATCACCAGCGCAAACAGCAAGGCCACGCCCCAGATGCCCTGAATGGCGCCGAGGCGCTGGCGCCATGTGTAGCGTTCGGCCGGTGGGCCGGCGGCCGGATCGCGCCAGGTCACGAACACCACCGCCAGACACAGGCAGGTGATCGCCACCACCCCCGGCAGAATGCCGGCGATGAACAGGCGGCCGATATCGGTCTCGGTGATGATCCCGTAGATCACCAGGATGGTGGATGGCGGGATCAGGATGCCCAAGGTGCCGCCCGAGGCGATGGAGCCGGTGGCCAGCGTGTCCTTGTAGCCGTGGGCCTTCATCTGGGGATAGGCCACACGCGACATGGTGGCGGCGGTGGCGATGGAAGAGCCGCAGATCGAGCCGAAGCCGCCGGACGCAATGATGCTGGCCATGGCCAGGCCACCGCGCCGGTGTCCGACAAAGGCGTTGGCCGCATTGAACAGCTCACGAGCCATGCCGGCGCGGGCGACGAAATTGCCCATCAGCACAAACAGCGGAATCACCGACAGCGTGTAGTGGAAGCCGGTCTCGAACACCACCTGGCTGGTGCTGGCGTAGGCCGGCTGCCAGCCCCGCATCAGCCCCAGTCCGACGATGCCCGCGATCGACATCGCCACCGCCAGCGGGACCCGCAAAAAGGCGAGGCCAAAGACCGCCAGAAAACCCAGCGTCGCTTCGATCATGTCGCAGCTCCTGGTTCCTGCTGCGCACCAACATGGCCGGGCGCCGGTCGCACAAAGACGAACAGCAGGTGGACCGCGGCCGTGATCGCCAACAGCCCCGCCATCAGCCAGGCCACGGGCGCCAGGGACAGCTGCAGCTGCACGGTGGCGTCACCGTATTCGGCAAACCGGTCAGCGCGCAGCAGCATCAGACGGCCGAGAAAGCCGAACACGCCGGCGCAGACCAGGTGAACGATGCTGGTCTGGATGCCTTTGAGCCAGGCGGGGATGAACGGGTCCAGCGAATCGAACACCACGTGCTCGCCGCGCCACGACACCAGGGGCAGCGCCCCGAAGATCACGATGACCATCAGGATCTCGGTCAGCTCCAGGCTGCCGGGAATGGAATTGTTGAAAAATTTGCGGCCGGTGACGTCCAGCAAGGTGAGCCACATGATGGCAAACAGCGCCATGGCCGACATCAGGCCAGTGGACCAGTGCAGCAGTTTTTCCAGGGTTTTGAGCATGGACGTGTGTCAGGCCGGGTCAACAAAAAACCGGCGGGGCCGCAAATGAACGGCAGCCCCGCCGGCTGGCAAGCAGGTGTTGGGTTCGCGTCGCTTACTTCACCTTGGCAATCTCGGCACGGAAAGCGGCCAGCGCACCCTTGGGATCTTTCAGACCCTTGACCTGGGCGGCGGCGGCCCACTTGGTTTCCAGGTAGTCCTGTTTGTCGGCGACCGCCTTCACAAAGGCCTTGTCTGCCATCACACGCTGCACGCCCTGGGTTTTCTGGTTTTCGCGGCTGGCGGCGTCAAGCCTGTCCCAGCCTTCACCGAACAGGCGCGCGGCCGGCTCGCCCGCAAGCTTGTCCACCACCGCCTTGTCTTGTGCGGACAGCGCGTTGTACTTGCCCTGGTTCATCATGAACACGAAGGAGGTGTTGTACAGACCACCGGGGAAGGTGGTGGCGTACTTGACCATGCTCAGCTTGAACGAGGTGATTGACTCGTCAGGAAGGAAGGTGCCGTCCATCACGCCGGTGGACAGCAGCTCGAACGATTCGGGCGCCGCCTTGAGGGTGGTGTTCCAGCCCATGGCCTTGGACAACTCGTTGATGTTGCCACCGCCAACGCGGAACTTCAGTGACGCGACGTCGGCGGCCGAGAGCATCGGCTTTTTGCTGTTGAAGATGATGCCCGGGCCGTGGGTGAACACAGCCAGCACCTTGACGCCTTTGTGCTCGCCCAGTGGCGCGAAATACTTTTCGAAGGTGCGCTGGTAGGCGACCGAGGTGATGGCTGCGCTGTTGGCGAGGAAGGGAAACTCAGCGACCTGGCTCATGACGAAACGGCCCGGGGTGTAACCGTCGACCGTGTAGGAAATGTCGGCCAGTCCGTCACGCACCGCGTCGAAAGTGCCTGGGGCGGCGACCACGGCCTTGGGCAGGATGTTGCACTTCATGCGGCCGCTGCTCTCGGTATCCAGACGGTCACACCAGGTTTTTTGCGCCATGCTCGCTGCGTGCGTTGGCGGCAGCCAGGTGGAGACGGTGAACACGGTCTGGGCCGATGCGCCCATCACGAAGGTGGTGGCGCCGATGGCGAGCAGTATGGGAGTGAATTTCATGGGATCGGGGTTTCTGAAGTCGGTAACAGGAGGAGGGCGTGAGAGAAACACGTCTGCGGTCAAGCCGGGGCGAGCGCTTCCGTTTTGACTATAGCGAGACGACCTGGCGAGCGCCTCCAGATTTACCCGAATTAACCGACCGATCGGTTGGGAAATGGGGTGGCAGGTTCGCCGATATACAACAAAGGAATTCGGTACGGCATATCCACACCCCAAGTGGCCGGGACATGCAAGCTGAAATCCATGTCGTACAATTAAAAAGCACGATCGTTCGTTTTGATGCCGGAAAGCCTGCCCGGTTGAATCTCAGGCAAGCGTGCCGCCGAGGGCACACGCATACAATGATCCGTTTGACGTGTACGTCAATCGAATCCACCGTTTAACTGTTTCACAACATCTGGAGCCACCGATCATGAAGGTCATCGTCCCCGTCAAACGCGTTGTCGACTACAACGTCAAAGTCCGTGTCAAGAGCGACGGCAGCGGTGTGGACATCGCCAACGTCAAGATGAGCATGAACCCGTTTGACGAAATCGCGGT
>CAYRIT010000044.1:0-22367 GCA_964424415.1 uncultured Hydrogenophaga sp.
ATCCTGCGCAGCTCGCTTGCCGGCGTGATCCTGCGCATGAAGGCGCTGCGCCTGGGCGCGGTGGAAGACTTTGCGTTCATCGAGGCACCACAGAAACGCGCCATCGTCGACGGCTACCAGCTGCTTGCCGAGCTTGGCGCGGTGGACGAGGCCAACGAGCTGACACCGGTGGGCCAGACGCTCTCGCGCCTCCCGCTGGACCCGCGCGTCGGCCGCATGTTGCTGGAGGCGCAGCAGCGTGGTGCGCTTGATGAGGTGCTGGTGATCGCCTCGGCCCTGAGCGTGCAGGACGTGCGCGACCGCCCGCTGGACAGGCAGGCCCAGGCCGATCAGGCACACGCCAAGTTCGACGACGAGAAAAGCGAGTTCACCGGCACGCTCAAGCTCTGGAAGTGGCTGGAGGACAGCAAGGGTGGGCACAAGCCAGCGACAGGGCTAGGACCCCGATTGCCGGACGCGGTGAACGCCACTTCGGTGGATCGGGCTCGGACCCCTCCCACTTCCCACAAGCTCAGCCACCGGCAGTTTGAAAGTGTCCTGCGCGAGAACTACATCAACGTGCGTCGCTTGCGCGAATGGCGCGACATCCACACCCAGTTGCACACGGTGGTGGCCGAGCACAAGTGGCAACTCAACACGGCGCCTGCGACTTACGAGCAATTGCACCTGTCCATGCTCGCAGGTCTGCTGGGCAACATCGGCCAGAAGAACGACACCGAAGACTGGTACCTGGGCGCGCGGGGCATCAAGTTCTACCGCCACCCGGGCGCCAACCTCAGCAAGAAGCCGGGGCGCTGGATCGTCTGTGCCGAGCTGGTGGAGACCACGCGGCTGTTCGGGCGCGGCATCGCGGCGATCGAGCCGCAATGGCTGGAGCAGGTGGGCGCCCACCTGATCAAGAAACAGCTGCTGGATCCCCATTGGGAGAAAAAAGCCGCGCAGGTGACCGCGCTGGAACGCGCCACGCTCTACGGCCTGGTGATTTACCACAACCGCCGCACCGACTACGGCCGGGTCGACCCGGCCGGTGCGCGCGAGATTTTCATTCGCGAAGCGCTGGTGGCCGGCGAGTGGGAGACGCGTCTGCCGTTCCTGGCCGCCAACCAGAAGCTGGTGAAACAGGTGATGGAGCTGGAGCACAAGTCGCGCCGCCAGGACGTGCTGGTGGACGACGAGTTGATCTTCGCCTTCTACGATGCCCAGATCCCGCCCGATGTGTTCAGCGGCGCGAGCTTTGAGCGCTGGTACCGGGACGTCCACAAGCTCAACCCCAAACTCCTGCTGCTGAGCAAAGAAGAGCTGATGCGCCACGAGGCTGCCGGCATCACCACCCAGTCGTTTCCCAAGACCATCCGCCTGGGCGGTGTGGACTGCGCCTGTGCCTACCTGCACGAGCCGGGCGATCCGCGCGACGGTGTGTCGGTCACGGTGCCGATTTTTGCGCTGAATCAGGTCAGCGCGGACCGTGGCGACTGGCTGGTGCCGGGCATGCTGAAAGACAAGCTGCTGGCCTTGCTCAAGACACTGCACCAGCGCCCCCGCTCGCGCCTGGTGCCGCTGCCCGCCACAGCAGAAAAATTTGCCCAGGCGCTGACCGAGCCCGCAGTGTTCGGCGCCGGCAACCTGATGGACGCCTTGCTCAAGCTGGTGCGCGGAGCCACGCAGCTCGACATCGCGCGCAACGACATCAAGTCCGACATGATCCCGGCCCACCATTTCATGCACCTGCGGGTGGTGGACGAGCACGGTCGCCAGCTCGGCCAGGGTCGCAACCTCGGCGCCCTCAAAGCCGAACTCGGCGGCCAGGCGCGTGGTGCTTTTCAGGCCCTGGCGTCGATCAAGCTGGAAAGCTTGCGGCCAGCGGCCCCCGAGCCGACCACCTCGCTGGCGGCCGAGCGCAAGCTCGCTCCACCCACGCGACCCAATGACGCGGCACTGGCCAGTGTCAGCCAGCGCCACACAAGCTGGGACTTCGGCGAGCTGCCCGAGCTGATGGAGATTCGCAAAGGTGGTCAGACGCTGATCGGCTTTCCTGCGCTGATCGACCAGGGCGACGCGGTGACGATCGAGGTGTTCGACGAGCCCGAGGTGGCTCAGGCCAGGCACCGAGAAGGTCTGCGGCGCCTGTTTGCGCTGCAGATCAAGGACGCGCTCAAGTACCTGGAGAAGAACCTGCCCGGCCTGCAGGCCATGGCCGCGGCCTACATGCAGGTGGGCAAGAGTGAGAGCGGCACGGGCGGTGGCACCCAGGAGGAGCTGCGCCACCAGATCATCGAGCTGGCGCTGGAGCGCGCCTTTCTGACCGAACCCCTGCCCACCGACGAGACCGCGTTCAAGCTGCGACTGGAACAGGGGCGCGCACGCCTGACGCTGATCGCCAGCGAGATTGCGCGCAACGCCGGATCCATCCTGGTCGAGTACGCGGCAGCGGCACGCAAGCTCAAAGACAGCAAGGCCACTGGCGAGATGGCGGCCGACATCGCGCAGCAGCTGCAGCGCCTGGTGCCCAAGCGTTTCCTGCTCGCCACGCCCTACGCGCAGCTCGCCCATTTCCCGCGCTACCTGAAGGCGGTGCAGCTGCGGATCGACAAAGCCCGATCCGATCCGGCGCGCGACGCGGCCAAGCTCGCCGAACTGCGGCCGCAAGACCAGCGCTTCTGGCGCCTGGTGGCCGAGCGCAAAGGTGTGCAGGACGGGCGGCTGCAGGAGCTGCGCTGGCTTCTGGAGGAACTGCGGGTGAGTTTCTTTGCGCAGGAGCTGCGCACGCCGCAGCCGGTGAGCCTCAAGCGGCTGGAGAAAAGCTGGGCGCAACTGAACGCGTGAAGCGTTCCGCGCCGCGTGGTCAGAGCCGCGCCGGGGCCAGGATCAGAGCCGCGCCAGGCGGCGCAAGGCCTCGTTCAAGGTTTCGTCGCGTTTGGCGAAACAGAAGCGCACCGTGCGCTGGTCGAAGCCGTTGCCGTAGAAGGCCGAGAGCGGAATCGCTGCCACACCAACCTCGCGGGTGAGCCACTGGCAGAACGCGTCCTCGGGCAGATCGCGCTCGGGCACCGCCAGCCCGCCGATGTGGACACACTGGAAAAAGGTGCCTTCGCTGGGCAACAGACGAAAGCGCGTCCTGGCCAGGCCCGCGCGGAACAGATCGCGCTTGCGCTGGTAGAACGCCGGCAGCCCTTGGTAGCTGGACGCATCGGCCATGTGGCTGGCCAGCGCGTGCTGCACCGGTGTGTTCACGGTGAACACGTTGAACTGGTGCACCTTGCGGAACTCCGCACTCAGCGGCGCGGGCGCCACCACCGTGCCCACCTTCCAGCCTGTCACGTGGTAGGTCTTGCCAAAGCTGCTGACGATGAAGGCCCGCGCGGCCAGGCCGGGAAAGCGGGCCGCGCTCTGGTGCGCCTGACCGTCGAACACCATGTGCTCGTACACCTCGTCGCTGATCAGCAGCACCTGGGTGGGCGCCAGCAGCGCCTGCAGGTGCAGCATGTCGGCCTCGCTCCAGACCATGCCGCTGGGGTTGTGCGGGCTGTTGATGATGAGCGCGCGAGTGCGTGGCGTGATGGCCGCAGCGATGCGCTCGAAATCGGGCCGGAAGCTGCCGGGCATGAGCGGCACCCGCACCGCCACACCACCCGCGAGCTCGATGTTGGGCACGTAGCTGTCGTAGCAGGGCTCCAGCACGATCACCTCGTCGCCCGGATGCACCACGGCCAGCAACGCGGTGAAGATGGCCTGGGTCGCGCCGGCGGTCACCGTGACCTCGGTCGCCGGATCGCAGCGCAAGCCGTACAAGGCCTGGATCTTGTCCGCCATCGCCTGGCGCAGCGCCGGCACACCGGGCATTGGCGGGTACTGGTTGTGGCCTGCCTGCATCGCCGCCGTGACCGCGTTCACCAGCGCCGGGTCGCCATCGAAATCGGGAAAACCCTGGCCCAGATTGACCGCGCCGGTCTCGGCGGCCAGCGTTGACATGACGGTGAAGATGGTCGTGCCGACCTTGGGGAGGCGGGAGGTGAGGGCGGGGGTCGGAGCAGAGCTGGCGGACAAGGTGTCGGTCATGCGTGAATCAAGAAGTGTGGGCGGTGGCGGTGTCTGAACCCCGCACGCTGCCGGCAAGGCACGGCGAAGCCGGCGCAGGGGCCGCTAAATCTCATACTCGTCGGGTGCACCCTTCATCGCCTGCTGGATCGCTGTGCGTGTGAGGCGGTCGCTCAGCAACTCGGCGAATCGCAGCACGAAGTTGCGCAGGTAGGTGCCGCGCTTGAAGGCCACACGCGCCAGGTTGTGGCCGAACAGATGGCCGGCGGGTCGCGCCACCAGATCGGGCGTCTGGTTGTCGCCCTGCATCGCCATTTCTGCGACGATGCCCACACCCATGCCGAGCTTCACGTAGGTTTTGATCACATCGGAGTCGATCGCCTCAAGCACCACGTTGGGCTTGAGCCCGCGCAGCGCAAACGCCTGATCGATGCGGGTGCGGCCAGTGAAGCTGGGGTGGTAGGTGATCAGCGGCACCGCGGCGAGGTCTTCGAGCGCGATGCGGTCGCGCTCCAGCAGCGGGTGGTCGAACGGCAGCACCAGCACATGCTGCCATTCGTAGCAGGGCAGAGTGATCAGCTCGGGGTAGTTCAGCAGCGACTCGGTGGCCACGCCGATCTCGGCCACCTCGTCGATCAGCATGCGCGCCACCTGATCGGGTGCACCCTGGTGCAGGCTGATACCCACCTTGGGGTAGATCTGGCGCAGCTGCGACACCGGGCCGGGCAGCACATAACGCGCCTGGGTGTGGGTGGTTGCGATTGAAAGCGTGCCGCTGTCCTGGGCCGAATACTGCTGGCCGATGCGCTTGAGGTTGTTCACCTCGCGCAGGATGATCTCGATGCTGGCAAGCACATGCTGGCCCGGCTCGGTCACACGCTTGATGCGTTTGCCGTGCCGCGCGAAGATCTCGATGCCCAGCTCGTCTTCCAGCTCGATGATGCCCTTGGACACCCCAGGTTGCGAGGTGTGCAGGGCTTTGGCGGCTTCCGTCAGGTTGAGCTGCCGCCGCACCGCCTCCTGCACGAAGCGCAGCTGCTGCAGGTTCATGGCGCGCGCTCCAGCGCAATCTGTGCCAGCAGTGCGGTCAGGCGTGGGTCTTCTCCGGCCGTGGGCAGCTGCTCGAGCAACACGCCCGGGTGGCGCTGGGCGAGGTCTTGCATGATCTCGGGCAGGTCCTCGCGCGCATGTTTCCCCATGCCGAAAAACAGCGGCAGCACACGCACCGCGGTTGCGCCGCGCGCCACCAGGTCGGCCACCGCGGTGGGCATGTCGGGCTCGCTGAGCTCCAGGTAGGCGCAGGCCACCAGGGCTTGCGGGTCTTGCGCGGCGATGCGGTGCGCCACCGCCTCGACCGGTGCGCGCCACAGCGGGTCGCGCGATCCATGAGCAAACACCACCACACCAAGCATTTTTTCCTCCCTACCGTCGCAACACCAGCCAGCCAAACGCGCCCAGCGAGATCACCGAATAGATCAGCGCCGGCGAGGCGGCTGCCAGCCAGGGCTGCCACTGCCGCAGGTTGCCGATGTAGCCGAACACGTTGTTGAGCAGGAAAAAGCTGATGCCGATCATCACGCCCAGGAAGACATAGCCGGTGATGCTGCCGGAACGAAAGTGCAGGTAGGCAAACGGCAACGCCAGCACCACCATGACCAGGCAGGAGAGCGGATAGAACACCTTGCGCCAGAACTCGATTTCATAACGCTGCGCGGTCTGGCCATTGGCCTCCAGATGCTGCACGTAGGCAAACAGGTCGGTGGTGCGCATGCGGTCGGGCTTGAGCAGGGCCACCGAAACCATCTCGGTGCTCAGGCTGCTGGGCCAGCGCAGGCTGGGCAGCTCGGTGCGCGTGATGTGCGCCGAGGCCAGGCCGGCGGTGTCGAACTCGCGCCGCTGCACGTTCTTGAGTGTCCAGGAATCGTCGCCTTCGATCTGTCCCGATCGGGCCTGCAGCGTGGAGACCAGAAAACCCCGGTTATCGAATTCGAAGATCCGCACATCGGTCAGTTCGCCCTGCGGCGAGAGCGCGCCGACATTGACCGAGAAGTTGCTGTAGGCCTGCTTTTCCTTGAGCCAGGCGCCGGTCTGTCCGACGCTGATACCTCCCTTGTAGTTGGCCTTGAGCAACTGTGCGGTCCGGTCGGCCAACGGCGCCAGATAGTCGCCGATGGCAAAGGTCAGCAGGACAAACAGGACGCCCAGACCCAGCAGGATGCGCAAGGCCCGCCAAGGCCCCAGGCCACTGGTGCGCAAGATCGTGTACTCAGACCCCTGGGCCAGCCGCGCCAGCACGAACACCGAGCCGATCAGCACCGCAATCGGCATCAGCTCGTAGATGTGGCTGGGCGTCAGCAGCGTGACATACAGCAGCGCGTGGCTCAGGCCATAGAGCTGGGTCGGGTCGACGATGGCCGCGCGACCGAGGTCCGACAACTCGTCGACGAAGTCGAAGAAAAAAAACAGCGACAGGAAGGCCAGCAACACAAAGCCGACCGCGGCCAGCACCTCGCCATAAATCAGCCGCCGAATGGTCCTCATCGAGCCACCTCGAGGTTGCCCTTGTCGCGGTGGCGCCAGCCCATGAGCCAGCCACGCAGCGAGACATTCCAGTGGCGTTTGAGCAGCCAGAGCGACGCGAGGACAAAAACGCCGCCGTGCAGCGACAGCATCATCGGCAACAGACCGAACTCCCCACGGCTGACCCAGCTCTGCCCGATGTTGAGCAGGTTGTAATAGACAACAAAGGCAAACAGGGTGAAAAACAGGTTGCCGCCGCGCCCGGCGCGCGGGTTGCCAGCGGTGGTGGCCAGCGCGATCAGCACGAAATTCAGTGCCGTGAGCGCCATCCCCACCCGCCAGCCCAGTTCGCCGCGGCTGGCCGGATCGGGTGACTGCAGCAGGGCCCACAAGCTGCGCGACTTGAGTGGCTCGCCGCCGGCCGCAGCCAGTGCGCTGGCCCCGATCTGGGTGCCGTATTCCTCAAATTCGCTGACCTGCAGATGCTGGTTGGCGTCGGTTTCCAGCCGCTGACCGTTGCTCAGCAGCAGATACTGCTGCTCACCGATCCATGCGACGCGGCCCGAGCGCGCCGAGACGATGGATTCGCGCCCATCCGCCTCGGTACTGGAGACAAAAATGTTGCGGCCTTCGGTGCCGTCAGTGGTGTTCTTGTCGATGAAGAACACACGCCGGCCGTTGGACGATTCCTGGAACTGCCCCGGCGTCACCCGCTCCAGATCGCCACGCCGCTCGAACCGGGTGCGCAATTCGTCGATCTGCCCGTTGGCCCAGGGCCAGACCAGGAACACCATCAGCGTGATCACGATCAGGATGGGCCAGGCAAATCGCATGACCGGGCCGAGAAATCCCCCGAGCGAGCGGCCGCTGGCGAACCAGATGATCATTTCGCTGTCTCGGTACATGCGCGAGAGCGTGAAGACGATCGCAATGAACAGCGCGAGCGTGAGGATGGTGGGCATGCGGCCGAGCACCGTGTAGCCCAGCACCAGCATGATTTCTTCCGGGTTCACGCTGCCCTGCGAAGCCAGTCCCAGCGTGCGGATCAGCAGAATGGTCAGCACGATGGTGAACAGCACCACCAGCGTGGCGCCGAAGCTGCGCGCCAGCTCTCTGCGAATGGACGAATGGAATAACATCAATCAACCAAAAAGGAATAGGCAATTATGGACTTCGAACTCAAATCCGTTTCCCTCGCCGACGCCGCGAAGTGGTCCGCCGACGCCCTGGTGGTGCTGGTGCCCGACAGCCTGCCACCGGGCAAGCCCGACTCGCCGCTGGCTGTGGTGATCGCGCAGGCTCACAAGAGCGGGGCGCTGGAAGCGGGTGTGGCCAAGCTGCTCGCGGCCTACCAGGTGGGTGGCGTACAGGCGGCGCGTGTGCTGCTGGTGCGCGCGGGTGACGGCTCGCCGGCCTCGGTGCGCAAGGCGGTGTCAAGCGCGGTGGCTGCGCTCAAACAGCCCGGCGTTCAGAAGCTGGCGGTGCTGCTCAGCCTGATCGCGCCGAGCAGCGATGCGACCTGTGCGGCGGTGCAAGCCTGTGCCGACGCGAGCTACGTCTACACCCACACCAAGCCTTCGGCCAAGGCGCGTGCGCTGCGCCGTGTGGTGATCGGCGTGCCGCAAGCCGACGCCGTGCGGGATGGTTTTGTGCGTGGCAAGGCGCTGGTGGTGGGCGTGGAAATGGCCAAGGAATGGGCCAATCGCCCGGCCAACCACGCCACGCCCAGCGCGCTGGCCGATGCCGCGCGCCAGCTCGGGCGCAAGCCGGGTTTCAAAACCGAGGTGCTCGGTCCCAAGGAGGTCAAGGCGCTGGGCATGGGCGCGTTCCTGGCGGTGGCGCAGGGTTCGGCCGAGCCGCTGCGCTTCATCGTGCTGCGCTACACCGGCGCGGCCAAATCCAGCGCGCCGGTGGTGCTGGTGGGCAAGGGCATCACCTTCGATACCGGTGGCATTTCGATCAAGCCGGCGTCCGAGATGGACGAGATGAAGTTCGACATGGGAGGCGCCGCCAGCGTGCTCGGCACCTTTGCCGCGCTGGCCGAGGCGCGCCCGGCCATCAACGTGGTGGGGCTGATCCCGAGCTGCGAGAACATGCCCGATGGCCTGGCAGTCAAGCCTGGCGACGTGGTCACCAGCATGAGCGGCCAGACGATTGAAATCCTCAACACCGACGCCGAGGGCCGGCTCATTCTGTGTGACGCGCTGAGCTACGCGGCGCGTTTCAAGCCACGCGCGGTGGTGGACATCGCCACGCTGACCGGCGCCTGTGTGATTGCCCTGGGTGCCGTGCGATCGGGGCTGTTCAGCCCTGCTGACGAGCTCGCGGCAGCGTTGCAGATGGCGGGTGACACGGCGCTCGATCCTTGCTGGCGCATGCCGCTGGACGACGACTACGCCGAGGGCCTGAAATCGAACTTCGCCGACATGGGCAACGTGGCAGGCCGCGCAGCGGGCTCGATCACCGCGGCCAAGTTCCTTCAGAAATTCACGGCCGATCTGAACTGGGCCCATCTTGACATCGCTGGCACCGCCTGGAAGAGCGGCACGGCCAAAGGCTCCACCGGCCGGCCGGTGCCGTTGCTGCTGCAGTACCTGCTGAACGAGGCGGCGACCGCGCTGCCCTCCGTCCGGCCCGCGCCGAAGACCACAGCCAGGCGCGCGAGCAAGGTCTGAGAACGCAGCCCCCGAGTTGGCCGTGACCGAAGTTGCTTTCCATTTCAACGCCGCCGACAAGCGCACCCACGCCTGTCGCCTGTTGCGCAAGGCCTATCTCCAGGGCGCGCGCCTGATGGTGGTGACCGAGCCGCAAGAGGTCGACCCGCTCGACGCCGCGCTGTGGACACAGGCAGGCGGTGACTTCATTCCCCACGCGCGGGTGAACGACGAAGCGCGGCTGCAGCGGCATTCACCGATTCTTCTGAGTTGCGTTTGGCCGGCGGCGATGCCGCGTTCTGAGGCGGCGGTGCTGGTGAATCTGAGTAACGGGTTTTTGTCCGGTTACGAGCGTTTTGCCCGGGTCATCGAGGTGGTGAGTCAGGATCTCCACGACCGCGAACGGGCGCGCGAGCGCTGGCGGCATTACCGCGCCGCTGGCATCGAGCCGGTGCGGCACGATCTCGTTGCGAGCTGACCGGAGGCGGCGGCCAGGGCGGGCCGGATCGGATCCCCTTGTGGCCCGATCTGTGGGGAAAAATATTGCCCCCGGGCAAACCCTTGGACAGCCCTTTTGCGGCCGTCAGGTAGCCTGTTCGGAGCAATTTTTGGGTTATCTTTGAGAGTGTGGAGAAAAAAGTTCCCTCCGCATCTCAAATTTCATCCTTATCGAGGACCAACATGCAACTGAACATCAAACTGGCTGTGATCGCTGCCGCAGTGGCTCTGGCCGCCTGCGGCAAAAAAGAAGAGGCTGCACCGGCCGCTCCTGCTGCGCCGGCCGCTGCACCCGCCGCTGCGCCTGCGCCCGCTGCCGAGAACGTGATCAAAATCGGTCACGTCGGCCCCACCAGCGGTGCCATTGCCCACCTCGGCAAGGACAACGAAAACGGCGCCCGCATGGCGATCGAAGAACTCAATGCGGCCAATCTGACGATCAATGGTGCGCCGGCCAAGTTTGAGCTGTTGCCCGAAGACGATGCCGGCGACCCCAAGCAGGGTGTGGCGGCAGCCCAGAAGCTGGTGGATGCCAAGGTGTCCGGCGTGATCGGTCACCTGAACTCGGGCACCACCATCCCCGCTTCGCAGCTTTATAACGATGCTGGCATTCCCCAGATTTCCCCCTCGGCAACCAACCCCAAGTACACCCGTCAGGGCTTTGCAGGCGCGTTCCGTGTGGTGGCCGATGACGTGCACCTCGGTGGCACGCTGGGCAAGTACGCTGTGGAAACCCTCAAGGGCAAGAACGTGGCCGTGATCGACGACCGCACCGCCTACGGCCAGGGTGTTGCCGACGAGTTCGAAAAAGGTGTCAAGGCCGCTGGCGGCAACGTCGTCGGCCGCGAATTCACCAACGACAAGGCGTCCGACTTCAACGCCATCCTGACCACGCTCAAGGCCAAGAAGCCCGATGTGGTGTTCTTCGGTGGCATGGACGCGGTGGCGGGTCCGATGCTCAAGCAGATGAAGCAACTGGGCATCAAGGCCAAGTTCATGGGCGGCGACGGCATCTGCACCAGCGAGCTGCCCAAGCTGGCTGGCGACGGCATGTCCGACGATCAGGTCTACTGCGCCGAGGCCGGCGGCGTTGAGGGTGAAGAAAAAGCAGGCATGGAGAAATTCCGCGCCGACTTCAAGAGCAAGTACGGCGCCGAAGTTCAGGTGTATGCGCCCTACGTCTATGACGCTGTGAAGGTGATGGTCAATGCCATGGTGGCGGCGAACTCGTCCGAGCCAGCCAAGTACCTGCCGGAACTCAAGAAAACCGACTACAAGGGTGTCACGGGCCACATTGCCTTTGACGAAAAGGGCGACATCAAGAACGGCGCGCTGACCTTGATGACCTACAAGGGCGGTGTGCGCACCACCATCGCCGTCATCCGCTGATCGCGTTCTCCCCGTCGGAGCGCTGAAGCTCCTTCGGAAAACCCGGTCAAACAGACTGTGTCGATAGTCTGAAACCGGAGTCACCACGATGCCCGTCAGGCGCCAGCCTTGCGGGCATCGTTTTTTCTGGCGCGGCCCGATGGACCACCGCAGTGAAGAGAGCGGGCAACCGTCGCTCCTGTTTCCGGCCACGCTCGATGGATTGGTGGAGCACCACGCTCTTGTGCGAGCGATCGACGCCTGGATTGCGGCGCTCTCGTTGGCCGATCCGGGCTTTGCGACGTCCACACCCCAGTGCAGCCCCAGTGCTGATTTTTCAGTGGCCACCCGCCTATTAACGGCCGCTGGCAGCAGCCACTTGGCGGCCCTTCTTATGTGTCGGTTTTGCCCGCGCCCAAGTTGCTCCCTGCGCCGGGCTTTTGTGCGAAGGCCGCCACAACAGCGGCATGGGCACGTTTTCGCACGCGCTGTCGGCGGGTCCAGCGGGTTTTGAGTGCCCAGACGCCGCTGGCCAGGAAATAGACGAGAAGGCCGCTGGACGTGGCCACGATCACGAGTCCGACCACCAGCGGTTTGCCGATCTTCCCGAATTGTTTGAGCCACTGCCGCACGCGGTCAGGCCAGCTTGTGTCGCTGGTTGTGGGCTCCGCGTGGGCCTTGCTCAGCGCCTTGAGGGCGTCTTGCTCGGAGAGTGCGTCCTCACCCAGCACGGCCTTGCCCAGGCGGTAGGCTCCATAGTAGACGGGACCGAAGGTCACGGGATTGGTGACCAGGGTGCTGGCGACGGCCACTGGCAGGTTGGCTCGCAGCACCATCGCCATGGTGGCCGCGAAGGGGATCTGGGCAACGGGAATCAACAGGCCGAAAAATATCCCCAGCGCCAGCCCCATGGCAATGCCTTTGCGACTGAAGTGCCACAGCCGCGGGTGGTTCAGCGCCGGTCCCATCCAGCGCAGCCAGCGGTTGGTGCGCACGGTTTCGGGGTTGGGTAGCCACTGTTTGAGCTTGGATGTCATCCGGTGAACGAGGATGGAAGAAAGGCAACCCGCGATTCTCGCTGATGCGCTGTTTTTGCTCAGGGTGAAGCGACAATTGGCACCGTATGACGCAGATTCAAGACATTCTTTTTTCCCAAGGCTTTGGCACCCGGCGGGTCTGTTGTGGCCTGGTGCAGCAAGGTTTGGTCCAGGTCCAGACGGGGGATGATCTGGCCGTGGTCGACGATCCGACCGCGGCATTTGATTCTCGGCAGCTGGTTTTTGTGGTGCAGGGCGTGCGCTGGGTCTACCAGGCACAGGCGTTCCTGATGCTGCACAAGCCGGCGGGCTTTGAGTGCTCGCACAAGCCGGGTGCCCACCCGAGCATCTACACGCTGTTGCCCGGCCCGTTGCGGGTCCGCGGCGGTGGCGCTGCGGCAGGGGTGCAGGCGGTGGGGCGGTTGGATCACGACACCACCGGATTGCTGCTGCTGTCTGATGACGGCAAGTTCATCCACCGCATGACTTCACCACGCCACCATGTGCCCAAGGTGTATCAGGTGCGCGTCAAACACCCGCTGGATGCGGGGCAGCTCGATCGCCTGCGTGCGGGTGTGGTGCTCGACGACGATCCCAAGCCGGTGCGGGCGGCGGCGTGCAGTGCCCGGGGTGACTTTGATCTGGATCTCACGCTGACCGAAGGCAAGTACCACCAGGTCAAGCGCATGGTGGCGGCAGTGGGCAATCGGGTGGAGGGCCTGCACCGCTCGCGCATCGGGGCGGTGTCGCTGCCGCCAGAGCTGCTGCCGGGCCAGTGGCGCTGGCTGACCGAGGGCGAGGTGGCGGCTCTGACGCAGAAAACGCAGGCGCCCGACGATCCGGGCTGAGCGCCGCGCTGGCTCCTAAAGCAGATCGCCGCGGCGGCTGTCGAGCGGGACAAGAAAAGAATTGTCCTGCCATTCGCTGCTGCCGTCGCCATGGCGCAGGGCGCTTGGGCTGCTGTTGGGCCAGTTTGACAGCGGACCAAAATCGCTGTTTCGGCTGCTGCGCTGGCGGTTGAGCGCGGTGCGCAGATTGGCCTTGGCAGCAATGATGGCCCGCTCTTCCTGCTCGCGTTCTCGCATGCCTTGTGCGGTGAGGGACTCACCTAGAAACTCGGCCCGGATTTCGGCCACAGTGGGCAGTGCATCTGAGCGGATGATCCAGTAGGGCAGCCCGCATTGGGTGAGCAAGGACTGTTTGAGAGCGCGTGTGCTGCGCGGCAAGCCAGCCTGTCCCGGCACATCCAGACAGCCAATCACGCGGCCGTCGGCTTTGCAGATGGTAAAGGTGCAGTACACGCTGCCCAGCAGGCGATACCAGTGCATGCTCTGCTCTTTGTCGCGCGGCAGCGTGAAGCGCGTGACAGGCAGCTTGATCATGATGTGGTGGTCATAAAAGGCCCTTGCCAGCCAGTTCCACACGCGCGCTTCTTCGCTGTTGACCAAGGGGCGTGTCCCCAGTGGCCAGTGTTTGGGGATCCGGCGCTGTTGCTTGTTGCGGCGCTCAACCCATTGCTGATGAGCGAAAGCCCCCAGTACCAGCGATGCTGGCACGAGGAGGACTGCGAGCAGCCAAGGGGAGAGCGGGATGTTCATGCGTGGAACGAGAGCGTCTTTGTATCAAAGTGTACGCACATCGACGTCGACTGGGTGGTCTATGACATGGTTCTGCATACGTTTGATGTGATGTTGTTGGGGTTTTGTCGGAATTGACGCGTGATGGCGTCTGACGGTGGCTGCTGCGGCACAGCCGGTTGATGTGCGCCCGTTCGTTGCCGAAAGGGCGCTGTCACATGGCACATTTGAATTGTGCACAAGCTGTCGCCAACGGGGTATCCCGCAAATGAGGTAAGCCCCGCCCTGGAGATCCTCAAGCCCCAGCGCGACCGGTCGGTCAGGAGAAAACCGGTATTCTCAGTGGCATGAAGCCCTTGTTCGATTCGTTCTGGCGCGCGGTGGCCTATTGCGTGCACCCGCGCGTGATCGCGCTCTCGTTCCTGCCGCTGATCCTGATGGTCGTCTTGTCGTTTGGCCTGGGTTACTTTTTCTGGGAAAGCGCGGTGGCGTCGGTCACCGCCTGGTTGCAAAGCTACGAGCTGATGCAGGCGTTCCTCGGCTGGCTCGATCGGCTGGGCCTGGGAGGGCTGCGTGCCGTGTTCGGGCCTTTGCTGGTGTTGGTGATGGCCACGCCGGTGATTGTGTTGTTGTGCCTGTTGCTGGTTGCGGTGTTCATGACGCCGGCAATGGTTGAGCTGGTCGGGCAGCGCCGGTTTGCCGGGATGGAACGCAAGCACGGAGGCTCGATGGTGGTCAGCGTTTTGTGGTCGCTGGGCTCGACGTTGCTGGCGGTGCTGGCCCTGGTGGTCTCGATGCCACTGTGGCTGATCCCGCCGCTGGTGCTGATTCTTCCCCCGCTGATCTGGGGCTGGCTCACCTACCGTGTGTTCGCCTTTGATGCGTTGGCGGTGCACGCCAGCGCCGACGAGCGCAAGCGCATCCTGCGCGAGCGCCGCGGCTCTTTGCTCATCATGGGCGTGGTCAGCGGTTACCTCGGCGCGGCGCCCAGCCTGCTCTGGGCGTCGGGCGCGATGTTCATTGCGATGGCGCCGCTGCTGGTGCCGGTGGCGATCTGGATCTACACCCTGGTGTTCGCCTTCGCCTCGCTGTGGTTCGCGCACTATGCGCTGAGCTGCCTGCAGGAATTGCGCGAGGCCAAGTCCGCCGCGCAGCCTCCGACGACAGGCCGTGCGCCGCCAGCGCTGCCTGGCCCCGCAGATCCCCTCGCTGAGGAACCCCGCCCCTTGCCGCGACCCGACAACGCTTCGGATTCACCATGACCGACTCTCTCGCCACCGCCAACGATCCTGCCCGGCCCCCCGCGTTTGGGCTGCTTATCGTGGGTGACGAAATTCTCTCGGGCAAGCGGGCCGACAAACACCTGCCCAAGGTCGCGGAGATGCTGGCGGCGCGCGGTCTGTCGCTGGCCTGGGCGCGCTGTGTGGGCGATGACCGCCCCCGCATCACCGCCGCGTTGCGCGACGCCTTTGCGAATGACGAGGTGGTGTTCTCCTGTGGTGGCATCGGCGCCACGCCAGATGACCACACGCGCCAGTGCGCGGCAGCCGCGCTCGGCGTGGAGCTTGTGTTGCATCCCGAGGCGAAGTCGCTGATCGAGCAGCGCATGCGTGAGATGGCCACCGAGCACGGCGAGGTGTTCGAGCCGACACGCCCCGACAACGTGCACCGATACAACATGGGGGTGTTTCCGGCCGGTGCACGCCTGATCCAGAACCCGTACAACAAGATTCCCGGTTTCAGTTGCGCGGGACCCGGTGGCGGTGCGGTGCATTTCTTGCCGGGGTTTCCGGTGATGGCCTGGCCCATGATCGAGTCGGTGCTGGACGACCAGTACCGGTCCTGGCAGCGGCCGGGCGCCTGGCTGGAGCGCTCGGTCGTGGTGATGGGCGCGATGGAAGCAGCGCTCACACCGCTGATGGAAGGCATCGAACGCGGACATGCGGTCAAGGTTTTCAGCCTGCCCAGCGTGAACCATCCGCAGTTCGGGCGCCACATCGAACTGGGCGTCAAGGGCGAACCGTCGGCGGTCGGGGTGGCGTTTGCCCAATTGCTTGCCGAATTGCATGAACAAGGCGCCCGACTGGGCCCCGAGATGGTGCGCTGACCCTTTGCACCACGTCGGTGCAAATCGATTGTTGTGCACAAAACTGGTGCAACCTGGTTCGTCGACTGTACCGGGCGGCCTCCCCCTTCTTGTGCAAGATAATGCGCCGCAGACGGCATCTTCAAGGTCCGTTGCAGGTCGATCCTGATGGGATCTTTGGCACAGAACCTGCTTTATCCAAATGTTCGTTCCCTTTATCCACCGACCTCGCTACAGGAGTATTTGATGGCCAAGACCGTCGCAGACGTGATGCAAATGGTGAAAGACAACGAGGTCAAGTTTGTTGACTTCCGTTTCACCGACACCCGTGGCGCCCAGCACCACACCACCGTGCCCGTGTCCCATTTCGACGATGACAAGTTCGTCTCCGGCCATGCATTCGACGGCTCCTCGATCGCCGGCTGGAAGGGGATTGAAGCCTCCGACATGCAGCTCATTCCTGATCCCAGCACGGCGAACATCGACCCGTTCTACGAGGAAACCACGCTGATCCTCACCTGCGACGTGATCGAGCCGGCCGACGGCAAGGCCTACGAACGGGATCCGCGTTCGATCGGCAAGCGCGCCGAGGCGTTTCTCAAATCCACCGGGTTGGGTGATACCGCGTTTTTCGGGCCGGAGCCCGAATTCTTCCTGTTTGATGGTGTGCGCTGGAGCACCGAGCCGGGCCACACCTTCTACGAAATCGAAGAGTACGAGGCACCCTGGAACAAGGGCGCCAAGCTCGATGGCGGTAACCGTGGCCACCGGCCCACCGTCAAGGGTGGCTACTTCCCGCTGCCCCCGGTCGACAGCACGCAGGACATGCGCGCCGAGATGTCTCTCATCATCGAATCGCTGGGCATTCCCGTCGAGGTGTTCCACCACGAGGTGGCTGGCGCCGGTCAGAACGAGATCGGCACCCGTTTCAGCACCTTGGTGCAGCGCGCCGACTGGACCGTGTTGCAGAAGTACGTGGTGCACAACGTGGCCAATGCCTATGGCAAGACCGCCACTTTCATGCCTAAGCCCTACGCAGGCGACAACGGCAGTGGCATGCATGTGCACCAGTCGGTCTGGAAAGATGGCAAGAACCTGTTTGCCGGTGACGGCTATGCGGGCCTGTCCGAGTTCGCCCTGTATTACATCGGCGGCATCATCAAACACGCCCGCGCGCTCAACGCCATCACCAACCCGGGCACCAACAGCTACAAGCGCCTGGTACCGCACTTCGAGGCGCCGGTGAAGCTGGCCTACTCAGCGAAGAACCGCTCGGCATCGATCCGCATTCCCTACGTGGCCAACCCCAAAGGCCGCCGCGTGGAAGCCCGCTTTCCCGATCCGCTGATGAATCCCTACCTCGGATTCTCGGCCTTGCTGATGGCGGGCCTGGACGGCGTGGAGAACAAGATCCACCCGGGCGAGGCCGCCACCAAAGATCTGTACCACCTGCCGCCGGAAGAAGACAAGCTGGTGCCCACCGTGTGCCACAGCCTGGATCAGGCGCTGGAATGTCTGGACCAGGACCGGGCGTTCCTGACCAAGGGTGGTGTCTTCACCGACGCCATGCTCGACGCCTACATCGAGCTCAAGATGGGCGAAGTCAACCGCAGCCGCGTCGAGGTGTCGCCGGTCGAGTTCGACATGTACTACAGCCTGTGAGTCCCGTCAGACCCCCGCCTGCCGGTCGGGGCCACGCGTCAGAAGGGGCCGCCGCTGCGGCCCCTTTTCTTTTTTTGGGATGAGCGGCCTGATCGCCACCCCAGGCGGCGGTCGCTGGCACTTTTCATGGCGAGATCGGTCATACTGAAACGTGTGGTGCGCGATGGAGCGCGCCGGTTTTCAACGGCTTGCGGGGTGCGTGTTTTGAACCAGATGAAATTTTTTTCCAGGCTTTTGTGGTGGCTGACGGCACTTGCCAGCCTGTGCCTGCTGCCTGCGCATGCACAGGAGCGGGTGTACCGTTGCGAAGGCAAACCGGTGGAGTACATCAACAACGCTGAAATTGCCAAAAGCCGCGGCTGCAAGCTGATGGAAGGTGGCAACATCACCATCGTCCAGGGAACCAAGCCAGCATCGAATGCTGCACCCCGCAACACTCCCGCCGCCGTGCGCAACGGCAACGACCGTGTTGACGGCGCCGCTCAGCGACAGCGCGACAGCGATGCGCGTGCCATCCTGGAAGCCGAGTTGCGCAAGGCGGAAGAGCGCCTGGCCGAGGCGCGCAAGGCGTACGCGAACGGGGAGCCGGAAAAGCAGGGCATCGAGTCGCGCAACTACCAGCGCTATCTCGACCGCGTGGCCGAACTCAAGGCCGCAGTGGGGCGGGCTGAAAGCGATTTGGAGGGCCTCCGCCGAGAGCTCGGCCGGCTGCCCGCTGCCGCACAATAGGCGGCTTGAAACAACCCATCGTTTCCTCCACGCTACCGTTACCCGCGCTCACTCCCGTATTGCAGGATCCGGGGCCGTCTGGCGCCACCCATTTTCAGGCGTTTGATCTGCTGGCCACGCTGGTGGCGGTGGTGAGTGCCGAGGGTCATGTGCGGTTCGCCAATGCGGCGCTGGAAGATGCGCTGGGCACCTCATGCCGCAGCCTGACCGGTGCCCCCCTGCAGGACTGTTTCACCGAGCCCAAGCTGCTGGAGACCGCCCTGAGCGGCGCGCGCGACAACGCCTACGCTGCGCTGCGCTACGACGCCTGGCTCAAGCGCATCGGTCGCGATCCGCTGCCGGTGCATGTGGTGGTGGCGCAGACCGAGCGGTCTGACGAGGTGGTGGTGGAGCTGCTGCCGCTGGAGCAGCAGGCGCGCCAGGAACGTGAGGAACGGCTGCTGGATCAGGCGCAGGCCAACAAGGAACTGGTCCGCAACCTGGCGCACGAAATCAAGAACCCGCTGGGTGGAATTCGCGGTGCCGCGCAGCTGCTGCAACTGGAGCTGGAGACGCGCGAACTGCGGGAGTACACGCAGGTCATCATTCACGAGGCCGATCGCCTGCAGCTGCTGGTGGACCGGCTGCTGGCGCCGCACCGTCGCCCCCATGTGGTGGGTGATGTGAACATCCACGAAGTCTGCGAGCGGGTGCGCACACTGATCCTGGCCGAGTTCCCCAAAGGCTTGCGGGTGGTGCGCGATTACGACACCTCCATCCCCGAGTTCCGGGGCGACCGCGAGCAGCTGATCCAGGCGGTGCTCAACATCGCCCACAACGCGGCGCAGGCGCTGGCCGAACGCATCGCGGCGGGTGATGCGCAGATCACCTTTCGCACGCGGGTCGGGCGGCAGGTCACCTTCGGCAAACAGCGCTACCGCCTGGCATTGGAATTGCATGTGATCGACAACGGCCCTGGCGTACCCGACTCGATCAAAGACCGCATCTTCTTTCCGCTGGTGTCGGGGCACGATGGGGGGTCTGGCCTGGGGCTCACCCTGGCACAGACTTTTGTGCAGCAACACCATGGCCTGATCGAGTGCGACAGCCAGCCCGGGCAGACGGATTTCAAGCTCCTGATTCCGTTGCCCTGAGTCCCTCCACCGCAAGCATCTGACGAAGGGAAACACAGCACATGAAGCCGATCTGGATAGTGGACGACGACCCTTCGATCCGGTTCGTTCTCGAGAAGGCCCTGCTGCGGGAGAACCTGCCCACGCGCAGTTTCACGCACCCGCTTGAAGTTCTCAAGGCACTGGACGAGGCGCCGGAAAACGAGGGCCCGCAAATCCTGGTGAGCGACATCCGCATGCCGGGCGGATCGGGCCTGGATCTGCTGGAGAAGGTGAAGGAGCGCCTGCCCGGTCTGCCGGTCATCATCATGACCGCGTATTCCGATCTCGACAGCGCGGTGTCGGCTTTCCAGGGCGGCGCGTTCGAGTACCTGCCCAAGCCCTTCGATCTGCACAAGGCGGTCGAGCTGATCCACCGCGCGGTGGCCGAGAGCCAGCGCGAAGCCGTGGCCGAGGAACGCATCGGCGAGGTGCCGGAAATGCTGGGCCAGGCGCCGGCGATGCAGGACGTGTTTCGTGCCATCGGCCGGCTGAGCCAGAGCCAGGTGACGGTGCTGATCACCGGCGAGTCGGGCTCGGGCAAGGAGCTGGTGGCGCGCGCGCTGCACCGGCACTCGCCGCGCGCCAGCGGCCCGTTTGTGGCGATCAACACCGCTGCGATTCCCAAGGACTTGCTGGAGAGCGAACTGTTTGGTCACGAGCGCGGGGCTTTCACCGGCGCCCAGGCCATGCGCCGCGGGCGCTTCGAGCAGGCCGATGGCGGCACCCTGTTTCTGGACGAGATCGGCGACATGCCGTTCGACCTGCAGACGCGGCTGTTGCGGGTGCTCTCCGATGGCAGCTTCTACCGCGTGGGCGGGCACGGTGCGGTGCGCGCCAATGTGCGCGTGATCGCCGCCACCCACCAGAACCTGGAGCAGCGCGTGAAAGAGGGTGCGTTCCGGGAAGATCTGTTTCATCGACTCAACGTGATTCGTCTGCGTTTGCCCGCGCTGCGCGAGCGCACCGAAGACGTGCCCACGCTGACCCGGTTTTTCCTGCAGCAGAGCGCACGCCAGCTTGGCGTGGAGCCCAAGCGCATTTCGGCGATGGCGTTGCAGCGGCTCAGCGGCTTTGATTTCCCCGGCAACGTGCGTCAGCTGGAGAACATCTGCCATTGGCTCACCGTGATGGCGCCGGCTCAGGTGATCGAGGTCAAGGACCTGCCGCCCGAGGTGTTGATGGCCGCGGTGCCGCCGACCGATGCAGGCCAGCCCACATCGGGTGCGTCGAACGTTTCTGTGACCGAGTCGCTTCCCCTGGCAGCGGATGCGGTGGCCGGGGTTGTCGAGCCCGTGCCGGCACAGCAGGCCGATTCCCCCGCCGAGCCGATTGCCAAGGATTGGGAGGTCGATTTGCGGGCCGAGGCGCTGGCGTTGCTTGTGGCGGGTCACACCAACGTCTGGGACACACTCGGCCGGCGCTTCGAGACCGCGCTGATCCAGGCTGCACTGGGCAACACCCGCGGGCGCCGGATCGAGGCGGCGCACCAGCTGGGCATTGGCCGCAACACGATCACGCGAAAGATTCAGGAGCTGGGGCTGGATTGACAGAGGCCTCCACGCTGCGCAGCCGCGCCGGTCGCGGTGTCAGTCCGCCAGGGTCAGCACCACGGGAGCGTGGTCGCTGGGTTGCGGGTTCTTGCGCGGTGTGCGGTCGATGGTGCAGGCGGTGGCTTGCGCCTTGAGGGCGTTGCTGATCAGGATGTGGTCGATGCGCATGCCCCGGTTCTTCTGAAAACCGAGCATGCGGTAGTCCCACCAGCTGTAGCTTTTGGGTGGCTGCTCGAACAGGCGGTGTGCGTCGGTGAGGCCCAGCCCAATCAGGGCTTGCAGGTGGGTGCGTTCTTCGGTCGTGCAGTGGATGGTCTCGCGCAGGCCGTCCGGATCCCAGACATCGGCATCGTCGAAGGTGATGTTGTAGTCGCCCATCAGCACCAGGCGGGGATGGGCCGCCATTTCCGCGCCCACCCATTCGCGCAGTGCGTCCAGCCAGCGCATCTTGTAGGCAAATTTGTCGCTGCCCGGCGCCTGACCGTTCGGGAAGTAAGCACCGATCACCCGCACACCGCTGAAGCTGGCACACAGCACCCGCGACTGCTCGTCCTCGAAGCCCGGAATGTTCTTCACCACATCGGCTGCCGGCGTCTTGCTCAACAGCGCCACGCCGTTGTAGGTCTTCTGACCGAACCACTGGGCGTGGTAACCGATCTCGCTCAGCGCCTGCGCGGGGAACTTCTCGTCGGTCAGTTTGAGCTCTTGCAGCGCCAGCACATCCACCGGGTTGGCGGCCAGCCAGTCGATCACCTGGGGCAGGCGGACATTGAGGGAGTTGACGTTCCAGGTGGCAAGTTTCATTTCGTTCCCATTGACTTGACTTCATGGTATTGCATTCGCTGGCCCGCGGCGTTGTGCGCCGCGGGCCAGCGCGCTCGGGGTGCGACGGGTGCATCGCGAACCGCAGGTGGTGGCCGCGCGGTTCGATGCCATTTGAGCCATCCGCGCCGCCAGGTTGCCAAGAAAAAAGGGCCCCGAGAGGCCCTTTCACCGGTGCGCCGTGCGGCGCACGCTCACATCGAGTCGATGAAGCTGCGCAGCTTGTCCGAACGGCTGGGGTGCTTGAGCTTGCGCACCGCCTTGCTTTCGATCTGGCGGATGCGCTCGCGTGTCACGTCAAACTGCTTGCCCACTTCTTCCAACGTGTGGTCGGTGGACATCTCGATGCCGAAGCGCATGCGCAGCACCTTGGCCTCTCGCGGCGTGAGGCTGTCGAGAATGTCCTTGACCACTTCGCGCAGACCGGCCTGCATCGCGGCCTCGATGGGTGCGGTGTTGGCCTGGTCTTCGATGAAGTCGCCCAGGTGCGAATCGTCGTCGTCGCCGATCGGGGTTTCCATCGAGATCGGCTCTTTCGCGATCTTCATGATCTTGCGGATCTTTTCCTCGGGCATCTCCATCTTCTCGGCCAGGATGGACGCATCGGGCTCGAAACCGTGCTCCTGCAGGTGCTGGCGGCTGATGCGGTTCATCTTGTTGATGGTCTCGATCATG
>CAYRIT010000045.1:0-21491 GCA_964424415.1 uncultured Hydrogenophaga sp.
ATCGTTGCCGCTTAGGCCAATCCCTTCAAGGGTGGGATGACCGCGCGCTTACCGAGCAGCGTCAATCGGAGCAACTCATTGACCGTCGAGTGATGCAGGCCTTCCCGCTGGGCGATGTCACTGCCGCTGCCGACCACGCCGTCGTCCAGCAACTGCTGCCAATAGAAGGCCCGCGTCAGCGCCACAAGCAAGGGCTGGTCGTGTTGCGTGGCCACCTTGCCCGGTGCCTCGACTTGACCGTCGGGCCGCACGACCACCTTACTGGCACCGCGCTTCCTGATCTTCAGGGGAATGAAGGTGGACAGCTTGACCTGCCTGCCATCCCGGCATTCGCGGGCGATGGGGCCGCCCAAAGCCTGCACTTTCGGCTTCATGCCTCCACCTCCTGCTGCTCCCATTCCTGCAATTTCGCACCAATGGTGCCTGGCAGCAACTCACTGGCCAGTTCCTGCCAGCCCTGATCGCGCCAGATGATTTCCAGCCTGCCATCGGCAATCACCACGCGCTCGATCAGCAACTGCGCCAGTCGACACTGTTCGGCGGGGAACAACTGTTGCCACAGGGCAGCCAGATTTCGCATCGGCAAGACCACCTCAGGCTCCGACAGGTCTGGGCGGGTTGTCCGAATCCGATCCCACACCGACTGCACGATGTGCGGAGCCGACAATGCCGCCACAATCTGCTGCGTGACCAGTTCTTCAATCGGCGCGGCTGGTAACGGCCCGTGCTGGCTGGCCCACGCCCCAAAGCGCCGGTGCTTGATCGCCGTGTAGTAGCGGTAGGTCTTGCCCTTCTTGACCGTGTAGCTGGGCACCAGCCGTTCACCGTCGGACGTGAACAGCAGGCCGCGCAACAACACCGGCTCACGCTGGCGGTCGTTGGTCTCGCGCCGCCGTTCGATGCCATCGGTGGCGATCAGTGCGTGCACGGCATCCCACTGCGCCTGCGTCACGATGGCCTGATGCTGGCCGGGGAAACTCTGGCCCTTGTGGACGATCTCGCCCAGGTACATCCGGTTGTGCAGCATCTTGTAGAGGGTCTGCTTGGTGAAGGAGGCGGGGCACGCGTTCATCAAGAGCCAAGCCTGCGAGGGCTGGATCGCTGTTGGCGACGACTACGACGATGGCGGCTTCTCCGGCGGCAATATGGACCGGCCCGCCCTGCGCCGCCTGATGGCAGACATTCAGATGGGCAAGATCGACCGGCTGTCGCGCTCCTTGGCGGATTTTGCGCGGATGGTCGATGTGTTCGACCGCCATCGCGTCAGCTTCAGCGCCGTCACGCAGCAGATCAACTCGGCCACCTCGATGGGCCGGCTGATGTTCAACGTCCTGCTGTCCTTTGCGCAGTTCGAGCGCGAGGTGACCGGGGAGCGCATCCGCGACAAGATCGCGGCCAGCAAGGCCAAAGGGATGTGGATGGGCGGGCCCCTGCCGCTGGGGTACGACGTTCGGGATCGCCTGCTGGTGATCAATGAAACTGAGGCTACCCTGGTGCGCCGCATCTTCGATGACTTCGTGACCGTGCGCTCGGCCACCCTGATGGCCAAGGCCTACGCGGCTGAAGGCGTGGTCACCAAAGGCGGCAAGCCCTTCTGGGCATCGATGGAATTGAAGGACTGGTCCAGCCGTTCGTCGCTGGACACGCGGCAGTACACCGCGCAGCGCCGCATTGGTGCGGTCTGTGGCGCAAGCAGGGACGCGTTCATTGACCATCCCCCTTGCCGCCGCGCAGACCAAAGAACTTCGGCCCATTCCACTGCGTGCCGGTGATGTGGCGGGCCGCCGCCGACAGGCTCTTGAACACCTGGCCATCCAGGGCATACAGACCCTCTGGCGTGACCGTCACGCGGTACTCCCGTTCATCCCATTCCCGGATCAGCGCGGTGCCGGGCATCAGCAGGGTTTGCGCGCTGCGCCCGGCGGCCGACTTGATCTTGGAATGCTTGGCACCGGCCTCAACCAGCATCTTGCGGATGTTGGTGGGCAGCGCGCCGTAGGCCAGCTCCTGGATGCGGTAGGCCAGACGCGATTCCACGTAATTGCGATTGCGATGGCTGGGTCGCCGGGGAAAGTGCTGATCCCACAGCGCCCAGAGGTCGGGCATTGGAAGATTGGGCAACGCCGCCAACTGCGCTGCGATGGTGTGTTGCTGTTCGGCGGCCATCGTCAGTCCTCCCAGATGGCGCTGCCGCCCAAGGTGATCCACAGCCGACCATCACAGCGTCGGCTTCCACCCCTGGCTCACGATTCAATCGGCGCGGTGGCTCAGTTCTACTTCGGCGCGCACATGCTAGGACCTCTGCGCGCTTGATGGTTCCCCTGCGAACAGCCTCCCGGTGGCTACACGCGCCCAACGTCTGCACAAAGTGGCCGTTGGCGTATTTGCGCAGGAGTGGGTGGTGCTTGGGGAGCACGATGCGGAGGTAGAAAGAACCGCCGCGCTTAAAGAGACCAGTCAAACTTGCCATGTGCCCCCACGTTGCGTTCAACGTGTCACAGTCAGGTGCTACAAGCTCGCCCCTTGAGGGCCTTGGTCTCGTCAACCCGTTGATGCACAACAGGTTTTCCAAAGAAGGTGACGAGCCTTGACCCCGGCACTGGCTCCACAGTTAGGGCTGCTTGGTTCCCCACCTGACCCGGTTGGCCGCTTCACCATGCGGGAAGGCCCGTCACCCGCGATTGTAGGTCATCGTTCCCCGGGTCGCCGAGGGCCGCCGCTTAGAATTGCCCGCATGTCCTACGTCGTCCTGGCCCGCAAGTACCGCCCGCGCAATTTCGCGGAAATGGTGGGTCAGTCGCACGTGGTGCAGGCCTTGTCCAACGCGCTCACCAGCCAGCGCCTGCACCATGCCTATCTTTTCACCGGCACGCGTGGGGTGGGCAAGACCACGGTGTCGCGCATTCTGGCCAAGTCGCTCAACTGTCTGGGCGTGGACGGACAGGGTGGTATCACCGCCGAGCCCTGTGGTGTGTGTCAGGCGTGCACCGACATCGACGCCGGACGTTTCATCGATTACACCGAGCTTGATGCGGCCTCCAACCGCGGAGTGGACGAGGTGCAGTCGCTGCTGGAGCAGGCGGTTTACAAGCCGGTACAAGGCCGCTTCAAGGTCTTCATGATCGACGAGGTCCACATGCTGACCAACACCGCGTTCAACGCGATGTTGAAGACGCTGGAAGAGCCGCCGGCGTATTTGAAGTTTGTGCTGGCCACAACCGACCCACAGAAGGTGCCGGTCACCGTGCTCTCGCGCTGCCTGCAGTTCAATTTGCGGCCGATGGCGCCCGAGACGGTGCTTGAGCATTTGTTGCAGGTGCTTCAGTCTGAGGGCGTGGCGGCCGAGGTGCAGGCGCTGCGCCTGATCGCACGCGCCGCACGCGGCTCGATGCGCGACGCGCTCTCGCTCACCGACCAGGCCATCGCGTTTGGCAACGGGAAGCTGCAGGAAGCGGCGGTGCGCCAGATGCTGGGTGCGGTCGATCGTTCGCATGTGTTGCACCTTATCGACGCGCTCGCGCGCGCCGACGGTGCAGCGCTCATGGAAACCATCGATACGCTGCGCGTCAACGGCCTCAACGCCGCCTCCGCGCTGGAGGAAATGACGGGTTTGCTGCAGCGCATGGCGGTGTTGCAGGCGGTGCCTGGGCGCGCCTCGGAGAGCGACGACCCCGATGCACCTGAAATCGAGCGCCTCGCGCAAGCGATGCCGGCCGATGAGACACAGTTGCTCTACAGCCTGTGTCTGCACGGCCGTGCCGAGCTTGGTCTGGCGCCCGACGAGTACGCCGCGCTGTCCATGGTGTTGCTGCGGCTGCTGGCCTTCAAGCCCGCGAGCGCCCCAGCGGCAATGGCGGAAAAAAAAACCCTGAAATCCGACCCTGAGGCACGCCCTGCGGCGCCTGCGGTCGCAGCTGCCACACCGTCAAGACCGGCGCCGGTTTTCGCTGCAGCGCCTGTTGCGCGCACCGAGCCGCGCGCGGCAGACCCACTGGCGAGACCGGTTGTGGCGCCGATCTCTGCGCCTGCTTCGATTGAGGAGCTCCCCTGGGACGATGCCATCAGCGACCCGGATGCGTCGCCATCGTCGCCACCCTGGGATGACACCGCCGAGACCGTGGCCACCGCTCCCACGCCGATGGCGCCGCCCATGCGCCAGTTGCATGCACTGCCCGTGCGCGATCCGGGTCCGTCTGAGCGTCTGGATCGGCGCCGCGATGCGCCAGAGGCAGGGGAGCCGAGCGAGATCGCCCCCAGCCCCGAGGGCGATTTCTGGTTGGAAACGGTGCAGGCCCTGGTGCAGGCCGAGGCGATCACCGCGCTGGTGCGCGAGCTGGCGCTGCAATCGCAGCTGGTGGCACGCGATCCCAGCCGCTGGTTGCTGCGCGTGGAGCGCGAGTCGCTCACCCAGGGCGGCAGCCGCGACCGTTTGTGCACCGCCTTGCAGGCCCATGGCCACGATGTCGAGCTGGCGCTGGAAGTCGGTCCGGTCAAGGACTCGCCTTCGCGCCGGATCGCGGCGGCCGCCGCGCGCCGACAGCGGGAGGCTGAGCAGCTGATCCGCGACGATCCTTTTGTGCAAACCATGATGCGCGACTTTGGCGGCAAAATTGTGCCGGGCACGCTCAAGGCAAACACGCCTTGATGACGCTGATTTTTGATGTTTTTTTGAATCCACACACAAGGACTTTCCATGTTCAACAAAGGACAACTCGCCGGCCTCATGAAGCAGGCGCAGGCCATGCAGGACAACCTGAAGAAGGCGCAGGACGAGCTGGCCTTCATCGAGGTCACCGGCGAATCGGGCGCTGGCCTGGTGAAGGTGCTCATGACCTGCAAACACGATGTGAAGCGCGTCACCATCGACCCCAGCCTGCTGGCCGATGACAAAGACATGCTCGAAGACCTGGTGGCCGCCGCCTTCAACGCTGCGGTGCGCAAGGCCGAAGAGACCTCCAACGAAAAGATGGGCAAGCTCACGGCCGGGATGCCCGGCCTGCCGGGCGGCATGAAACTGCCTTTCTGATGGCCGCTGCGCGGGCGCCTCGCGGCGCCGCGGATCCGGTGGCATGCGCAGCGCTTTGCCACACCCCCGCTCGCGACACCGCCGTGGGTAGCGTGCGCTGAACAAATCCCCATGTCTGACAACCACTCCCTTGAACTGCTGGTGCAGGCGCTCAAGCGCCTGCCGGGCGTGGGTGTGAAATCGGCGCAGCGCATGGCGTTCCATCTGCTGCAGCACGACCGCGCCGGCGCCTTGCAACTCGCTCAGGCCTTGCAACACGCCACCGAGTCGGTGCGCCACTGCGCGTTGTGCCACACCTTCACCGAAGGCGAGATCTGTGCCACCTGCGCCGATCCGCGGCGCGATCGCGGCCAGCTCTGCGTGGTGGAGACACCGGCCGACCAGGCGGCGCTGGAGCGCACCGGCGCCTACAAGGGGCTGTTTTTTGTGCTGATGGGCAAACTCAGCCCACTTGACGGCGTGGGCCCGCGCGATATCGGCTTGCAAAAGCTTTTCGATCGCGTCGACGCGTTGACCGACGGCGAACGCGAGGTGCGTGAGGTGATCCTGGCGACCAATTTCACCGCCGAGGGCGAGACCACCGCGCATGTGATTTCGCAGGGGCTGAAGGGGCGTGGCATCGTGGTCACACGGCTGGCGCGTGGCGTTCCGGTGGGCAGCGAGCTCGAATACGTTGACCTGGGCACGATTGCCCACGCGCTGGTGGACCGGCGTTGATCGCCCCCACGGCCAAGCACCTATCGAAGGACAGACATGCGCATCGCGGGACTGACACTGGCCTACTGGGCGTTGCTGGTGGCGGCACTCTTGCCCATCGTGTGTGCGGGCATTGCCAAGTGGGGCGCGTTTGGCAAGTCGCGGCGCGACGGCGGTTACGACAACCACGACCCCCGTGCCTGGCTGTCGCACCAGAGCGGCTGGCGCATCCGCGCCAACGCCGCGCAGGCCAACAGCTTTGAAGCGCTGCCGTTTTTCATCGGCGCGGTGATCATTGCGCACCAGAATGACGCACTGCAGTCGCGCCTGGACCTGCTGGCCTGGGGTTTTGTGGCGCTGCGCCTTGTCTACATCGGCCTGTACCTGGCCGACAAGGCCAATGCCCGCAGCCTGGTCTGGACGGCTGCGTTGGCCGTGAACGTTGCGATTCTGCTCGCCTGAGGCCGCTGCTCCCGTGCCTGCGGGCAGGGTGGCCGCTTGTGTCAATTTGTTGAATTCCCCTCGGGGGAAACCCGCTCGGGAATCGTCCCGATGCGTCTGCCCGTGGGCAGCCGTAGGCTCACGAGCAGATCAAAAACAGACGCATCAGGGGATTCGACATGTGGAACCGGCGCCAATGGGGCCTGGCTACTGCTGCTGCGGCGAGCGCCTGGCTGGCCGCGCCACCGTTGGGCGCGCAGACGCGGACCGTCAGCCCGCGTGGTCGCGTGGTGGTGGCGGTGGACGGCAGGTCATCCTTCTGCTACCTGCCGCTGACCATTGCCGAGCGGCTGGGGTTCTTCACCGCCGAGGGGCTCGATCTGCAGGTGCGCGAGCTGCCCAACACGGCACAGGCCGCCCAGGCGGTGCTCAGCAACGAGGCGCAGGTGCTGTGTGGCCCCTTCAGCAGCACGCTCTACCTGCAGGCGCGCGGGCATTGGCTGAAATCGTTTGTGTTGCAAGGCCGTGCACCGAACATGGTGTTCGGGGTCTCGCAGCGCTCGCTGGCCCGTTACCGCAGCATGCAGGACTTGCGCGGCAGGAGGATCGGCGTGGTGGCGCTGGGATCGGCCTCGCAGCGGGTGGCACGCCTGCTGCTGCAGCGCGCGGGGGTGGGCGAGGGCGAGGTGAGCTACCTGGCGCTGGAAGAGGCGCGCGCTGCGGTGAGCGCGTTGCGCAACGGTCAGATCGACGCCATTTGCCACAGCGATCTCGCGATCACCGAGCTGGAGCAGGGCGGTGATCTGCGCGTGATTGCCGATCTGCGCACGCTGCGCGGCAGCGCCGATCTGTTCGGTGGCCCCTGGGCCTCGGGGTGCCTGAGCGCCCCCGCAGGTTTTGTCGGCGCCAACACACCGCAGGTCCAGGCGCTGGCCGACGGCATTGTCCATGCCTTGAAATGGTTGCAAACCGCCGGTCCGTCTGACCTGATCAAGGCGGTGCCCGAGGCGTATTTTCAGGGCGATCGTGCGCTCTACCTGGCGGCGTTCAGCCGCGCGCGCGAGGCCTGGTCGCCCGATGGTTTGATGCCCGACGGTGGTCCGGCCACCGTGTCGCGCGCGCTGGGAGCTTTGTCCGAGTCCAGTGGTTTTGGTCGGCTGGAACTGGCGCAGACCTTCACCAACGACTTCGCGCGCCGGGCCAAGGCGAAGTTCAAGGCCTGAGTCCGGCGGTCGGCTGCCAGCGCCTGGTCTCAGGGTTTCTTGCTGGCCATCCGGGTTGGCACCTTCTTGGCCGCCACCGCGGCACGCGCCCTGGGGGCAGCCGCCGATTTTTTGCTGCTTGTCTTGGCGTCGCGTTTCTGCGTGACCGGCTTGGACTTCCCGGCGGGTGATGCGGCCCGTACCGATGGGGTCGAACGGTTGCTGCTTCTGGCCACGGCCACGTTTTTGGGCAGCATCAGCGTGACACGCTGGCCTGGCTTCAGGGGGGTGTTGACCGCCAGCTTGTTCCAGCCGGCGGCGCTCACCGGGCTCACGCCATAGCGTTCGGCCAGTCGCGCCACGTTGTCGCCTTTGTGGGCCTTGACCGTGACACGCCGCAGAATGACCTCGGGCTGCAGACTCAGGTGGCCGTTGTCGGCCACCAGGCCATCGACGTCGCGGTTGAGCTGCTCACTTCTGGGTACCAGCAGGCTGGAGCCTGCGCGCACCAGCATGCGTGGCGGGATGTTGTTGATGCTGCGCAGATCGGCCTCGCTGGTGCCCACGCGTCTGGCTGCGTCGGCGGCCGTCATGGTGCTGGGAACCACCCAGGCGGTCCAGCTTGCCAGCCGCCCGCCATGGGCTTGCAGGTTGCGCAGGAACACGGTGGCGCTGTCCCACGGCAGCAAGATGGTGGGTGTGCCTGCGGCCATCACCACCGGGTGCTTGAGCGAGGGGTTGAGTGCACGGAAATCGGCTTCGCTGATCTCGGCCAGGCGCGCGACCAGAGCCACGTCCATGTCGCGCTCGATCACCACGGTGTCGAAGAACGGGTGGTTGCCGATGTTGGGCAGCTGGGCGTTGAAGGCCTCGGGCCGGGCAATGATGTTTTTGACCGCCTGCAGCTTGGGCACGTACAGGCGCGTTTCCATTGGCATGCTGAGGTCGGTGTAGCCGGTGGGCAGGCCTTCGCGCTGGTTGCGTGTGATGGCACGGTTCACGCTGCCCTGGCCCCAGTTGTAAGCCGCCAATGCCAGATGCCAGTTGCCAAAACGATCGTGCAGCTGCTGCAGGTAATCGAGTGCGGCGCGGGTCGAAGCCAGCACATCGCGGCGGTCGTCGCGAAACACGTTCTGCTTGAGGTCGAACGATTCGCCGGTGGCCGGCATGAACTGCCACATGCCGGCAGCGCGCGCGCTGGAAACCGCCTGTGGGTTGAACGCGCTTTCGATGAAGGGCAGCAAGGCCAGCTCCATCGGCATGTTTCGCCGCTCGATCTCCTCGACGATGTGGAACAGGTAGCGGCTGGAGCGCCCGGTCATGCGCTGGATGTAGTCGGGCCGCGTGGCGTACCACTGCTCGCGGTCACGCACCAGGTCGTTGTCCAGGTCGGGCATCGCAAAGCCGCGCCGGATGCGCTCCCAGAGATCGGCCGGTGCCGCCAGCGAGGCCACCGGCGGGCGTGTCGTGGTGGCGCTGCCGATGTCGCTCAGTGGACCCTGGACGATGAAGGGCGGCGAGGATCTGAAAATGGACCGGGCCGCATCGCCGGTGGCATTCGCGCTTGCGGTGTCGCTGGGGCCGGGCGCGGTGACCGCACAACCCCCGAGCAGCAAAGCCGTCAGCGCCACGAACGTGGTGCCCAGACGGCGAAGGTCGATGAAGGCGGTGAAGCCGGGGCTGAGCGCGCGCGAGGCGAGAGGGAGGCCTGGGGTCATCAGAAAACGTTCTTCCATTCGCGCAGGGTGGCAAAGACCTCGAGCGGGTCGTTGCCACAGGCGGGGTTGTGGGCTTGCGCTGCCACCGCCAGCGAGGGCAGATGCGAGCGCAGAAAGGGATTGATGGTCTGCTCCAGACCGATGGTGCTGGGCAGCGTGGGCAGGTTGAGCGCACGCTGTCGCTCGCACCACTGACGGTACTGAGTCAGCTCGGCGTTGTCAGGTTCCACGGTTTGCGCAAATCGCAGGTTGGACAGCGTGTATTCGTGGGTGCAGCAGACGCGGGTATTGGCCGGCAATGCGGCCAGGCGCGACAGCGAGGCCAGCATTTGCGCCGGTGTGCCTTCGAACAATCGGCCGCAGCCGCCGGAAAACAGGGTATCGCCGCAGAACAGCAGCGGCACACCGTCCACGTCTGCGGCGTGATAGGCGATGTGTCCGGCGGTGTGGCCCGGCACATCGAGCACCTCGAAGCGCAGGCCAAGTAATTCGACCGCGTCGCCGCCGGCCACGCGCTGCAGCGGCTCGGGCATGGGCTCGCTCACCGGACCGATCACACGCGCAGCGGTGGCTTCGCGCAGCGCCGCCACGCCGCCGGTGTGGTCGCCGTGGTGGTGGGTGATCAGAATGGTGTCCAGCGTCAGGTGGTGTTCGGCCAGGTAGGCTTGGACGCCAGCGGCAACGCCTGGGTCCACCACCAGGGCGCGGGCGCCATCGTGCAGGATCCAAATGTAGTTGTCGTTGAACGCGGGAAGCGGATGGAGGTGCATGGGGTCAGGGGTTGGTGCGGGACGTGTAGAGTCCGGAAGAACAACCTGATCCGACCGGCATCCCTGCATGTGCCCTTGAGGCCGGTGAGGGTGCGAGGAGCAGGAACCTGAACAGCCTGTCTGACACAAGCAAGTGATGAGCGAACAAATTATAGGCTTGAGCGAGTGGCTGCAGACAGCGCCAGGGCAGTACATGCTGGGCTGGGAACAGGCACAGTTCGACCGCACCGTGGCCGATCTGTTTGGCTTCAACGCACTGCAGCTCGGCCTGGTGGAACTTGATGCCTTGCGCGCCAACCGCATGCCACACCGCTGGCTGGCGCTGCCCGAGGAAGCCCGGGCGGCTGGTGCTGTCGGTCCGATGACCGCTGCGCAGCGCGTGCACCTCGTCACCAACGCGGCCGCCTTGCCGTTCTCCGCCGCCAGTCTCGATCTGCTGGTGTTGCCCCACACGCTGGAGCTCAGTGCCGATCCGCACCATGTGTTGCGCGAGGTCGAGCGTGTGCTGGTGCCGGAGGGCCGGGTGGTGATCTCGGGCCTGAACCCGGCCAGCCTGTGGGGCCTGCGCCAGGGCCGCGGCCGGCTGATGTCAAGCCTGGGCCTGGGTGGTGAGAAACCAGCGCGGCTGTATCTGCCCGAGGCGGGTGACTTCATCGGCCCCTGGCGTCTGCGCGACTGGCTGCGGCTGCTCAGCTTTGAAGTAGAGTCTGACCGCTGCGGTTGCTACCGGCCTGCGGTCGGCAGCGAAAAATGGCTGGAACGCACCGCCTGGATGGACCGCGCAGGCGCACGCTGGTGGCCCATTTTTGGCGCCGTGTATTTTGTGGTCGCAGTCAAGCGGGTGCACAGCATGCGCCTGCTTGGCCCGGCCTGGAAGCCGCGCCGCGCGACGGCCCCTGTCAGTGCGGTGCCGGTGGCCAACCGCCGCTGAAGCCGCATGGCGGCGGTTGATCCGGTTTCGGCCTGCACGGCGCCACGGCACACTGTCGTGGCGCCTTTCTCTTTTCCCTGGAGTTTTTTTGTGAATCACGTGGTCATGTACACCGATGGCGCTTGCAAAGGCAATCCCGGCCCGGGCGGCTGGGGCGTTTACCTGAAATCGGAAGGGCATGAAAAGGACCTCTGGGGCGGAGAGCGGGAAACCACCAACAACCGCATGGAGCTGACCGCGGTGATCGAAGGGTTGAGCGCCTTGACACGGCCTTGCCGTGTGGCCGTGTACCTCGACAGCGAGTACGTGCGCAAGGGCATCACCGAGTGGATTCATGGCTGGAAAACCAAGGGCTGGAAAACCGCGGCCAAGCAGCCGGTGAAAAACGCCGATCTGTGGCAGAAGCTCGATGCGCTTTCGCACGACGGCGTTCACCACATCGAGTGGCACTGGGTCAAGGGCCACGCCGGCAACCCGGGCAACGAGCGCGCCGACGCGCTGGCCAACCGCGGTGTGCCGGGCTGATCGGAAGTGATGTGGGTGCCCGGGCGTCCATGACCTGGCGACACGTGGTTTCGGGGAACGCTGCTACATTGCGGTCCGGCCGCTGAACACGGTTTTTGTGAATCTATTGGTTCGAATGCGCATGACACACACAACGCGTTGGGTCTGGACAGTGGCGGTCGGTCTGGGCCTGGCCCTGGGTGCTGCCTGGTGGCTGCAGCGACCCGCTCAGACCTCCGGCATGGCGGTGCTGCCGTCGACGGGCGTTGCCGCTGCGGGCGACAGCGTGCCCGCGGTGGAGGTGGTGCGCGTGGGCACCACCCGCATCCAGGATGATGCACAGGCGGTCGGCAGCCTGCGCTCGCGCCAGAGTGTGACGCTGCGCCCCGAGGTCGCCGGCCGGGTGGTGGCAATCGGTTTCGCAGACGGCGCGAGGGTGCAGCGCGGTCAGCTGCTGGTGCAGCTGGACGATGTGTTGCCGCGCGCCGAACTCAGTCAGGCGCAGGCACAGCTGTCGATTGCGCGCGCCAACCTGCAGCGCAACCAGGAGCTGGTGGCGCAGAATTTTGTGGCCCGGCGCGTGCTCGATGAAAGTCAAGCCAGTCTGCAGATGGCCGAAGCCCAGGTGGCGCTGGCGCAGGCACGTTTGCAGCGCATGCGCATCACCGCGCCGTTTGGCGGCACGGTCGGGCTGCGCCGCATCAACCTCGGCGATTTCGTCAAGGACGGCGCGGATCTGGTGAACCTGGAAGACACCTCGGCACTCACCGTCGATTTCCGCCTGCCCGAGCGGTACCAGTCGCGTATTGCCGTCGGGCAGACCGTGCAGGTGCAACTCGATGCGCTGCCAGGCAAGCGTTTTGCCGCGCGGGTGCAGGCGCTCGATCCGTTGCTCGACACCGACGGCCGATCGATCGCGGTGCGCGCCACCATGCCGGCCACGTCGGGAGACGAGCTGCGCCCGGGCATGTTTGCGCGTGTGCTCACCGTGTTTGCGGTCGACGAGGCTGCGCTGGTGGTGCCCGAAGAGGCGATCGTGCCGCAGGGTGGCAAGCAGTTCGTGATCCGGATCGAAACCGAAGGCGAGGGCGACGCGATCAGGCACCTGTCACGCCGCACCGAGGTGCAGCTCGGTGTGCGCCGCGGTGCCCAGGTGCAGGTGACTTCGGGCCTGCAGGCGGGCGACACCGTGGTGGTGGCCGGCCAGCAGCGCCTGCAGCAGGACGGCACCGTGGTGCGTGTGGTCGATATGGCCAGTGGCGGGCCGGTTGCCGGCAACGCCGAGACGCTGCCCGCTGCGGCATCTGCCAGCGCCCGCTGATCGCGGCAAGCCGGAGCCCCCGCCATGCAACTGCCCGAGCTGTCCATCCGCCGACCGGTGTTTGCCACCGTGCTGTCGCTGCTGATCCTGCTGGTGGGCGCGGTCGCGTTCAACGGTCTGACGGTGCGCGAGTACCCGCAGATCGACGAACCCAACGTGACGGTCAGCACGCGCTTCACCGGTGCTTCCAGCGAGGTGGTGGAATCGCAGGTGACCAAGCTGCTGGAGGATTCGCTGGCGGGTATTGAGGGCGTGGACGTCATCACCTCGATCAGCCGCCAGGAGAGCAGCCAGATCACGGTGCGCTTCAAACTCAGCCGCGATCCGGACAGTGCCGCAGCCGATGTGCGTGACAAAGTCAGCCGCGTGCGCCAGCGCCTGCCACAGGACATCGACGAACCGGTGATCGCCAAGATCGAGGCGGACGCCTCGCCGGTGGTCTGGCTGGCCCTGAGCTCCGATGTGCACACCCCGCTGCAGCTTTCCGATCTGGCCAACCGCCTGGCCAAGCCGCTGCTGCAGACGGCACCCGGCGCGGCCGACGTGCGCATCTACGGCGAGCGCCGTTATGCGATGCGCATCTGGATCGACCCGGATCGCCTGGCCGCCTACCGGCTTACGGTGCAGGATGTGGAAGACGCGCTGCGCCGCTCCAACCTGGAGGTGCCGGCCGGGCGCATCGAAAGCAGCCAGCGCGAGTTCAACGTGACCGCCGCGACCGATCTGCAGACGCCCGAGCAGTTCCGTGCCGTCGCTCTGCGCACGGTCAACGGCCAGACCATCCGCCTGGGTGATGTGGCGCGCGTGTTGCAAGGCCCGCAGGATGAGCGCACCTCGGTGCGCTTCAACGGTCGCGAAGCGGTTTCCCTGGGGGTGATCCGCCAGGCCACCGCCAACCCGCTGGAGCTTTCGGCCGGTGTCTACGCCTTGCTCGACCGGGTGCGCGCCGACATGCCACCCGGCGTGACCATCGAGGTGGCCAACGACAACTCGATCTTCATCGACCGCTCGATCAAGGCCGTCTACAGCACGATTGCGGAAGCGGTGGTGCTGGTGGCGCTGGTGATTTTTGTCTTCCTGCGCACGCTGCGCGCCTCCATCATTCCGCTGGTGACGATTCCGGTCAGCCTGATCGGCACCTTTGCCCTGATGGCGCTGTTCGGCTTCTCGATCAACACGCTCACGCTGCTGGCGCTGGTGCTCGCCATCGGCCTGGTGGTGGACGATGCCATCGTGGTGCTGGAGAACATCTTCCGCCACATCGAGGAAGGCATGAAACCCTTCGAGGCCGCGATACAGGGCGTGCGCGAGGTCGGCTTTGCGGTGCTCGCCATGACGATGACCCTGGCCGCGGTGTACGCGCCGCTGGCCTTCGCGCCGGGGCGCACCGGCCGCCTGTTCACCGAGTTCGCGCTGGCGCTCGCGGGGGCGGTGGTGGTTTCAGGCTTCGTGGCGCTCACGCTGTCGCCCATGCTGTGCTCCAAGCTGCTGCGCCACAACCCCCGCCCCGGGCGTTTCGACCGCTTCATGGAGCGCGTGCTCGACGGCATCACGCGGCGTTACGAGCGCGCGCTGTCGCTGGCGCTGCGCGCGCGCTGGCTGGTGGTGGGCGTGATGCTGGCCAGTGCGCTGGGCAGCTGGGGCCTGCTGCAGGTCACCAAGCAGGAACTCGCGCCGCTGGAAGATCGCGGTGTGGTCATCGCCAACATCAACGGTCCCGACGGTGCCACGCTGGCCTACACGCAGCGTTACGCCGAGGCGATCGAGCGCATCGGCCAGGACTACCCCGAGCTCGACCGCATCTTCAGCATCATCGGCAACCCCACGGTGGCGCAAGCGATCGTGATCTTGCGCGCCCAGCCGTGGGAAGAGCGCCAGCGGACCACGCAGGCGATGGCGCGCGAGATCGGGCCGCGGATTGCGAAGTTGCCGGGGGTGAGCGCGTTTGCCTCCACACCACCGTCGCTGGGCCAGGGCTTTCGCTCGCGGCCAGTCAACTACGTGATCGTGACCTCCGACAGCTACGCGAACCTGTCGCGCGTGGTGCGCCAGTTTCAGGACACACTGGCCAAGCAACCGGGTTTTGTCCAGGTTGATACCGACCTGCGACTGAACAAACCCGAGATCCGGCTCGACGTGGACCGCGAGCGCGCGGCCGACATGGGCGTGAGCGTGGACGCGATCGCGCGCACCGTCGAAACCCTGCTCGGCGGGCGCAGCGTCACCCGCTTCAAGCGCGATGGCGAGCAATACGACGTGGTGGTGCAGACCGACAGCACCCAGCGCAGCACACCCGAGGACATCGACCGCCTGTTCGTGCGCGGTCGCGGCGACGCCATGATTCCGCTGGCCTCGCTGGTCAGCACCCGCGAGGTGGTGGTGCCGCGCGAGCTCAACCATTTTGCCCAGCGCCGCAGCGCCACCATCACCGCCAACCTGGCGCCGGATCTGTCGCTGGGTGACGCGCTGACCACGATGGACCGCATCGCAAACGACATCCTGCCCGAGGGCTACACCACCCAACTCAACGGCGAAAGCCGCGAGTTCCGCAGCTCATCGGGGTCGTTGGCGGTCGTGTTCGTGCTCTCGCTGCTGTTCATCTACCTGGTGCTGGCGGCACAGTTCGAGAGTTTTGTGGACCCGCTGATCATCATGCTCAGCGTGCCCTTGTCCATGCTGGGTGCGCTGCTGGCGCTCAAGCTCAGCGGCGGCACACTCAATGTGTTCAGCCAGATCGGCCTGATCACCCTGGTCGGGCTGATCACCAAACACGGCATCCTGATCGTGGAGTTTGCCAACCAGTTGCGCGAGCAGGGCATGGACAAGCTCGATGCGGTCAAGCGGTCGGCCGCGCTGCGCCTGCGCCCCATTCTCATGACCACCGGTGCCATGGTGCTGGGCGCGATCCCGCTGGCGCTGGCCACCGGCGCGGGTGCCGAGAGCCGCCAGCAGATCGGCTGGGTGATTGTCGGTGGCATGGGTCTGGGCACGCTGCTCACCGTGTTTGTGGTGCCCACGGTCTACACGCTGCTCTCGCGCGAGCGCCTGCGCCCGGCGCCGCTGCCGCAGCCTGCGCACTGACCGTGTGCGCCGTGTGCGCAGCGGGCGCGCTTGACAAATCGCAACACCAGAAATCACCAGCCGCCTAGGATGGGACAAGGTTGGCGGCGGTTCGCTTTCGCGCCATCGCAGGCCAGCCTTCGAACCAGGAGGCTCGCATGACCACCGTCATGAACCCTTTTCTCAGCGCACAGACTGCGGCGGCGGTCATGGCCTGCAGCCACGCCAGTCCCCAGCGGCTGGCGCAGGTCCAGCAACAGCGTCTGTCGGCCTTGCTGGCTGTCGTGCGCGAGCGCTCGGTGGTCTACCGCGAGCGCCTGCGCGGTCTGCCCGATGACACCACCGCGCTTGCGGGCATGGCCCCGGTGGCGCGCGACGAATTGATGCAGCGGTTTGACGACTGGGTGACCGACCCCGCACTGCGCCTGGATGAATTGCGCGCCTTCACCGCCGACCCGGCGCGCATCGGCGACCCGTTCCTGGGCCGCTACCTGATCTGGGAAAGCTCGGGCACCAGCGGCGCGCCTGGCGTGTTTGTGCAAGACGCCGCAGCCCTCGCGGTCTACGACGCACTGGAAACACTTCGGCGCCGGCCCGACAACAGCCTGCGCCGCTTTTTTGACCCGATGGGCCTGGGCGAACGCCTGGCGTTTGTGGGGGCCACCAACGGCCACTTCGCAAGCCAGATCAACATCCAGCGGCTGGCGCGGCTGCAAAGCTGGCGCGCGTCGAGCATCCGCAGTTTCTCCATTCTGCAGCCGATGGAGCGCCTCGTGGATGAGCTCAATGCGTTTGCCCCGACGGTGATCGCGACCTACCCGACCGCCGCGCTGGTGCTGGCCGAGCAGGTGCAGCGCGGCCCGCTGGAGGTGCCGGTGCGCGAGCTCTGGACCGGTGGCGAAACCCTGGGGCAGATGGCACGCGAACGTATCGAGCAGGCCTTTGGTGCCGAGCTGCGCAACAGCTACGGAGCCTCCGAGTTTCTTGCCATGGGCTGGGAGTGTGGCCACGGGCAGATGCACCTCAACACCGACTGGCTGCTGCTGGAGCCCGTGGACGAACACCTGCGCCCGGTACCGGCCGGGCAGGTATCGCACTCGGTGCTGCTGACCAACCTGGCCAACACGGTGCAGCCGCTGATCCGTTATACGCTGGGCGATCGGGTGCGGCTGGAGACGGCGCCGTGTGATTGCGGTTCACCGCTGCCCACGATCGACGTGGTGGGGCGCCACGACGACATCCTGCGCCTGCGCGGCGGCGCGGGGCGCACGGTGGCGCTGCTGCCGCTGGCCTTGTCGACCGTGATGGAGGAGGGCGCCGGGGTGTTTGATTTCCAGATCGTCCAGCGCGACGATCACACACTCGTGGTGCGCCTGCCCGAGCAGGGTGCTGCGGGGGAACAGGCGCTGGCCCGCTGCCGCGATGCCCTGGTGGCCTTTGCCCGCGAGCATGGCGTGGTGCCGTTGCGTGTGCTTGGCGAACTCGGTCAGGCGGTGCCGCGTGGCCGCAGTGGCAAATCCTGCCGCGTGCAGGTGAAAAACGGCTGAGGAACGCAGGGCGGCTGGCCGCTCAGATCACGCCGTCGAACACCATCACGTCGACCACATCACCCACCGCCACGTTGCTCTGGCCGTGGTGCAGCACGATCAGGCCATTGGCTTCGACCATGGAGCGCAGCACGCCCGATCCCTGGTTGCCGGTGGTGCGGACCTGCAGCGCGCCTTGCGCGTCGTGCGTGACGATGCCGCGCTGGTACTCGGTGCGCCCAGGTTTCTTGCGCAGCGGCTCGCTGCTGTGCGCCTGCAGCAGCACCGGCTCGGCGTCCGTGCAGCCCATCAGGCGCAGCAGGGCGGGGCGCACAAAGGCCAGAAAAGTGACCATCACCGCCACGGGATTGCCGGGCAGGCCAAAAAGAACCGAGGATTGCCCGCCTTGGGTGATCCGCCCCACCGCCATCGGCCGCCCTGGTCGCATGGCAATGCGCCAGAACGCGACATCGCCCAGCTGCTTCATCATGGTTTTGGTGTGGTCGGCCTCGCCCATGCTGACACCGCCGCTGGTGATGATGGCGTCGGCCGCCTGTGCGGCCTGGCGGAACGCGGCTTCCAGGGCCGCGGGCTCGTCTTTCACCACCCCCAGGTCCACCATGTCCACCCCGAGGCGGGTGAGCAAGCCATAGACGGTGTAGCGGTTGCTGTCAAACACCGCGCCCTCGCGTGGCGTTTCACCCAGGCTCAGGATTTCATTGCCGGTGGAGAAGTAAGCCACCCGGATGCGGCGGAACACCTCGACCTCTGCCATGCCCAGGCTGGCAATCAGCCCCAGCGCCGCGGGACCGAGGCGCTGGCCCTGGCGCAGAGCCGGCTGGCCGGCCATCAGGTCTTCCCCGAGCAGGCGCCGGTTGTCACCGCTGCTGACCACACCGGCTGGCAAGGTGATGCTGTCGCCCTCGGTCGTGACGAACTCCAGCGGCACCACCGTGTCCAGCCCGGCCGGCAGGATGGCACCGGTCATGATCTTCAGACACTCGCCTTGCGCCACGCAGCCCGTCCACCCAGCGCCGGCGTAGGCGGTACCGACCACGCGCAGGCGCAGCGGCTGACCGGGCTGCAGGGCGGCGCTGTCGAACGCAAAACCGTCCATGGCCGAGTTGTCGTGCGGCGGCACGCTGATGGGGGAAATCACGTCGCGCGCCAGCACACGGCCCAGCGCGTCGAACACGGCCACCCGCTCGGTCTGCGTCACCGGCTCCACCAGCTGGGCGAGAAACGCGCTGACCTGTTGCGCGGGCAGCGCCTTCGGGTCGTAGCCCTGTAGTTGCGCGGCGATGTCCTCAATGCTGTTCATGGCTCAGGATTTTTCCAGTGCGTGCAATTCGGCCAGTGTGTTGGTGTTGCAAAAAGCGCGCGGATCGTCACCCGGCTGGTCGAACGGCACCAGCACGGTGCGGTGCTGCCCGGTCCAGCGGTCGATTTTGCGACCGCCGGCCTGGGTGAAGGCCACCAGGCTCTCCAGCAGATCCACGCGCATCAGGCTGAACACCGGCTGGGCGCGCAACTGGCCGTCGTCCTCGCGCGCCGCGGCCATGGCAATGTCGGTCTGGTCGTCCTCAAAGGCGCCGGCCAGGCGGCGCGCCAGATCGAGCGGGAACAGCGGGCTGTCACACGGTGTGGTGAGCAAGTACGGTGTTTCACAGCGTTCCAGACCAGTCAGAAATCCGGCCAGCGGGCCGGCGTAGTCGCTCAGCGAGTCGGGCCACACCGGCGCGCCAAAGGCCTCGTAGGCCGCCAAGTTGCGGTTGGCGTTGAGCATCAGCTCGCCGATCAGGCCACCCTCCTGCATCTGCAGCCGCATGAGCGTGTGCAGCGCCAGCGGCGTGCCGTTGAAATTCTGCAAGCCCTTGTCGACCCCGCCCATGCGCGAGCCCCGGCCGCCGGCGAGCACAAGGGCGGTGATTTCAGAAGGATGGATCACAAGACTTTCCGATGCATGAAATGGATTTGTCCAGGGACACCGAAGAACTGGCTTCGCCAGGTCGCAGGTGTGGCCCCTGAAGGGGGTGACGCGGAGCGACGCGCAAGATGCGAGGCCATTTCGACGCCCGGCTGTCCCAAGGCGAAACAGCCACCTGGCGGCGCAGCGACTCGCGCATTGGCGGAGCGTGGGGTCACCGCCTCATCCGCCGATATAGCTCATCTCGACCCGCCTTGCGCCGGTGCCGGTGTCCGGAGCGAGGCTGGCGCGCAGTTCGGAGTAGCGATCGCTGCGGCCCTGCCAGATGTCGGCGATGGCGCCGATGATCTGCTCGTCGCTTGCGCCGCCGCGCAGCAGCGGACGCAGGTCGTGCCCCTCGCTGGCGAACAGGCACAGGTAGAGCTTGCCCTCGGTGGAGAGACGGGCGCGGTTGCAGCTGCCACAAAACGCCTGCGTCACGCTGCTGATCACACCGATCTCGCCCGCGGCCTTGTCGTGCCGGCCCTGGGCATCGGCATAACCCCAGCGCTCCGCGGTCTCACCCGGTGCCGACGGATCGAGCTGAACCAGGGGCAGTTCGCGCGCAATGCGCTGCACCACCTCGGCGCTGGGCAAGACCTCGTCCATGCGCCAGCCGTTGGTGGCACCGACGTCCATGTACTCGATGAAGCGCAGCACCACACCGGTGCCCCGGAAGTGGCGCGCCATTGGCAGGATTTCGTGGTCGTTGGTGCCGCGCTTGACCACCATGTTGACCTTGATCGGCCCCAGGCCGGCGGCCAGCGCCGCGTCGATGCCGTTCAACACATCGCGCACCGGGAAGTCCACGTCGTTCATGGCTCGAAAGACCGCATCGTCCAACCCGTCCAGGCTCACCGTCACTCGCTGCAGGCCGGCATCCTTGAGGGCCTGGGCCTTGCGCTCCAGCAGCGAGCCGTTGGTGGTGAGCGTGATGTCCAGCGGGCGGCCTTCGACGGTGCGCAAGGCCGCGAGCTGCCCGATCAGGCGTTCGATGTGCTTGCGCAGCAAAGGCTCGCCACCGGTGAGGCGAATTTTCTGCACACCGTGCGCCACAAACTGGCGTGCCAGCCGCGTGACCTCTTCGAAACTCAGCAACGCGCTGTGCGGCAGGTAGGGGTAGTCCTTGTCGAACACCTCCTTGGGCATGCAGTAATTGCAGCGGAAATTGCATCGATCGGTCACGCTGATGCGCAGATCGCGCAAAGGTCGACCCAGCGTGTCGAGCAACTGGCCCGTTGCGGGCAGGGGGGCGGAGGACAGAGCCACAGGCCGCACGCGGCTGCGCTGGTCCACCAGGGGAATCACTCGTTCGGACATGCCCCGATTATCGGGGAGGCTCCGGGTGCGGTGCGGCGCCACCCTGGTGGTAATGGGGTGGTGTTCGGGGCCATGGGCAGCGACGGGGATTCGCCGCGCAGCCGGCACGCCCGGGCACCGTGCTCAGGCCGTTGGTGTGACCGCTTGGTAAAGCGTGCTGTTGTGGCGCAACCAGTCCTCAGAGAGCGCGCTGGACTGCTGGCTGGGATGAAACTGCGGCTGGAAGTAGGCACGCCAGGGCGCCCAGCTCCGGCGCAGCAGGCCGTCGCGACCCAGCATGTGGCGCGCCGCGCTGATCCAGGTGCTCCAGCGCCAGAGCGTGCCGTCGCGCCGCAGGTTGTCCAGTGTCTGGCGCAGCACATCGCTGAGGAAAATTCCGGTCACCCGGCGCATCCAGGTCACACGCCAGGCCTGGCTGCCACCGAGCGCCTGGTAAAGGTCGAACGCGGTGCACTTGTGCTCCGCCTCCTCGGCGCTGTGCCACAACCACAGCGTCTTCAGGCGCGGCTCGCAACAGCCCAGGCGCTCGGGGTGCGCAAGCATCCACTCGGCAAACAGCGCGGTGAAATGCTCATTGGCCGCGGTGATGGCCAGCGCATGGCGCGGGTCGGCGCCCTCCACCAGACGCAGCCGCTCGCGGGCGCGCGGCTCCCAGGCGTTGACCAGGCCATGCTTCTCGATCTGGGCGTTGAACAGCGCGTGAATGCGCCGGTGTGTCGCCTCTTGCCCCACAAAGCCCTGCACCTCGGCCTGCCAGCGCGGCCGTTGGTTGGCCGGCAAGGCCTTGAAGCCGGCGCGCACTGCGTCGATGAAAAACTGTTCGCCGATCGGAAAGCTCATCGACAAGGCGTTGAACCACGCGGTCAGGAAAGCATCGCCACCACACCAGTGACGTTCCACGGGCTGCTCCAGGTCGATCAACAGGCGGCGCACAACAAGTTCGGTCATCCAGAGATGATCGGCGCGGGGCGCGGCATCGTCAAGATCGGGCTTGGCTTGGCCCGAAAGGC
>CAYRIT010000046.1:0-21403 GCA_964424415.1 uncultured Hydrogenophaga sp.
TGGCCGGTCTCGAACAGCATCGAGAGCATCTTGCGCCACAGGTCGGTGGCGGGCAGCTTGCGGTAGGGCTTGATCTCCCCGCGCGCGGCTTTTTCTTCGTAGGCCACGTAGGCGCGTTCAAAGTCGGCGCCAAAGAGATCGTGCAGGTCGGGCACGTCGTTGGGTGAGAACAGGCTCCAGTCGCCTTTCTCCATCACCCGCTTCATGAACAGGTCGGGAATCCAGTTCGCGGTGTTCATGTCGTGGGTGCGTCGGCGGTCGTCGCCGGTGTTCTTGCGCAGCTCCAGGAATTCTTCGATGTCCAGGTGCCAGGTTTCCAGGTAGGTGCAGACCGCGCCTTTGCGCTTGCCGCCCTGGTTGACCGCTACCGCGGTGTCATTGACCACCTTGAGGAACGGCACCACACCTTGTGATTCGCCGTTGGTGCCCTTGATGTGGGCGCCCAGCGCGCGCACGCGGGTCCAGTCGTTGCCCAGGCCGCCGGCGAACTTGGAGAGCAGGGCGTTTTCCTTGATCGCGTCGTAGATGCCGCCCAGGTCGTCGGGCACGGTGGTCAGGTAGCAGCTCGAGAGCTGTGAACGCAGCGTGCCGGCGTTGAACAGCGTGGGCGTGGAGGACATGAAATCGAACGAGGACAGCGCCTCGTAGAACTCGATGGCGCGCGCCTCGCGGTCGATCTCGTTGAGCGACAGGCCCATCGCCACGCGCATGAAAAACGCCTGTGGCAGCTCGATGCGGCTCTTGCGCAAGTGCAGGAAATAGCGGTCATACAGGGTTTGCAGACCGAGGTAGTCGAACTGCAGGTCCCGCTCGGGCTTGAGGGCTGCGCCCAGGCGCGCCAGGTCGAACTGGAGCAGTTTCTCGTCGAGCAACTCATTCTGCACGCCCTTCTTGATGAACTGCGGGAAATACTCCGCGTAGCGCACGCCCATCTCGGTCGAAGGCACCTCCTCACCCAGGACCTCTTTCACGATGGTGTGCAGCAGCAGGCGCGCGGTGGCGAAGGTGTAGTCCGGGTCTTTTTCGATCAGCGTGCGCGCCGCGAGGATGGAGGCCTTGTAAACCTCTTCCATCGGCACACCGTCGTACAGGTTGCGTTTGGTCTCGGCCACGATAGGGTCGGCCTTCACGTCGGCGCCCAGGCCGACGCAGGCAGCTTCGATCAAAGCTTGCAGGCGGGCAAGATCCAGCGGTACTCGCTCGCCGCCATCGGTCACATGCAGCGCGGCCTCAAGGGGCTGCGCGGCCTGCACCTGGTGGGCGCGTTCCTGGCTGCGGCGCTCGCGGTAGAGCACATAGGCGCGGGCCACTTCGTGGTGACCACTGCGCATCAGACCCAGTTCCACGTGGTCTTGCACGTCTTCGATGTGGAAGGTGCCGCCGCCCGGACGCGAGCGCATCAGGGCCCGCACCACGGTCTGGGTGAGCTCGTCAACCGTCTCGCGCACGCTGGCCGAGGCCGCACCCTGGGTGCCATGGACGGCGAGGAAGGCCTTCATCAGGGCCACCGCGATCTTGCTCGGCTCGAACGACACCACCGCGCCATTGCGCCGAATGATCTGATACTGGGCAAACACCGCGCTGGACGTTGCCAGGGGCGTGCTGCCCGTGTGGACGGCGGGGGTCTTGATCATGGGGGGCGTGGCGGCGTGAGACGGGGCTGCGGTGGGCATGGTTCCTCTTTCATTTGTTGTGGTGTGTCGATGGCCGCTGCAAGCGGCTGTCGGCGGGGTTCGTGGTGTCGCGCTGTCGTGGGCGCGAGGCGCGTGTCGGGTGCCGCAAGGGCCTTGGCGCAGGGCGCCATGCGTCGGATGGCAAAATCAGCGCACACTATATCTGGTGTGTCGCATCGCTTCAACCCACTACAGGTAGTGTTTGCGAAAAACCGACGGGCTTTGGTGATTCCGATATTTCGTCACCCGAAAACGCCTTGGGCGTGGGTGCCGCAGAGGCCTGTGACCGACGCCGCCGGACCACGCACCATCACTGGCGAAAGCCGTCGTCAACGAGTAAAAATGCGGCCTGTGACCCGATTTGTGTCCACACACCGCGTCGCTGCTGACGGGCCAATATGGCGGCGTGAAGGCCGCACACGCCCGGTGTTCAGGTGAGGATCGGCGCCGAAGGATCGGGTGAGGGAAAACACGTAGCTGGCCAGCCCAGATCCTGCCGCAGGGCGGTCCAGTCGAATCCCGGGCCTGGGTCCAGCTTGCGGCCCGGCGCGATGTGCTCGTGCCCCGCGATGTGGGCGATGGGCAAGCGTGTGGCCAGCGCGGCACAGAGCCGCGCCAGGGTGGCGTACTGCGCGGACTCGAAGGTGTCGCCCTCCAGACCTTCGAGCTCGACGCCGATCGAGTGGTCGTTGCAGTTATCCCGCCCGCGCCAGTGCGATGGGCCGGCGTGCCAGGCGCGCGACCCCACGTCGACGAACTGCACCAGTTCACCATCGCGCCGGATGAAAAAATGGGACGACACCACCAGACCACGGATCTGCTGGAAGTAGGGATGGGCGTCCCAGTTCAGGCGGTTGGTGAACAGCTGTTCGACCTCGGGCCCGCCATATTGGCCCGGTGGCAGGCTGATCGAGTGGACGACGATCAGGTCGACCGCGGCGCTGTCAGGACGCGGGCCGAAGTTGGGCGAGGGGCAGGCGCGGGCCGAAGCCAGCCAGCCACCGCCACCGCACCAGACCTTGGCCCGGGTGGCGAAGTCAATCGGCGTCGGCATCGTCGAACGCCGGACCGGTTGGCATGGCAATGCCCAGGCGCTGGATCCGGTAGCGCATCTGGCGCAGGTTCAGGCCCAGGCGCGCGGCCGCCGCGGTGCGGTTGAAATCGGCTTCCTTCAAGGCTTTGAGCAACACCTGGCGCTCCTGCTCGTCGAGGAATGCCTGCAGGTCGTCGGGAATGTCGGCACCGATCCGGATGGGCGGTGGGGTGTCGGCGGCCCGCGTGGGCATGGACTTGCCCGGCGGGCTGTCGGTGACGTCGTGGGCGCCGAAGTCGGCGGGCTCCAGCGTCTGGCCGCTGCTCAGGGCCAGTGCACGCTGCAGCAGGTTTTCCAGTTCGCGCACATTGCCGGGCAACTCGCGCGACTGCAGCCACGCGAGCGCCGCGCCTGAGACCTCGGGCACCGCCACACCCGACTCGTCGCACAGCCGGTGCAGCAGCGCCCGCACCAGCTCGGGCAGATCCTCGATGCGCTCACGCAGGGCGGGCGTGCGCAGTTCGATCACATTGAGCCGGTAGAACAGGTCCTGGCGGAAATCCCCGCTTGTCACCAGCGCGGCCAGATCGCGGTGGGTGGCGCTGACCAGACGCACGTCGACCGCGTCTTCCTGCACGCCGCCGAGCGCGCGCACCCGGCGCTCCTGGATCACACGCAGCAGCTTGGCCTGCATGGCCAGGGGCAGGTCGCCAATTTCGTCGAGGAACAGCGTGCCGCCGCGGGCGGCCTGGAAATAGCCGTCGCGGTCCTGGCTGGCGCCGGTGAAGGCACCTTTGCGCGCGCCGAAGAACTCCGACTCGATCAGGTTCTCGGGAATGGCGCCACAATTGACCGCCACAAACGGACCCCCCGCCCGGTGGCTGCAATCGTGCACCGCACGCGCCACCAGTTCCTTGCCCGTACCCGACTCGCCAAAAATAAGCACCGGCGCCATGCTGGTGGCTACTTTTTCGATGCGCCCCTTGATCTGCTGCACACAGTCGGAATGGCCAACGATGCGCGCCAGAGCGCGCACACCGGCACCGGCCGACGGTGGTGCGTTGCCACGCTGTGCCATGCCGACGGTGCTGACCGAAGCCTCGTGCCGTGTGCGCTGGCTTTGCAGTGCTGCGCTGACCGCAGCGCGCAACTGCTTCAGATCGACTGGCTTGGTCAGGTAGTCAAAGGCGCCGGTCTTGAGCGCTTCCACCGCGTTTTCTGCCGAGCCGTAGGCGGTGATGACGATGCTTTTCTCGGGCCGCTGTTCGGTGTTGAGCGCGTGCAGCAGCTCCAGGCCCAGGCCATCGGGCAGGCGCATGTCGGTGATCAGCACATCAAAGCGTTGCTGTGCCAGGCATTCGCGCGCCTGGGCCAGATCAGCGGCGGCCACCACCTGGTGTCCTTCGCGCAGCAGGGTCAGCTCGTACAGGGTGCGCAGGTCGGGCTCGTCGTCGACGACCAGCACCGAGGCGATCGGGTTCACAGCCATGCGTGGAGCTTAGCGGACAGTGAGCGGACCGGGCCGGGTGCCCCGAGGCCGGATGCTCGGTGGCACCGAATCGCCATAGGCCAGGGTCTGCTGCACCGTGGCGCGCGGGCTTTCGGCTGCGGGCATCAGGACAAAAAACTCGTTGCCCTCGCGCTGGTCAAGCACGCTGCGCTGGTAGGCGATTTCGGCGCCATAGCGCTCGCACAGCTCGCGGCAGATGTACAGACCCAGACCGCTGGAGCGGCTTTCCGAGGAAAAGAAGGGTTCGAACAGATGGCGCCGCACGCTGGTCTCCAGTGGCGCGCCGTCGCTCCAGACCGACAATCGCCCGCGGTCGGGCCCGTTGGGCTGGGTGATGACGCGGATCGAGGCGGTGCTGCGGCTGGCGTGGCGCAGTGCGTTGTCCAGCAGGTTGACCAGCAGGCGGCGCAGATGATCGGGGTCGAACCCCACATGGACGGCTGCGGCATGGGTGTGCACACTGAGCACGCCGGACGCCGGGTTCTGGCGGCTCCATTCGTGGGTGATCTGGCGCACCGTCTGGTCCAGCGGCAGGCTGGGCGCGTTGAGGCTGGCCGGCCCGGGCTGCACGCGGGCCACGTTGAGGATGTCGTCGACGATGCGCGAGAGACGCTGCGCGTTCTGGTCGATCATGCCCGTGAGCCGTTTCTGGCCGGGCTCCTTGACCTCCTCGTCGAGCAGTGCATTGGCCTGGGCAATGGCCGAGAGCGGGTTGCGGATCTCGTGTGCCACGGCGGCCGACATGCGTCCCATGGAGGCGAGTTTTTCGGTGCGTACCCGCGCCTCAACCTCGCGCAGGTCTTCCAGAAACAACACACAGAGGCCGCCCGGCTGGCCCGAGGTGTCCTGCGTGAGCCGGGTGCGCGCGCTCAGCCGGTGGATGGTGAGATCGTCCAGCTCGATGCTCAACTCGCTCTGCAGCGGATGGCCGATCACAAAGGTTTCGTTGACGAGGTTGGCCAGACCGGCCCAGTTGTCGCGCGCCGACAGCAGCAGCTTGGCGCCATGGGTCTGCCGCTGTCCCATCAGCATGGCCTGTGCCGCCGGGTTGGTGTTGCGCACCACGCCGTGCTGGTCGACCACCAGCACCCCTTCGCTCATGCCTTCGATCACCAGTTCATTGACCTGCGCCTGGCTGCGTGCCGCCGCCTGGCTGCTTTGGGCCACCGCCTCCTCGCGTGCGAGCCGGGCCGCCAGCTGGTTGGCAAGAAACGCCACCAACAAGAAGCCGGTGCCGGTCAGGCCGGTTTGCAAAAAGCGCGCGGTGGACACGTCGCTGAGCAGCGGCGCGCTCAGCCACGCCTCTCCCAGCAGATACAGGGTGATCAGCGCAGCCGTGCCCAGCGCGAACACCAGCGAGCCAAGGATGGAGGCCAGCAGCACCGGCAACGCAAACAGCGGTGTGTAGTTGATGCCACCCTGCTGGAAGGATTGCAGCAGCGCAAACACCATCAGATCCACGCCGATGGTCAGCAACCATTGCAGCCGGAATGGCTGGCCGGGTTGCACCGGGCGCCACCACAGCAACACGGCGACGGCGGCGCTCAGATGAAGCGCGCAGACTCCAACCAGCCAGGGTGGTCCGCCCGAGCCGGTGAACACCACGAACATCTGCAAGAGCAGCAAGACCGCCGCGATGAACACCCGCGCCCGCATGAAAGCACGCCACAGACGCGAGAAGGAGCGCACGCGCTTGGATCGGCCGCGGGTGCTGTTACCGCCGCCGTCCAGCACGGACAGCCACGAGGCGGCGAACTGCGAGGACTGCTCTTGTGCCATATCAGCCGGCAGCGGACACGCGCGCGAGTGACCGGGTGTGCATCATCCGGCCTGACCTTCCCGCAGGCGCCGGTGCGCTTCGCAGCAATATGGACCTTGCCGTCCGCGCACGGCCTCGTTGTCGGGCAGGTGGGTGCCGCACTGCAGACACGCCACCATGACGGTTGGCGCTGGCAGCGGTTTCGCGCCGCGCCTGGCGGCCGACCGTGCCACGTCCTCGACCTGGCGGCCCTGGCGCCAGATCCAGAACGCCACCATGACAACAGCAAAAACCAGCAGGTATTTCATCGGTGGGGTCAATTCAGCGGTTGCCGAGCAACACTTCCATCACAAAGCGTGAGCCCACATAGCCCAGCAACAGAAAGCCGGCGCCGATGTAAAGCGTTCGGGTGGCGGTGCGGCCGCGCCAGCCCAGACGCCAGCGGCCCCACAGCAGCAGACCCATGGTGGCCCAGGACAGCACGGTGAAGATGGTTTTGTGGTTCCAGATAAAGCGGTCGTTGGACAGCTCGGAAAAAAACGCCCCGGCCAGCAGGGTCGCGCTCAACAGCACAAAACCGGCGCCGACAAAACGAAAGGTGAGTCGCTCCAGCGTGAGCAGCGGCATCGACGATTCCGAGGCCGTGCCCAGGCGCATCGCCTTTTCGGCGCGTTGCATCATCCAGGCGTGTACCACCGCCACGCCGATCAGGCCGTAGCAGGCAATGCCCAGCGCCCAGTGCAGGGGCAGCCAGGGCGAGGCCAGCGTGGGATGCATGGTGCCGGGGAACACCAGCGCCAGCACAATGGCCAGGGTGCCCAGCGCCGCCAGCGGCCAGCGCGCGCGCATCTGGGGGAACATGCGGCTCTCGATCAGGTACACGGTGAACACCAGCCAGGCGGTGACCGAGAGCGCCGGTGCGAAGCCGAAGTGCACCGGCCGATCGAGCAGGCTGACCGAGAGCACCAGCAGGTGCAGCAGCCAGGCAATGGCGAGCAGGGTGCGGGTCTGAGCCGGGGTCAGCCGCGGGTAGGCCCAGGCCAGCACCGCATAAGCCAGCGCCGCCACGGCGGACAACAGGGCCGCAGTCGGATGCACGGTCAGGGCGGGCAGCAGGTTCATCGGAGGGCAGGGTTGTGTGTCGGGTGCGTTGGCGGCGCGGTCGCGCGGCTAAAATCCACACCACAGTTTAACGGTCTTGCCCTCAGGCGTGCCCGCCACCCAGGCCGGCGAATCCAGACCAATGAGGCGCCCCGCGCCTGCCTGCGGCCATTCGCCGGTCCACACCGGCGGGCCCCCAACCGACCCGAGCGCACCATGGCATCAGCCCTCTCCGAACGCCTCTCCCGCATAGTCAAGGAAATGCGCGGCCAAGCCCGCATCACCGAAGGCAACGTCACCGACATGCTGCGCGAGGTGCGCATGGCCCTGCTGGAGGCCGACGTGGCGCTGCCGGTGGTGCGCGACTTCATCGCCAGGGTGAAGGAAAAGGCGCTGGGCCAGGAGGTGGTGGGCTCACTCACACCAGGCCAGGCGCTGGTAAGCATCGTCAACCGCGAACTGGCCGCCACCATGGGGCAGGGGGTGGCCGACATCAACCTCGCAACCCAGCCGCCTGCGGTCATTCTCATGGCCGGCCTGCAGGGCGCGGGCAAGACCACCACCACCGCCAAACTGGCCAAGCACCTGATCGAGAAGCGCAAGAAGAAGGTGCTCACCGTCTCGGGCGACGTCTATCGCCCAGCCGCCATCGAGCAGCTCAAGACCGTGACCGCACAGGCTGGTGCCGAGTGGTTTCCCAGCGCGACCGACCAGAAGCCGGCCGACATCGCGCGCGCCGCGCTCGATTACGCGAAGAAACACTATTTCGACGTGCTGCTGGTCGACACCGCTGGCCGCCTCGCGATCGACGAGGCGCTGATGCGCGAAATCCAGGAGCTGCATGCGGTACTCAAGCCGGTGGAGACGCTGTTTGTGGTCGACGCCATGCAGGGTCAGGATGCGGTCAACACCGCCAAGGCCTTCAGCGATGCACTGCCGCTCACCGGCATCGTGCTGACCAAGACCGATGGCGATTCGCGCGGTGGCGCGGCACTCTCGGTGCGTGCGGTCACCGGCGCACCGATCAAGTTCGCCGGTGTTTCCGAGAAGATCGACGGGCTCGAAGTGTTCGACGCCGAGCGCCACGCCGGTCGCATCCTGGGTATGGGCGACATCCTGGCACTGGTCGAGCAGGTCACCGCCGGCGTGGACATGGCGGCAGCGCAAAAACTGGCGGCCAAGGTCAAGAGCGGCGGCGGGTTCGACCTCAACGACTTCCTGGAGCAGATCCGCCAGATGAAGCAGATGGGTGGCCTGTCCAGTCTGATGGACAAGCTGCCCAGCGCGCTGTCGGCCAAGGCCGGTCAGATGGATATGGGCAAGGCCGAGAAAGACATCGCCCGCAAGGAAGGCATCATCTGCAGCATGACGTTCAAGGAGCGCAGCAAACCCGAGATCATCAAGGCCACGCGCAAACGGCGTATTGCCACTGGCGCCGGTGTGCAGGTGCAGGAAGTCAACCGCCTGCTCAAGGAGTTCGAGCAGATGCAGGCGATGATGAAGCAGATGAAGGGCGGCGGCCTGATGAAGATGATGAAAAAAATGGGCGGCATGAAGGGCATGAAAGGCATGCCCAAGTTGCCCGGCAGGGGCTGACCGGCCTCAGGCCCGCAGCCACAGGCGCCGCTCCTGCGCGATCAGCATGCTGTTCGGTATCGAAATTGCTCTCTCGCTCATTGCGCTGGCCGCCGCGCTGTGGCTGCGGTCCTGGCGCATGCTGCAAGGTGCGCTGCTCACGCCCGCGCTGGCGGCCCTGGTCCTGTTGCCCGGCCTGTGGCTGCTGCCGCAAACCTTGCCCCAGGGGCTCCAGATTCAGCTGTCGGGGGCTTGCCTGCTGGTGTTGATGCTGGGCTGGCCGCTGGCAGTGCTGGTGTTGGCGGCGGTAGCGGCGCTGGTGTGGGTGCTCGGTGATGCCGATGCACCTGTGGTGCTCTCCCAATGGGTGTGGGTTGGTCTGGCACCGGCCACGCTGGCGCTTCTCATCGGCGCCACGTTGCGCCGCTGGCTGCCGGCCAACATGTTTGTCTACACGCTGGGTCGGGCCTTCATCGGCACCGCGGCGGCGGTGTTTCTCTCAGGTGTGCTGATGGAGCTGCTGCACCGGTTGGTGGGCGCGCCCGCGATCGAACAGGCGCTGGTCGGGCGCTGGCTGATGGCCTGGGGCGACGCGTTCCTGACCGGGATGTTCGCCGCCATTTTTGTCGCCTTTGCGCCGCAGTGGCTGGCCACCTGGTCCGACGAGCGCTACCTCAGGCCGCCAGCGCCGTGACGTTCGTCCGCTTCAGGCCAGCGATTCGCTGATCACCACTTCGCCGCGCAGCGAGTGCGGCATGGTTTCGGTGATGCGCACATCGACCATCTGACCCACCAGGCGCGCCGCACTTGGCCCGGCCGGGAAATTCACCACCCGGTTGCATTCGGTGCGGCCCATGAGCTCCGGGGTTTCGGCCGATGACTTGCGCGATGGCCCCTCGACCAGGATGCGCTGCACCGTGTCCTGTCGGCTGGCGCTGATGCGCGCCACGTTGGCCTCGATCGTGGCCTGCAGGTGTTGCAGGCGCTTAAGCTTCACGGCGTGCGGCGTCTCGTCGGGCAGGTTGGCGGCTGGCGTGCCCGGGCGGGGGCTGAAGATGAAGGAAAAACTGATGTCGAAACCCACCTCGTCGATCAGCTTCATCAGCTTGCTGAAGTCTTCTTCGGTCTCGCCGGGGAAGCCCACGATGAAGTCGCTGCTCATCACCAGGTCGGGCCGGATCGCGCGCAGCTTGCGCACCGTGCTCTTGTATTCCATGGCGGTGTAGCCGCGCTTCATCGCCATCAGGATGCGGTCCGAGCCGTGTTGCACCGGCAGGTGCAGGTGGTTTACCAGTTTGGGCAGTTTGGCGTAGGCCTCGATCAGGCGCGGCGTGAATTCGTTGGGATGGCTGGTGGTGTAACGGATGCGGTCGATACCGGGGATGTCGGACACGTATTCGAGCAGCAGCGCAAAGTCGGCGATCTCGCCACTGTCGCCCATGGGGCCGCGGTAGGCGTTGACGTTCTGGCCCAGCAGGTTGACCTCGCGCACACCCTGGTCGGCCAGGCCGGCGATCTCCACCAGCACGTCGTCGAACGGCCGGCTCATTTCTTCGCCACGGGTGTAGGGCACCACACAGTAGCTGCAGTACTTGCTGCAACCTTCCATGATGGAGACGAAGGCGCTGGCGCCGTCCACGCGCGCCGGCGGCAGGTGGTCGAACTTCTCGATCTCAGGAAAGCTGATATCCACCTGCGGCCTGGCCAGCTTCTGGCGCGCGTTGAGCAGCTCGGGCAGGCGGTGCAGGGTCTGCGGGCCGAACACCACGTCCACATAGGGCGCGCGCTTGATGATCTCGGCACCTTCCTGACTGGCCACGCAGCCACCGACACCGATCAGCACACCTTTTTTCTTCAGGTGCTGCACGCGGCCGAGGTCGGAAAACACCTTCTCCTGCGCCTTCTCGCGCACCGAGCAGGTGTTGAAGAGGATCAGATCGGCCTCTTCCACATCCTGTGTGGGCTCGTAGCCCTGGGCTGCGCCCAGCACGTCGGCCATCTTGTCCGAGTCGTACTCGTTCATCTGACAGCCAAAGGTTTTGATGAAGACTTTTTTGCTCATGGTGCGAAAGCGTGGGGGTGTGTTCGCGAAATACCGAGTCCCCGCGGAGCGCGGAGTTGGCTCAGGTGGGCGGGCATGGGCGGCGGGCAGGGCGCCCGGCCGTCAGTTCTTCAGGTCGGCCGCGCGCGGGCGCTTGAGCGCCGCTTCGTCTTCGGTCAGGACCCACACGTCGTGGACCAGACCGCTGGGTTCCAGCGTGTAGTTGACCGTGAGTTCCTGGTTCACCAGTGCCGCGGACAGCACAAACATGTTGTTGGCGCCGCGGATGCGGGAGCCGGGCGACAGGCGCGCGGGCGCGCCGTCCATGGTGATCGACGGCGTCTGCAGCACCACCATCGTGCCGCGCAGGGCTTGGGCGGGGAACTGCCTGGGCGGCAGCGATTGTGCGAACGCGGTGCCGGCGCCAGCAATCAGCAGCAGGGCGGCCAGCAGATGGCGTCGGGGCAGGGCACGGGGGCAGCGGTTCATGGTGTGTGTCCAGAGGCTGGGGAGTTTTTGGCGGCGGAGGGCCGGGCGCTGGATCGCGATTGTCGCATGCGGGTCAGTTGCGCCCGCTGCGGTTCAGGACCGGCGCGCGCCCGGAGCAGCCGGATGGTCGGCGTCCGGCAGCGGGTAGGCATCGGCCACGTAGGCTGGCCCTTTCATCACCATCACGATGAAGGCGCCAATCGCCACGGTGAACACAACCGTCCAGTGCAGGACCACCAGACTGATCAGGTAGATATCCACCGTGGTGATGCGGGTGGCCAGCTCGGCCTCGCTGCCGCTCCAGGGCAGCACGCGCATCAGACCGGCACCCAGCGCGGCCAGCAGCGTGCCGACCCAGAACACACGCGGCAGGCGCCTCAGGATCTGGCGCTCCAGACCCGCAGGCGACTTATGAAAACCGGGCAGTGTCTTGAACAAGGGCGACATGGTCGGATGGCGCTGACAGCGTGGGTGTGGGGATCGTGTGAACAGGCCAGTGGGATCACCACGGCCATGATAAGTTCGGCCGACTGTCCTTTCGCCGCGCGCTTGGTGTTGTCTGGTGTTCAGAACGCCATGGAAGGAGTCCGACGATGCACATCCCAATACCAACAACCCGCCGCCATCTGCTCGTTGCCGTGTGCCTGGGCACAGCCCTGTTGCTGGCGGGCTGCGCCACCGCACCACCACCAGGCGTGAGCGCGGTCAGCCCGTTCGAGCTGCGGCGTTACCTCGGCAGCTGGTACGAGGTCGCGCGGCTGGATCACCGCTTCGAGCGCGGCCTGAGTCGCGCGAGCGCCAGCTACAGCCTGAACCCGGACGGCAGCGTGAAGGTGGTCAACCGCGGCTACAACGCCGAGAAGGAGGCATGGAGCGAGGCCGAGGGCCGCGCGGTGTTCACCGGCGACGCCAACACCGGCTCTCTCAAGGTCTCGTTCTTCGGCCCGTTCTACGGTGGGTACCACGTGATGGCTCTCGACCCAGGCTACCGCTGGGCGATGGTGATCGGGCCCGACCCCGGCTACCTCTGGATCCTCGCGCGCGAGCCGCAATTGCCCCCAGGTGTGCGCGAACGGCTGCTGGCGCAGGCGGCGCGGGCTGGCGTGAACACCGATGTGCTGATCTGGGTGGACCACCGCGCTGCGCCCCGCTGACCCGATCCCTGCCAGCGCTGAGCACCGAGCGCCTGAACGCTCATTTCCAGCGGACCGGCACGATGTGCACGCTGCCCCGTGTGCTGGACAGCGTGATCTCACCCTCCTGCATCGTGGCCTGCAGCTGCATGCTGCGCTCGGCCAGGGCCGCGAGTGCCGGCGCGGCCTCGGTCGGCAGACGCCATGCCTGCAGTTTGTCGAGCCGGCTCAGCTTGCTCCCGATGCCGCGCCACCACACGTCCGCGGCCGAACCGAAGGCGTAGACAAACACCGCGTCGGCCTTGCTGCAGGCCTTGGCCAGCGGCTTGTCTTCGGGCTGGCCGACCTCGATCCAGAGCCGCTTGCGCCCGGTGAAATCGGTCAGCGACACGTCCGGGTCTTCCGGGTCCGACAGGCCGGCGCCAAAGGCCAGCGTGCCATCGCCACGGCAGGTGTCTTGCAGTTCGTGTGCGTGAACGGCCATCGCCACCAGCCGAACCATCATGCGTTCGTCGGTCTCGCTTGGGTGGCGGGCCAGGGTGAGCGCGTGGTCGGCGTAGTAGCCGTGGTCGATGTCGGCGATCTGCAGATGCGCCTTGAAGATGGTGGACTTGAGGGCCATAACGGGTGCGCGCGGGCAAGAAAAAAGCGGGCCCCGTTGCCGGAGCCCGCTTCTTCGAAGGTGGTGGCGATAGGTGGACTTGAACCACCGACATCAGCATTATGAATGCTGCGCTCTAACCAACTGAGCTATATCGCCGGAAGAGCGGAATTATAGAACAACTCCGAGCCCGCTTCGCGGGCCTGCGCGCCAACGGGCACCCGTCTCGGGGCGTTTTTTTGACGTGGGACGTGCACCAGTCTTTTGCGCTCACCTGCTTGCCGGTGAGCAGCGAGCAGGGGCCGCTTTCGCTGCCGGCCGCGCCCTGGTGGAGCGCGCAACTGGCGCAGTTCGAACCGTCAGTGAAATTCGGGTTTTTGACCTTGTCCACCCGCGCCGCGTCGGACACATGACCCAGAGCCACGGCCGTGGCGCCGCCGCTGCCGGGACAGATGGTGGCGCGGCGGGTGGTCATGGCCGAGCCTCCTGGTCGTGAGTGAAGTGGTGCGTTGCGCTCAATCAACCGCACACCCGATACTCCTGTGGCCCGATGCCGGCCCGCCGCCGTTGAGCAAATGTGACGCTGCCGCGCGGCGCTCAGGCGTGTTTGAACACCGCCTTGCGCTTGTTCACGAATGCGTCCATGCCTTCCTTCTGGTCGGCGGTGGCAAACAGCGCATGGAACAGGCGGCGTTCAAACATCACGCCGTCGGAAAGACCGGACTCGAACGCGCGGTTCACCGACTCCTTGGCCGCCATCACCGCCATTTGTGAGTAGTCGCAGATCATGAGTGCCGCGCCCAGGGTTTCGTCCATCAGCTTGTCCAGTGGCACCACGCGGCTCACCAGGCCGGTACGTTCGGCCTCGACGGCGTCCATCATGCGGCCGGTGAGCGCCAGATCCATCGCCTTGGCCTTGCCCACCGCGCGCGGCAGACGCTGTGTGCCACCGGCGCCAGGGATGATGCCGAGCTTGATCTCAGGCTGACCAAACCGGGCGTTGTCCGCGGCGATGATGAAGTCGCACATCATCGCCAGCTCGCATCCGCCGCCGAGTGCAAAACCGCTCACCGCAGCGATCACCGGCTTGCGGATGGTGCGAATGGTTTCCCAGTTGCGGGTGATGTAGTCGTGCTTGTAGACGTCGGCAAAACCGTAGGTGGCCATGGCGCCAATGTCGGCACCGGCGGCAAACGCCTTCTCGCTGCCGGTGATGACCATGCAGCCGATGCCATCGTCGGCGTCGAAGGCCTGCAGCGCGGTGCCGAGCTCGGTCATGAGCTGATCGTTGAGCGCGTTGAGCTGCTTGGGGCGGTTCAACGTGACGATGCCCACGCGGCCTTCGGTACGCACGGTGATGAATTCGGGGTTGGCGGTGTCGGTCATGGTGGCGTGTCCTGTGGGGGTTGCGACGAAATTGGCACCAACTATAGCGGCGACGCACCGGGGGAAATCATTGACCGACCGCTTGGTTGGTTAATGGTAAATTGCCGCCAGACCTACCCAACAGGCGCTGCCACTGGCCAGCCCGAGGAGACACGATTCCATGAACGCTCCCGCAACGGGCGACGCGGTGCTCTATGAAGCGCGCGGTGCCGTCGCCCTGCTCACGCTCAACCGGCCCGACGCGCTCAACAGTTTCACCCGCGCCATGCACCACGATCTGTGGGCGGCGCTGGACCGCGCCGAAGCCGATCCGGCGACCCGCGCGCTGGTGATCACCGGCGCCGGGCGGGGGTTCTGCGCTGGCGCCGACCTCGCCGAATTCGATTTCGAGCCCGGGCCCGATCTGGTGCAGCGCGCCAACCCCGGCCCGGTGATCGAGCAGGCGTTCAACCCAACCACGCGGCGCTTGCAAAGCCTGCGCATGCCGACCGTTTGCGCGGTCAACGGCGTGGCGGCCGGTGCCGGCGCCTCGTTCGTCATGGCCTGCGACATCGCCATCGCGGCGCCCCACGCCAGCTTCATCCAGGCCTTCAGCAAGATCGGCCTGATCCCCGACGCCGGCGGCAGCTGGCTGCTGGTGGAGCGGCTGGGCCTGGCGCGCGCGCTGGCGCTGGCGCTGACGGGAGACAAGCTCCCGGCCGCGCAGGCCAAGGAATGGGGAATGATCTGGGACGTGGCCGACGACCCGCTGGCCGCCGCCCTGGCACTGGCCGAGCGGCTGGCCGCGATGCCCACCAAAGCCCTGGTCGCCACCCGCGCGCTGCTGCGCGACGCCAGCACCCGCACGCTGAGCCAGCAGCTCGACGTGGAACGCGACACCCAGTCGGCGCTGGGGGCGAGCCACGACTACATCGAAGGTGTGATGGCCTTCCGCGAGAAGCGGCCAGCGAAGTTCAAGGGAGCGTGAACATGACGCCCCTCGAACGTGCAGGGAAAGTGGGCCAGGCCATGTTCGCCAGTGATGTGGCAAGCCGGGACACCATGGGCATGGAGCTGGTGCTGGTGCAGCCGGGCCGTGCGGTGATGCGTTTGGTGGTCCAGCCGCGGCACCTCAACGGCCACCAGATCTGCCACGGCGGTTTCATCTTCACGCTGGCCGACTCCACCTTTGCCTTTGCCTGCAACAGCCACAACAAAAATACTGTGGCGGCGGGTTGCAGCATCGAGTTCCTGAAACCGGCACACCAGGGGGATCTGCTCACCTGTGAAGGTGTGGAGCAGCTGCTGCAGGGCCGTCACGGCATTTACGACATGAAAGTCACCAACCAGAAGGACGAGGTGGTGGCCATGTTTCGCGGCAAGAGTGCGCAGATTCCCGGTACCGTATTTCCTGAAGAGGAGCACCCAGCATGACCGCATTTCCCCTGGAGGCTATCGAGAAAGCCAGCGTCGACGAGCTGCGTGGCCTGCAGCTCAAACGCCTGCAGGCCACGCTGCGCCACGCCTACCAGAACTCGCCCGTTTACCGTGCGAAGTTCGATGAGGCGGATGTGCACCCCGACGACTGCAAGTCCCTGAGCGATCTGGCGAAGTTTCCGTTCACCACCAAGAAGGACCTGCGCGACAGTTACCCGTTTGGCATGTTCGCGGTGCCGCGCGAAAAGTGCGCGCGTATCCATGCCAGCAGCGGCACCACCGGCAAACCCACGGTGGTGGGCTACACGCTCAAGGACATCGACACCTGGGCCAGCGTGGTGGCGCGCAGCATCCGCGCCAGCGGCGCGCGGCCCGGCGATCTGGTGCACGTGAGCTACGGCTACGGCCTGTTCACCGGTGGCCTGGGCGCTCACTACGGCGCGGAAAAGCTGGGCCTGACCGTGGTGCCGTTCGGCGGCGGCCAGACCGAGCGCCAGGTGCAGCTGATGCAGGACTTCCGGCCAGACATCATCATGGTCACACCCAGCTACATGCTGGCGATTGCCGACGAATTCGAGCGCCTGGGACTGGATCCGCGTGCGAGCAGCCTGCGCATCGGCATCTTCGGCGCCGAGCCCTGGACAAACGACATGCGGGTGGCGATCGAGGCGCGCATGAACATCGACGCGGTCGACATTTACGGCCTGTCGGAAGTGATGGGGCCGGGCGTGGCCAACGAGTGTGTGGAAACCAAGGACGGCCCCACCATCTGGGAAGACCATTTCTATCCCGAGATCATCGACCCCGACACCGGCGAACCGGTGGCCGATGGCGAGATGGGTGAGCTGGTGTTCACCAGCCTGACCAAGGAAGCCCTGCCCATCATCCGCTACCGCACGCGCGACCTCACGCGCCTGCTGCCAGGGACGGCACGCACCATGCGCCGCATGGAAAAGATCACCGGTCGCAGCGACGACATGATGATCGTTCGCGGCGTCAACGTGTTCCCGACCCAGATCGAGGAGCTGATCCTGAAACGCCCCGAACTCAGCGCGCACTACCAGTGTGTGCTGACCCGTGACGGCGCGATGGACAACCTCACGGTGGCGGTCGAAACCCGGCCGGGCCTGTCACCCGAGAGCATCGAGGCGCGTGCGGCGGCCAAGATGCTGCAGCACGAGATCAAGGTGTTTGTAGGCAGCAGCGTGAGCGTCGAGCTCAAGCCCGAAGGCGCGGTGGAGCGCAGCCAGGGCAAGGCCAAGCGGGTGGTGGATTTGCGCAAGCGCTGAGCACCGCGCGGACGGCTCAGCGCGGTGGCGGCGCCAGCCAGCGCCCGAGCAACCCCGCGTCGCCCACGCCGAGCTTGACCGCCTGCGTGGTCTCCGGCCAGGTGAGCGGGCAGCGCAGCAGGCGCTTGTCGCGCGACACCAGGGCGGTGAGCCGCGCTCGCGGGCCGCGCAGCGCATTCACCTCGTCAAGCTTGTTGACCCGCCAGGCCTCGGCGTTCTGCCCGCGCTTCCCAGGCGCAAATTCCACGCCTATCCACTCGTCACCAGCGGCCATGCCCGCCGCCTCGGCCGCGCCGCCGCGCAGCACGTTCTTGAGCGCAATCGCACCGTTGGCCTCCGACACCCGCAGGCCGAGCTGCTGGGCCAGAGGCGCCTTTTCGTGCTGTACCTTGGCGCCCGTTTGTGCCAGCAGCGGTAGCACCGGCAGGTCGGCTGTGCCGTGCACCCAGTGGCGCAACTCGTTTTCGAACGCCCGGCCGCCCACCCGCTTGAGCGCGCGCGCCACGTCGGCCTCGCGGATCGGTCCGCCGCCGCTGCGGGCCCAGAGCTCGCGCATCACGGCGTCCAGCGAACCCTTGCCCTCGGCACGCAGCGTGAGGTCCAGGCACAGCGCCACCAGCGCGCCCTTGGTGTAGTAACTCACCGTGGCGTTGGGCGTGTTTTCCTGGATGCGGTAGTACTTGAGCCAGGCGTCGAAGCTGGCCTGGGCCACACTTTGCACCCGCTGGCCCGGTGTCTGCTGGACCTGGTTGAAGGTTTTGCTGACAAGCTGCAGGTAGGTGGTGTCGTCGATCAGGCCGGCACGACGCAGGAACAGGTCGTCGTAGTAGCTGGTGAAACCTTCGAAGAACCAGAGCAGCTCGGTGTGGTTCTCGCGGTCGTAGTCGTAGCGTTTGAATTCGATCGGGCGCAGCCGCTTGACGTTCCAGGTGTGGAAGTACTCGTGGCTGATCAGGCCCAGCAGCGTGGTGTAGCCGTCGATGGCCTTGAGGCTGGGTGCTTTGTCGGCAGGGCTATTTTTGTCGGCCAGTCGGGGAAGATCGGTGCGTTGAGCGATCAGAGCGGTGGAATTGTGGTGTTCCAGCCCGCCATAACCGTCGCCGCTGGCGTGCAGCATGAACAGGTAGTTCTTGAACGGCGCCGCGCCGTTCGCGCCGTGCCAGAAATCGATCTGTGCCTCGCAGATGCGCTGGCTGTCGGCCAGCAGACGCGCCCCGTCAAACCAGCCGCCCGCGCCGCTCACCACGAAGCGGTGGGGAATGCCGCGCGCGGTGAACGCGCCGCACCAGAACGTGCCCAGTTCCACCGGGCAATCGGCCAGTTCGTCGTAGTTCTGCGCCAGGTAGCTGCCGACACCCGCGGCGTCCACATGCTGCGGCGTGAGCCCGGTGGCCACCTGCCAGCCCGCAGGCAGGTGGGTGGCGCTGATCTCCAGCGCGTGCGCCGCATCGTCCTGACCGGTGACACGCAGGCACAGGCTGGTGGCGTTGAAGAAGCCGCGTGTGCTGTCCAGAAACGCGGTGCGCACCGACGCGTCAAACGCGTACACCTCGTAGCTCAGCACCAGGGGCCGGTCCGGGTTGGTCTGGGCTTGCCAGGTGTTTTTGTCGAGCTGCGTCAGGGGCACCGGTTCGCCGTCTTGCAGCGCGCGCAGGTGTTGCAGGTGCTGGGCGAACTCGCGCACCAGGTAGCTGCCCGGAATCCACACCGGCAGGCTCATGCGCTGGCGCGCCGCAGGCTGGGTGATGGTCAGCGTGACCGCGAACAGGTGGGCCTGTGTGCTCTGCACGGCCACCCGGCAGTGGACGGCTGGGGTGGCGGGCGCTGGTGTGCGCGAGCGGGCAGAGCGGGTCGGCGAAGAAGGCATGGCGATTTTTGTTTACAGCGCACCGGCGCCAATGAAACAGCTCAGGGCCGCCACGGCCGAGAGCCGAAAGCGCAGCGTGAGCCAGCGTTGCAGGCCCGCGTGGGCGTAAAGCGTGCGGTCGGCCAGGTAACTCACGATCAGCACGAAACCCATCCAGGCGAGGCCGGCAAACGGCGGCATGACCATGCCGGGCCAGACCAGCAGCGATGGCACGATGCCCCAGAGGAAATGTTTGCGCTGTGCGTGCGGCTGGCTGCCGCGGCGCAGGCCGGCCAGCCAGCCGATGCCCCAGTGGATGCCGCCGAGAAACGCGGCGATCAGGGCCGCATAGGCTTCCAGCGCGATGGCCACGAACTCCTGCAACCCGCTCTCCACCAGCCACAGCAGCGCGGACAGCAGCACAAAAGGGATCAGACCCGCATAGCCCAGGGTCAGGATGAGGCCGCGGTCTTCGGCGTCGTCGAGCAGGTCGGACGAGGTCATGGACAGTGACCGCTCAGGGTTTGGCGTCGCCGAGGTGTTTCTCGATGCGCGCGGCGTCGATCGCGCCGGGCACGCGCGTGCCATCGGCAAAGACGATGGTGGGTGTCCCGTTGATGCGCGCCTTGCGGCCGAACTCCACGTTGCGCTGCAGTGCCGCGGTGTCGCATGCGCCGGCTGCCGGTGCGATGTCCTTGGTCATCCAGTCGGTCCAGGCCTTGCCCTTGTCTTTGGCGCACCAGATGCTGCGCGATTTTTCCACCGAGTCGGCGCCCAGGATCGGGTACAGAAAGAGGTGGACGGTCACGTTGTCCACCTTGGCGAGTTCGCGCTCGAAACGTTTGCAGTAGCCGCAGTTGGGGTCTTCGAACACCGCCATCTGGCGTTTGCCGTTGCCGCGCACCAGGGTGAAGGCGTCTTTCAGCGGCAGATCGCCAAACGCGATTTCGGTGAGCTTGTTGACGCGTTGCTCGGTCAGATCCACGCGCGAACGGGTGTCGATCAGTGCGCCCTGAATCAGGAAATTGCCCTGCGGGTCGGTGTAAAAAATCTCGGTGCCGTTGACGCGCACCTCGAACAGACCGGGCATGGGTGTTTTGCTGATCTGGTCGATCTTGGGCAGATTGGGCAGGCGATCTGCGAGGTTTTTGCGGATGGCAGTCTCTTGCGCAAGTGCGCCCAGGCTGAGCGTGGTGAGCAGGATCAACAGGGTGGATTTCAGGAAGTGCATGCGTGTGCCCGAAGGCGGTAAAGGAAAAAAGGACGGGGCGAGCCGGTGTCAGCCGGTCTGGCCCATGGCCTGGCGGGCCAGCCAGTGTTTGAGCGGGCCGAACCGGTCGACACGGCGCAGGCCCCAGTTGCGCAAGGCCTGCACCCGTGCATCGGGCTCGGCGAACAGACCGAACAGGCTGTCGGTGAGCCAGCCCATGGCGCGTGCGTCGGCCTGGCGTGCGCGCTCGTAGCGCCGCAGCAGCTTCATGTCGCCCAGTGCGCGCCAGTACTCGCGTTCGTGGATCACGCGCGCGAGTTCGGCCACGTCGCCCAGGCCCACGTTGAGCCCCTGGCCGGCCAGCGGGTGCATGGCGTGCGCCGCATCGCCGGCCAGCGCCACGCCGCCCTGCGGGGTTTGGGCCACCCAGCGGGTCGCGTGTGAGAGTTCCAGGGGCCAGGCCTGGGCCGTGTGTTCGATCTGCATGTCACCCAGGGTGTTGTCGGTGCGCTCGCCAATCGCCTGGACCAGTGCCTGCGGATCGCCGGCCAGCCAGTCGTCGGCCTGCTGCGAAGGGACAGACCACACCAGCGCCACGGAGTTCCCGTCGGCACCCTCCAGCGGCAGCAAGGCCAGCACCTCGCCTTGCGCAAACCATTGTCGGGCTACGCCGCCGTGGGGCTGACTGCAGCGCAGCCGCGCGGCAATGGCCTTGTGTGGGTAGGGGCGCACCGCGTAGGTCAGACCGAGCCCATCGCGCGTGGCACTGCGCCGACCTTCGCAGATCACGGTGAGCGCGGCCGGCGGGGCGGTTTCCAGACACTCGATGCCGCCCTGGAAATGCACCGCATGTGCGAGCCGCTGCTCCAGCGCGGGCACGTCAACGATCCAGCTCAGCGCGTCGGTGCCTTGTTCGGCAGCAGAGAAGTGCAAGGCGCCGCCATCGTCGCCGTGCACCGCCATCGTGGTCACCGGCGTGACCGTGGGCACGGCCGACGCGGGCAGCGGGTGCGCCGGATCGGCCGGCTGACCCTCGGGCCAGGCCCGCACCGAGCGCAGCAGATCGCGCGAGGTGGCGTTGATCGCGTAAGCGCGCACATCGGCCGGGCTGTTCGGCGGCCGGGGTGTCGTGACCAGGGCCACCCGCAGGCGGTCGCGTGCGAGCAGCAGCGCCAGCGTCTGGCCGACCACGCCGCCGCCGCGCACCGCGACATCAAAACGCCGGCGCGCGGCAGGGGGAGCGGGAGCTTGTGCCATCGGGGTATTTTAGGAGGAGGGCACAATGCCCGCCGCGGGGGCGCAGACAGCGCCCGCCGCCCCAGACCCCAACACCTCCCTGCC
>CAYRIT010000047.1:0-21158 GCA_964424415.1 uncultured Hydrogenophaga sp.
CAGGAGCAGGAGCAGGAGCAGGGGGCGCCGGTGCTGGCGCGGGCGCGGCAGCCAGGGGCGTGTCGTCACCGCCACCACCACAGGCGGTGATCAGGGCCAGCAGGCTGCTGGCCAGAGCCAGCGTCAAAATGGTGGGGCGTGGCGGTGTGGTCATGTGGGCTTTCGGGAGGTTGCGCAATAGAGCCTTCAGGGTAGGCACGCCGAACCTGAGCCACCAGTGCCGAAAGTCATGTTTTGCACCCCCTTTGGGGCATGCCCTGCCAGGTTGACGCGAGGGGGCTGCGAATGGTGCAAAAACAGCAGCGCGCAGGCAAGCGGTTGGGGGGAGCCAAAAAAATGGGGTGCCTCGACACCCCTTGGGTTGAAGGCGTAAACGGCCTACTTGAAGTGATTGCCCAGGATGCTCCTCAAACCGTTGCCGTCCCTCTGCGTCCACACGGCCAGGGTGTTGCCGTTCAACGGGTTTTTGGCGATGCTCACGCTGCGCGCGCGTCCAGCGTTGTCGGTCTCGATCAGTTCGGCTGTGCCCCAGGTGCCGGTGGCCACGCTGAAGCGATTGGCAAAGATACTGAACTGGGTGCCATCAAACTGGTCCCATGCGGCGATCGCGTTGCCGACTGTGTCCACCGCGATGCGAACCCGATCGACCTCCCCCGGCCCCACGTTGCTGGCCTCAATCAGCACAGGCGTATCCCAGCTGCCGGTGCCGGCATCGAAGCGGCTGGCCATGATGTCGTCGCCCTGTGTCCAGGCGGCCAGCGCGTTGCCGGCGCCGTCCATGCTGACGTCGGGGAACTTGCCAACGCGGGGATCGGCATCGACAAAAACCGGCGTGCCCCAGGTGCCAGCGCCCACGTTGAAGCGGTTGCTGGCGATGCGGCTCGGCCCGTTAAATCCCTTGTCTGGTCGGTCTTCCCAGTGTTCCCAGACCGCCATCGCATTGCCGGTGGCATCCATGGCAACGTCTGGATACTTGGCGTTGTTGGTGTTGTTGTTTTCCACCAAGGTGGCCGTGCCCCATTTGCCTGTGCTTGTATCGAAGCGGTTGGACAGAATGCTGTTCCAGGCAAAAATTTTCTGGCTCCAGACGGCCACGGCATTGCCGCTGCTGTCGATGGCCACTGCGGGGTTGTCGACGTCACCCGTGTCGTCGGATTCGATCAAGGTGGGTGTGCTCCAGGAGGCCGTGCTGGAGGTGTAGCGATTGGCCCACATGTCCCATCGATTTCTGTTTTGCACGTCGTCAAATTGACGCCACACCGCGATGCCGTTGCCAGCGGAATCCACCTTCACCGTGGGTGCACTGGCACTGAACGCGGGGGTGGAAATGATTTCAGGCGTTGCCCAGGTGCCGTTGTTGATCCGGTAGTGGTTGGCGAATATGTTCGAGCCACTGCCGTTGCTCTGCGTCCAGATCACCACCGCATTGCCCGCTGCGTCGACCGAGATTTCTGGCCCGATGGCAGAGCCGGTGCTGATGGTCTCCACCAATTCGGCCTTGCCCCAGGCGTTGCTGATCTGATCAAACTTTGCTGCCCAGATGTTGGTCATCGCACCGTCGCTCTGGGTCCACGCCGCCATGGCGTGGCCGCTCGCGTTGTAGGCCAAGTGGGGCTGAATAGCATCTTGCGCGCTGAGTTCAACCTCGGTCGTGCTCGTCCAGCTGGAGGCCTGTGGTGGAGGGGGCGGTATTGGTACCGGTGGCGTTGGTGCGGGTACCGGTATGGCGTCGGGTGGCCGTGGCAAGACGAGTGTTATCTCGCCTTGGCCGCCGCCGCAGCCAGCCAGCATTGCGAACAGGCCAGTGACGATCGCGCGCTTCGCGGCGTGGTGTGAAGTATCGATCGGCATATCTGCTCCATGGGGTGGGAAAGACTTCACAGACTAGGTGAAGCCACGGCCTCCCGACAGTGCCGAAAGTCATGTTTTGGAATTGACGAGCACCTCCCCGAGCAACAGGCAGCGGCGCATCCCGCTGGGTGGTTTGGCCGGTTCAGGCGTCGATGTGCGGTAGCGCACGCATTTGCTCCGGCGTGGTGAAGTAGACCGACGACGCGCCGCCCCGTGCGCGCGCCTGCACCAGCTCGTGGCGCGCCACGCTGCGCAGGTGCACCTCGTCGGGGCCGTCCATCAGATGCAGCGCGCGGCCCCAGGTCCAGAAGTAGGCCAGCGGCGTGTCGGGCGACAGGCCCATGGCGCCGAAGATCTGCATCGCACGGTCCATCACCCGCGTCTGCAAGCCCGCGGCCACCACCTTGATCGCCGCCACCTGCGCGCGCACGGTGGCGGTATCGGTGTGTTCCGGGTGGTCCAGCAGCCAGGCGCAGCGCAGCACCAGCAGGCGCGCCTGGTCGATCTCGATGCGGGAGAGCGCCAGCCATTCCTGCACGTTGGCGTAGTCGGACAAGTGGCGCCCAAAACTCTCGCGCTCCAGCGCCCGCTCGCTGGCCAGCTCCAGCGCCAGCTCACACTGGCCGATGGTGCGCATGGCGTGGTGCACCCGGCCTGGCCCGAGCCGTGCCTGCGCCATCGCAAAGCCTTCGCCCCAGCCGCCGAGCAGGTGGTCGGCTGGCACGCGAACGTTGCGAAACACGATCTCGCAATGGCCTTCGGGCGCGTGGTGGTGCACCACCGGGATGTTGCGGACCACGGTCACGCCGGGCGTGTCCATGGGCAACAGGATCATGCTGTGGCCGTGGTGCTTGTCAGAGGTGGCGTCCGCGTCACCGTTGCGCGCCATCACGATCAGCAACCGGCATTGCGGGTGGGCCGCGCCGGAGATGAACCACTTGCGCCCATTGAGCAGCAGGCGGTTGCCTTCGCGGCGCACCGTGGTCTGCAGATTCGTCGGATCGGACGAGGCCACGTCGGGCTCGGACATCGCAAACGCCGAACGGATGTCGCCGCCGAGCAGCGGATCAAGCCACTGCGTGCGCTGCGCCTGGTTGGCGAAGCGGTGCAGCAGTTCCATGTTGCCGGTGTCGGGTGCGCTGCAGTTGAACACCTCGCTGGCCCAGGGCAGGCGGCCCATGGTTTCGGCCAGCGGGGCGTAATCGAGGTTGGCCAGGCGTGTACCCGGTTCGTCGTCGCGCAGCGTGGGCAGGAACAGATTCCACAGACCTTCCTCGCGGGCCAGCGCCTTCAGGTCGTCAAGGAACGGCGGCGGGTAGTCGCCTTGCTGCACCGCCTGGTGCCAGGCCGCGTTGTGCGGCAACACATAACGCGCCATGAATGCGCTCAGCCGCCGCTGCAACGCCTGCGCCTGGGGGCTGTGTTCAAAGTCCATGGGGCATTGTCCAAGGCGTGCCGCCGCCTTGTCACAACGCGGGAGACAGGGCTGCTGCGGCCTGCGCGGGCGCCCTTTCCCCACCGCGTAAAGCGCCTGTGAAACCCGCGCCGATGGTGTTCTTGTCGATGCCGAAGCCGTGTAGCGCCCCGCTACCATCAGCGCATGAGCACCCACTACGAAGCCGTATCGCCCACCAGCCCCTATCGCGAGATTTTTGGTGTGGAGCCGCCCGCCAGCGCAGCCGATCGTCACATGTACCCGCGCAAGACAGGACACTTCATCCGCGCTGTGGCGGCAGCGTCCGCCACACCGACAGAATCCACCGATTTCCCAGAGCCCAGCCCAGCCGTGCCGCCTGCGCGCGAGCTGGTGGCCGCGCAGTGGGGCCTGGTACCGCACTGGGTCAAGTCGGCCTCGGACGCCAAGCTGCGCGCCACCAAACTGGTCAACGCCAAGTCGGAGACGGTGTCCACCACGCGCGCCTTCCACGACGCCTGGATCAAGGGCCAGCGCTGCATCGTGCCGATGGCGGCATTTTTTGAAGACGACTTTCGTGGCGGCAAGGCCTTGCCCACCCGCATCTCACGCATCGACGGCCAGCCCATGGGCGTGGCCGGTTTGTGGGCTTGCTGGACCGGGCCGCAGGGCGAAACCATTCTGAGCTACGCCCTGCTGACCATGAACGCCAACAACCACGCGCTGCTGCGCCGCTACCAGCAGCCCGGCAGCGAGAAGCGGATGCCGGTGGTGCTGAACGAAGGCGCTTATGGCGCCTGGCTGACGGTTCGCATGGAAAAGGCCAAAGAATTCATGCGCCAGTACCCGGCCCAGGCGCTGGCGGCCAACCCGGTCGAGACCAAGGCCGACAAGATACCCAAAGGCTTGCTGGGTTGATGCCAGGCGGATGCGGGCCGCGCGGGACACCTCAAAGCCCCAGCGCATCCCCCAGCGCCTGCATGCGCGCCGCCACATCCACATCCATGGCCATCGGTCGGCCCCATTCGCGCTGCGTTTCGCCCGGCCACTTGTTGGTCGCGTCCAGGCCCATCTTGCTGCCCAGGCCGCTGACCGGCGAGGCGAAGTCGAGGTAGTCGATGGGGGTGTTCTCGATCACCATGCAGTCGCGCGCCGGGTCCATGCGGGTGGTCATGGCCCAGATCACTTCCTTCCAGTCGCGCACGTCCACGTCTTCGTCGACCACCAGCACAAACTTGGTGTACATGAACTGCCGCAGATGGCTCCACACGCCCATCATCACGCGCCGTGCGTGGCCGGGGTAGGCCTTGCGGATCTGCACCACCGCCATCCGGTAACTGCAGGCCTCGGGCGGCAGATGGAAGTCGGTGATTTCGGGGAACTGGCGCTGCAGCAGCGGGATGAACAGCTCGTTCATCGCCAGCCCGAGCACGGCCGGCTCGTCGGGCGGTTTGCCGGTGTAGGTGGAGTGGTAGATCGGGTCTTTGCGCAACGTGATGCGCTCGACCGTGAACACCGGGAATTCGGCGCGCTCGTTGTAGTAGCCGGTGTGATCGCCGTAGGGGCCTTCCATGGCGTGTTGCCAGCCGCTGGGGTGGTGGGCGTCGGGGAGGATGTGGCCTTCGAGCACGATCTCGGCACTGGCCGGCACCTTGAGCGGCACGCCGAGTGCGGGCGTGACCTCGGTGCGTGCGCCGCGCAGCAGACCGGCAAACTGGTACTCGCTCAGGCTGTCGGGAACGGGCGTGACCGCGCCCAGGATGGTGGCCGGGTCGGCCCCCAGCGCCACCGCCACCGGGTAGGGCTGACCGGGGTTCTGCTGGCCGTGTTCGCGGAAATCCTGCGCGCCGCCACGGTGCGCCAGCCAGCGCATGACAAGCTGGTTGCGTGACAGCACCTGCTGGCGGTAGATGCCGAGGTTCTGCCGTGTCTTGTGCGGTCCTTGCGTGATGACCAGGCCCCAGGTGATGAGGGGCGCCACGTCGTCCGGCCAGCAGTGCTGGATCGGCAGGCGCGCCAGGTCCACGTCGGCGCCCTCCCACACCACGGCCTGGCAGAGGGCAGACGAGCGCTCCTTGGGCGTCATGTGCCACAGCGTCTTGAGCAGGCTGCTCAGGCCCACCATGTCTTTCAGACCTCTGGGCGCTTCGGGCTCCTTGAGTGCGGCGAGCACTTCGCCAAACTGGCGCAGCTCGCCCAGGTGCGTCACGCCCATGGCACGGGCCACGCGGCGGGTGGTGCCAAATAAATTGCCCAGTACCGGCATGCTGTGCCCCGGCACGTTCTCGAACAGCAGGGCCGGACCCTCGGCGCGCAGCACCCGGTCACACAGCGCGGTCATTTCCAGATGCGGCGACACCGGTTCGCGCACGCGTTTCAGATCGCCTGCGGCCTCCAGTTGCGCGATGAAGTCCCGCAGATCCCGGTAAATCATGGGGAGGCCGTGCACAAGCCCACGCCCAGGCCTTGCCAGCGCGACGACAGATCGTGGGGCACATCGAGCAGGTCCAGCACGCGCGCCACGCTGGCGTCGACGATGTCGTCCACGCTGCCCGGCTTCAGATAAAACGCGGGCATCGGCGGGCAGACGATGGCGCCCATTTCGGTCACGCTCACCATGTTGCGCAGGTGGGTCAGATGCAGCGGGGTTTCGCGCGCCATCAGCACCAGGCGGCGGCGCTCTTTGAGCATCACGTCGGCCGCGCGGGTGACCAGGTTGTCCGACAGGCCGTGGGCGATGGCGGCGAGCGTGCGCATCGAGCACGGCGCGATCACCATGGCCGCGCAGCGAAACGAACCGCTGGCCGGTGCCGCGCCGATGTGGCTGGCGTCGTGCAGTGTGTGCACCAGCGGCCGCAGCTCGTCGGGCCCGATGTTCAGCTCGTGGCGCAGCGTGAGCCAGCCGGCGCTTGACACCACCGCATGGCTTTCGATGCCGGGGGTGGCGGCCAGGCACTGCAGCAAACGCAGGCCATAGACCGCGCCACTGGCCCCGGTGATCGCCACGAGCAGGCGGCGCGTGGCTGCGGCGGGTGCCGGTTGCATGGAGATCAGGCGCTCGCCGATGAGGCGGTTTCGCGCGCCCGGAGCAGCGGGTGTTCGCGCAGGTCCGCGCTCACCTGGTCGAGCACCGCCTGGGCCTGTACCGGGTCGAAGTCTTCGTGCTGGCGCTTGCGCACACCGTGGGTGTGCAGCTGGTGGTGGCGATCGGGCGCCAAGCCGTGGCGCGCCAGGCAGCTCTTCACGCAGGCCAGCGGGCAGCCGTCGAGCGCCACGATGGGGCGGCCCGATGTCGCGACCTTCAGCAGGTGCGGCACATCACCCCCCACGCCGGCGATACACGACATCTCGGCCAGGCCGCGCCGGTCGAGTTGCAGCGCCACAAAGTTGGCGAGCTGGGCGGCGCTGGAGCAGCCCGAACAGGAGTAGACGATCGGGAGCGTGGGGTCAGTGTTTTTCATGGAACGATGGCCCGCCAGTGTGCCGAGGGCTCTTGAAGCGCGCCAGCACCGCCGAGGGTTTCCAGGCCGCCAGGTCGAGCACCGGCAGCTCCAGCGCGTCCAGCGCGTTCTTCACCACCAGGCCGAGCTCGGTGTCGCCTTGCATCGAGAGCCGGCGGTTGAAAAACAGGGTGTCGGGGTCGTCCAGGCGCTGCGCCAGGCGCAGGTAATCGTGTGCGTTGGCGCTCAGGGTGAGGTCGGTTTCGGCTTGTGGTGCGCTGGCGCGAAACATGGTGCCGCGCCAGACAAAGTCGAACTTCAGGCGCGCGTCGCGCACCTCGATGCGGATGCGCTTGCCCTGCAGCCGCTGCACCACATCGCCTGGCAACTGGCGGGCGAGCACGAGGTTGAGCGCGGTCACCAGCAGCATCGAGCCGGGCAGGGCCGGCAGGCGCGACAGCAGGGCGCCGACGGGGGCGGGAACGACGGGTCGGGTATCGGTGGTCATGCGGTGTCGGGTTCCAGGCGCTGGTGCGCTGTTCAGGCGGCGCGAGCAGGTGCTGCGTTCATGCCACGTACAGCGCCATGGTGAAGAAGTGACAGGTGCTGCCGGCCAGCACGAACAGGTGCCAGATGCCGTGACCATGGCGCAGCTTGTGGTCGGTGGCGTAGAAGGCGATGCCCAGCGTGTAGCAGGCGCCGCCCGCGGCCAGCCAGGCGAAACCGGCGGGGGTGAGTGCCTGCCACAGCGGCACCACCGCCACCAGCGCGAGCCAGCCCATCAGCACGTAGATCACCAGCGAGAGCACGCGCGCGCCTCGAGCCAGCCAGACCTCCTGCACGATGCCCAGCACCGCCAGCGTCCAGACCGCGCCGAGCAGGCTCCAGCCCCAGGGGCCGCGCAAGGAGACCAGGGCAAACGGGGTGTAGCTGCCGGCGATCAGCAGGTAGATGCTGCAGTGGTCGAGCTTCTGGAACACCGCCTTGGCGCGACCGCGCAGCGCGTGGTACAGCGTGGAGGCGAGGTACAGCGCGACCAGCATGGCGCCGTAGACGCTAAAAGCCACGATCTTCCATGGGTCGGCCAGCAGCGCCGATTGTGTGATGAGCACGGTGGCACCCACCAGGGCCAGCACCGCGCCCACCAGGTGGCTGATGCTGTTGAAGCGTTCGCCTGCGACCATGCTGTTCAGGCCGCCACAGTGGCCGCCGGTGCGATGCGTTGCAGGCCGGGCTGGCCGTGCCAGTAGCCGTTGCAGTCTTCGCTGGGCAGCAGCGGCAGCAAGGCGGTGCGCGCCTGCTCTGCGCTGAGCGTGCGGCGGCGCACCCCGTCGTACAAGGCCACGATCTCGGCCGTGTGCTGCGACTGCGGGCTGATGCGCACCAGGTCGATCTCCAGCGCCAGCAGTTCGTCCCAGGCGTCGATCAGGCTGTGCACCTTGGCCGACTGGGTCTGGATGCCGTTGAGCACCAGGAACTCTTCGTCTTCACGGGTCTTGAGCATCAGGCCGTCGGGGTGCTCGATGCAGCGGAACTGGCAATCGTCCTTGGGCAGGTTGCAGTGGCGCGCGGTGAAACAGCGGGCCGAAAACGCCAGCGGCAGGCGGCCATGGGCGAACACTTCCGTCTGCAGGCCGGCGGGCCGCGCCTGCTGCATCAGCGCGAGGTCTGCGCGTGGCATCTCCAGCGGCGCCACCCAGCGCGTGGCGCCGAGCGATGCCATCCACTGCAGCGAAGGGCCGTTGTAGAGGTTGAGGTGGGGGCCGGCCACAAAGGGTTGCTTGTTCGCCAGGCTGTTCACCGCCCCCATGTCGTTGGCCTCGACCACAAAGTCGGTCTGGGCGGCGATCTTGTGCATGGCGCTGACGTCGGAACCGGACTCCAGCAAGACCATGGTCGAGAGCACCACCTCTTTGCCGGCATCGCGCAGCAGCTGGGCGATGTCGAGCCAGTCGGACAGGCGCAGCTCGCGCCGGCGCGAGCAGGTGACCTCGCCGAGGTAGACCACATCGACCGCGGTCTGCGCCATGGCTTGGTAGAAGTCGAAGGTCTGCAGCCGTGGCCAGTAGTACTGCAAAGGGCCGAGAGCGAGTTTCATTTCAATGATCCATCCAGCGGCCCGCAGGCCAGTTCGCTGCCGAGATACGTGCCTTGTTCAGCACACGCCGCAGAACCGGCTTTGCCGGGTTGCTGGTGTGGGTCCCCCCGGAGGCAGCCGCAAAGCGGTGCCGGCAAGCCAGTTCGCAGCCGAAGCGGGTGTCCGAACCCAGCACGCGCCGTGGAGCCGGCTTTGCCGGGCCACAGGCGTGGTTCCCCTGGGGGGAAGCCGCGAAGCGGCGCAGGCAAGCCGGTTCGCAGCCGAAGCGGGTGTCCGAACCCAGCACGCGCCGTGGAACCGGCTTTGCCGGGCCACAGGCGTGGTCCCCCTGGGGGGAAGCCGCGAAGCGGCGCAGGGGGGAGCTCATTTCCACGGCCGGTGGTAAGCGCCCAGCGTGTGCTGCTGGCCTTCGGCCACCTGATCCAGGGCGGACATCCAGACGCCCTTGGGCGCGTAGTGCTGCGGCTGGGCCAGGCAGTGGTCGATCGCTTCGCGCCAGACCTTGGTCACCTGGGCCACATAAGCCGGACTGCGCTGGCGGCCTTCGATCTTGATGGCTCGCACACCCATCTGCAGCAGCTGCGGCAGCAGGGTCAGGGTGTTGAGGCTGGTGGGCTCTTCGATGGCGTAGTAGGCGTGGTCGTCTTCCACATCGAAGCGGCCCTTGCACAGCGTGGGGTAGCCGGCGCTTTCACCGGGCGCGTAGCGGTCGATCAGCACACCGCCCAGGCGCGACTCCAGGCCCTGGGGAGTTTCCTGCCAGCGCACCGCTTTGGGCGGCGAGCACACGCCGTGCGTGTTGGGCGATTCGCCGGTCACGTAGGACGACAGCGCGCAGCGCCCTTCGACCATCACACACAGGCTGCCAAAACCGAACACCTCGATCTCCACCGGCGTCTTTTGCAGCACCTGGCGCACCTGTTCGAGCGAGAGCACGCGCGGCAGCACCGCGCGCGAAATGCCGAACTGCTGGTGGTAGAGGTTGATGGCCTCGTAGTTGGTGGCCGAGCCCTGCACCGAGAGGTGCAGCCGCAGCTGCGGGTGGCGCTCGATGGCGTAGCGCATCAGGCCGGGGTCGGCCAGGATGACGGCGTCCACGCCCATGTTCACCGCCTTGTCCATGGCCTCGCGCCAGCGCTCGGGCTGGGCCGCCTGGGGGTAGGTGTTGAGCGCCATGAAGACCTGGGCGCCGCGCGCGTGGGCGTAGGCCACGCCGGTGGCGATGGCCGCGTCGTCGAAATTCAGGCCGGCGAAATTGCGCGCATTGGTGGCGTCGCGCAGCCCGAGGTAGACGCAGTTGGCGCCGTTGTCGACTGCGGCCTTGAGCGCGGGCAGGCTGCCGGCGGGGCAGACCAGGTCCATGGAAAGGGGTTGCGTGCGGTCTGTGGCCATGGGGTCGTGTGTCCTTGGTCGGGCGGTGGCGAACAGTGCGGGGCCCGGCGGGCGCGACGATAGCAAGCGCCTGGCGGTGGTGGCTTGACTCAGGTCAAGCCACCACCCGCTTGATCTGCCTCAAGTGGCCGGACTCAGGCGCAGCCGCAAGACGATCCGCAACCGGTCTGCACCTCGAACTGCGGGAACAGCAGGTTGTTCTCGGTGTGGATGTGGTTGATGAGGTCGTCGGAGAGCTGGGCGATGCCGGCGTAGAGCGCGCGCCAGGTGTTGCAGGCGCCGGGCGGCGGGTTGGCGTCGTTGGTGAGCGCCATCAGGCGTTCCAGCTGTTCGCCATGGCCAACGTGCTCGTTGCGCATCATCTGGATCGGCATACGCATGTCGTTCTGGGCACTGGCGCGCAACGCCGGGAACAGGATCGCCTCTTCCTTGGCCATGTGGTTGAGCAGCTCGGCTTCCATGTCTTCCAGGTGCGCCGCCAGACCGGTGGGCACGTGGGGGTTGTCGCGGTGCACTGCCTCGACGCGGCGCGCCATGCGGACCAGTTCGGGCAGCTGCTCCCGGTGCACCGCGTGGTAGCGCGTGAGGATGTGGTCGATCATCTCGGCCGGCGCCTGGGGTGCGGTGGCGCCAGTGGGCCGGTCGAGCTGCGCCAGCTCGTCCAGCACAGCGGTCAACGCCAGGCCTTTGTCTTCACAGGCCTGCGCCAGCGGGGTCTGGCCGCCACAGCAGAAGTCGAGCTTGAGGCGGCGAAACACCGCGGTGGAGCCGGGCAGGTCCACGGCAATCTGGCCAATGGCCTGTCGCGCGCGCTCGGTGGCAAGGGAAGGCTGAACGGTCGCTGTGTTCATGGAATCCTCAAAGGTGTATCGATGGTGCATGTATTAAATGGCAAATCGTCCCCCGGGTGGATATTTCCTCGGAACGATGCGGGGCTATCCGAAAGAGCGATGCCCGCGCCCGCCGCGATCGCCCTCAGAAGCTGCGCGGCACGATGAAGGTGGCGCGGCTGCGCTGTGGCGTGGCACTGGCCTGATCCAGGGGTAACACGTCGACGCTGACCTGCAGGATCTGGCCAGCGAGCGCCTGTGCCCGGTCGGCCGGCAGCACCAGCCGCACCGCCATGCTGCCGATGCTGGTGGCGCCGATGTCCAGCGCGGTGTCGGTGTCGATGCGCAGGCCGGGCGCACCCGAGATCGAGACCGTGTAACGCTGGTCGTGTTCGCTGCTGTTGGTGATCTGCAGGCGGTAGGTGTTTTCGACATCGCCGCGGCCGGTGACCCGTGCCACCGCGCCGCGGTCTTTGCTGAAATCGATCCGGAAATCGGAGCGGCCAGCCAGGCTCCAGACGAACGCCAGGCTCAGCGCCAGCAGCAGGCTGGCGTAGATCAGCACCCGCGGACGCCAGACCCGGCGCACCATCTGCGCCGCTGACCAGCCGTTGGCGATGGCGTTGCCGGAGGAATAGCGGATCAGGCCCGGCGCGTAGCCCATTTTGTCCATCACGTCGTCACAGACGTCGATGCAGGCGGCGCAGGCAATGCACTCGTTTTGCAGACCGTCGCGGATGTCGATGCCGGTGGGGCAGACCTGCACACACAGGGTGCAGTCGATGCAGTCGCCCAGGTCGAGCGCCTTGGGGTCGGCTTTGCGCGAGCGCGCGCCGCGCGACTCGCCACGCTGTGTGTCGTAGGCGATGACCAGCGAGTCCATGTCGATCAACGCGCTTTGAAATCGCGCATACGGGCACATGTACTTGCAGACCTGCTCGCGCAGATAGCCGGCGTTGCCGTAGGTGGCGAAACCGTAGAAGCCGACCCAGAAAATCGCCCACGGATCCATGCTGAACGAGATGGCCTGCGCGGCCAGGGTCTGGATGGGAATGAAATAGCCGACGAAGGTGAAGCCGGTCAGGCCGCCGATCGCCAGCCAGATCGCCTGCTTGCCACCTTTGCGCAACAGCTTGCCCGGGCCCCAGGGGCGGGCATCGAGCCGCATGCGTGCGATGCGGTCACCCTCCAGCAGGCGCTCCACCCACAGAAAAATTTCGGTGTAGACGGTCTGGGGGCAGGCGTAGCCGCACCAGAGCCGGCCGGCCACAGCGGTGAAAAAAAACAGCGCCAGCGCCGAGAGCACCAACAGCGCGGCGAGGTAGATGAAATCGTGCGGCTGCAGCACCAGGCCGAACACATAGAAGTGCCGTGCGTCCAGATCGAACAGCACCGCCTGGCGCCCGTTCCAGCTGAGCCAGGGCAGGCCATAAAACACCAGCTGCGTCAGCCAGACCATGACCCAGCGCCAGCGCGCAAAACGCCCGGTGACCGCACGCGGGTAGATCTTCTGTTGCTTTTCGTACAGCGCCAGAAACACCGGTTGCTCGACCGGCTCGGCAGAACGTGACATCGCAGACCCTCGGGGGCGGTTGACCGACAACAGACTCCCGGCACACGGTGCAGGCGGGAGACACAGCGGCATACCCCGGGGCATGGCAGTCGCGGGGTCTGTGGTTGTGTGGCCCGTTACGGGCTTCGCTGGCCACAGCGGCCAGCAAGCGGGGGGACCGTTCCAGCGTGCCCACACCGGGTTCATTGAACATACATCGTAAATGAATCTTTAACCGCCGGCAGCGGTGACCGCAGGCCGCATGAGGCCATTGCCAGGTTGCCCGTCGCAGCGCCCGGCCTTTCCTCGCGCGCGTCGCAGCGGATGAAAACCCATTACCCTCAAGCCATGGTCCCTACCCCGTCCCTGGCTGCCCGGCTCATGCGCATTGGCGCGGCCATGCTGTTGCTGATGCTGGCCTCGATCGGCTTCACCCTGTGGGTCACCTGGCAACTCGAAGGCGGCGCGGCCGCGGTGAACGAGGCTGGTCGCATGCGCATGCAGATCTGGGCGCTGAGCAGCGCGGTGCAGGCCGGGGAAAGGCCCGAACGTGTTGCCGAGCTGGTCCACGGGTTCGATCAGACCCTGAGTCTGTTGCGCCATGGCGACGCGAGCCGCCCGCTGTTCGTGGCCTGGAACGACACGGTGCGCAGCGAGTTCACCCAGGTCGAGGCGCTGTGGCAGGTCGAGCGCGAACAATGGGTGCGACACGGTGCGATCGAACCAGCGGAAAGCCGGCGCATGGCCGGCGATTTTGTGGCCGCGACCAACCGTTTTGTGCTGTCCATCGAACACCAGCTCTCGCGCCTGACGGGCATCCTCACCCTGTTTCAGATCGCCATGCTGGCGCTGGCCATCGTGAGCGCGGTGGTGATGATCTACACCGGCTACATGTACGTGATCAACCCGCTTGGCTTGCTCAGGCGCGGCCTGGAGCGTGTCGAGGCGGGAGAATTCAGCGCCCGCGTCGAAGTCGATTCGCTCGACGAGTTTGGCCAGGTGGCCGCGGGCTTCAACCGCATGGCGAGTACGCTGGAGTCGCTCTACCTCGGGCTGGAAGCGCAGGTGAAGGCCAAGACCGAGCGTACCGAAGCACAGCGGGCGCGGCTCGAAGCGCTGTACGAGGTGAGCGCCTTCCTGGCACGCGCCGGCACGATCGAAGAGCTCTCGCGCGGCTTCACCCAGCGGGTGCGGGTGGTGATGGGCGCCGACGCGGTGGCGGTGCGCTGGTCGGACGACGCCAACCAGCGCTACCTCATGCTCGCTTCCGACGCATTGCCGGCCGACATGCTGGACGAAGAGCGCAGCCTGATCGCCGGTGCCTGCGCCTGTGGCAACCTCAAGCCCGACGCCCGCACCCGCGTGATCCCCATCCACAGCCACGAGGCCACGCCGATGCGCCATTGCGCCAAGGCAGGCTATGAAAGCCTGGTGAGTGTGCCGGTGCGCCTGCAGCAGCGGCTGATCGGCGAGATCGATCTGTTTTTCCGCAAACCCGTCCAGCTCAGTGCCGAGGAAACCGAATTGCTCGATGCGCTGGCCAGCCACCTCGCCAGCGCGCTCGAAGGACTGCGCGCCGCCGCGCTGGAGCGCGAGTCGGCGGTGAGCGAAGAGCGCTCGTTGCTGGCGCGCGAACTGCATGATTCCATCGCCCAGTCGCTCGCATTTCTCAAAATTCAGGTGCAACTGCTGCGCAATGCGATCAACCGGCAGCAGGACGACAAGGTGCACACGACACTGGACGAACTCGACGAGGGCTTGCGCGAAAGCATTGGCGACGTGCGCGAGCTGCTGGTGCACTTCCGCACCCGTACCAACGTGGAAGACATCGAAGGTGCGTTGCAGGAAACGCTGCAAAAATTCCAGCACCAGACCGGTCTGCCGACACGCTTGCAGATGCGCGGCCAGGGCCTTCCGCTGCCGGCCGATGTGCAGGTGCAGGTGCTGCACGTGCTGCAGGAGGCGCTGTCCAACGTGCGCAAGCACGCGCAGGCCAGCCACGTCAGCCTGGAGGTGGACAAAGGGGAGCGCTGGCGCTTCACCGTGCGCGACAACGGCTGCGGATTCGACACGCGCCACAAGCAGGGCGAAACCCACGTGGGCATGAAAATCATGCACGAGCGCGCCGAACGCATTGGCGCCAGCATCACCCTGCAATCTACCCCCGCACGGGGCACAACGGTCACCCTCACCTTGCCGCCGCACCCGGTTGCGGGCAACCCGGGCACGATCGCTGCCCCGATGCCACCCTCCCGTTTCGACGCTGCCACCACCGCATGACCCAGACGACCACGCTCCCCCGCATCCGCCTGCTGCTGATCGACGACCACAACCTTTTTCGCCGTGGCCTCAAGGCCTTGCTGGGGCAGGACGAGCGTTTCGAGGTCTGCGCCGAAGCCGGTGACGTGGGCGAGGCGATGCGCCACCTCGCCCGCTGCGCGCCCGATGTGATCCTGCTTGATAACCACCTGCCCGGCGTGCATGGCGTGGCCGCCATCCCGGCATTGAAGGAGGCCGCGCCGCGGTCGCGGGTGCTCATGCTCACCGTGAGCGAAGACGCCGAGGACCTCGCCTCGGCGCTGCGGGCGGGGGCCGACGGCTACCTGCTCAAGACCGTGGAATCCGACCAGCTGTGCGAGGCCATCGTGAAGTCGCTGGATGGCGATTCGGTGGTCAGCCCGGAAATGATGACCAAGCTGGTGTCGGTGTTTCGCCGTCAGTCGGCCATGGCTGGCGACACGCCCAGCCAGCCGGCGCCGCTGGTGCCCGAGCCGCCGCCCGGTGCCGAGTCCCTGTCGCCGCGGGAGCGCGAGATTCTGGCGCTGATCGCGCGTGGCAACAGCAACAAGTTGATCGCCCGGGCCCTGGACATCGCCGAGACCACGGTGAAGATCCACGTGCAGCACATTCTGCGCAAACTCGAACTGAGCTCGCGGGTGCAGGCGGCTGTATACGCGACCCACCACGGATTGGTTTGACCTGCATCAAGCTGGGCGGCTTTTGAGGCCGCAGTAGTTCTTTGGAACGAGGGCGGCCGGGGCCGCCCTCGTTCCTTTGGGCCGTCCGCCGCGCCCCATCGGTGGATGTTCAGCGCGTCGCCCACCGCCGACAGTCATGCCAGTGTCTTCTGGAGAAAAAAATGGCCTCTGAGCTGAGCAACCAAAAGAAAGCGTGGTCGGTACTGATCGTCAGTACGCTGGCCTTCACCGTGTGCTTCATGGTGTGGATGATGTTTGCCGTCATCGGCATTCCGCTGAAGAAGACCCTGGGCCTGAACGCCACCGAATTCGGCCTGCTGACCGCCATGCCGGTTCTCTCGGGCTCGCTGATCCGCGTGCCGCTGGGCATCTGGACCGACAAATACGGTGGCCGCATCGTGATGGCCGCGTTGCTGGCCATCACCGTGCCCGCGATCTGGCTCATGGCCTACGCCACCGTTTACTGGCACTTTCTTGTGATCGGCCTGGTGCTGGGCCTGGCCGGTGGCTCGTTTTCCGTCGGTACGCCCTACGTGGCACGCTGGTTTCCCAAGAACCGCCAGGGCATGGCCATGGGCGTGTTCGGTGCCGGCAACTCGGGTGCTGCGGTCAACAAGTTTGTCGCGCCCGCGCTGCTGGTGGCCTTCGGCTGGACCATGGTGCCCAAGGTCTACGCGGCCATCATGCTCGGCACCCTGATCATTTTCTGGTTTGGCAGTGCCTCAGACCCCAAACACCTGGTGCCGTCGCATGTGAAATTCATGGACCAGCTCAAGGCGCTGAAAGACCCGAAAGTGCTCAAGTACTGCCAGTACTACAGCATCGTGTTCGGTGGCTACGTGGCGCTCTCGCTCTGGATGGTGCAGTACTACGTGGGCGAGTACGGACTCGACATCCGCATCGCCGCGCTGCTGGCTGCCTGCTTCTCGCTGCCAGGGGGTGTGCTGCGTGCCGTGGGCGGGGTCATGTCCGACAAATTCGGAGCCCACAGCGTCACCTGGTGGGTGATGTGGGTTTGCTGGATCTGCCTGTTCCTGCTGTCTTACCCGCAGACGCAGTTCACCGTGATGACGGTCGACGGCCCCACCACCTTCCACATCGGTCTCAACGTCTACGCCTTCACCGTGTTGATGTTCGCCCTGGGCATCGCGATGGCCTTCGGCAAGGCCAGCGTGTTCAAGTACATCGCCGACGACTACCCCGGCAATATCGGCGCCATCAGCGGCATCGTCGGCCTGGCGGGCGGTATGGGCGGTTTCATCCTGCCCATCATGTTCGGTGCGCTGATGGACATCACCGGTGTGCGCTCCAGCGCCTTCATGCTGATGTATGGCGTGGTCTGGGTCTCCCTGATCTGGATGTACTGGACCGAAGTGCGCCGCGCCAGCCCGGTGGGCGACCAGAGCCAATCCCTTTCCCTTCAAAACTGAGCCACAACGGCCAGACCACTCACCATGAACAACAAAACCACCAGCGGTGCCGATATTGTTGATTGGCGCCCAGAGGACGAGCAGTTCTGGGAAACCACCGGCAAAAAGATCGCCTACCGCAACCTCTGGATTTCCATCCCGGCCCTGCTTTGCGGATTCGCGGTGTGGGGCATGTGGGGCATCATCACGGTGCAGATGCTCAACCTGGGCTACCCGTTCAGCCAGGCCGAGCTGTTCACCCTGACCGCCATCGCCGGCCTCGCAGGCGCGACGATGCGCATCCCGGCCTCGTTCCTGATCCGTCTGGCGGGCGGGCGCAACACCATCTTTCTCACCACCGCCATGCTGCTGGCCCCGGCCATCGGCACCGGCGTCGTGCTGCAGCACCCGGAGTGGCCGCTGTGGTCATTCCAGCTCATGGCCTTGTGGTGTGGCGTGGGCGGCGGCAACTTTGCCAGCTCGATGTCCAACATCTCCACCTTTTTCCCCAAGCGACTGCAAGGGACCGGCCTGGGCCTGAACGCCGGCCTGGGCAATTTCGGCGTGACCACGATGCAGATCGTGATCCCGCTGGTGATGACCGTGCCTTTGCTCGGCACTCTCGGCGGTGAGTCGATGACGCTGCAAAAGGAAAGCGGCTGGATCTTCGGTGCCATCCCGCCCGGCACCGCCACCTGGATCCAGAACGCCGGTTTTGCCTGGGTGCTCTCCTTGGTGCCGCTGTCGATCCTGTGCTGGTTCGGCATGAACAACCTCAAGACCGTCTCGCCCGACACCGGCAGTCCCATCACGGCTTTCCTGAAGATCATCTGGCTCTACACCCTGTCGTTCATTCCGGCCGGTGTGGGCTTGTACCTCTATCTGCCGGCACCCAGCGGCCTGGGTGTGCTCAACATGTGGCTGGCCATGCCGCTGATCATCGTCAGCACGCTCATGGTGATGAAGGTCACGGCCTTTGGCCCGATGAAGGAGAACGTGGCCAAGCAGTTTGCGATTTTTGGCAACAAACACACCTGGTCGCTGACCATTCTGTACATCGTTACCTTCGGCTCGTTCATCGGTTTTTCGATGGCGCTGCCGCTGTCGATGAAGGTGATCTTCGGTATCAGCCACGTGCCCGACGCCAACGGCATCATGCAGCACACGCTGGTCAATCCCAACGGCCCGCCCGTGCTGGCCTACGCCTGGATCGGGCCTTTCGTGGGTGCAGCCATCCGCCCCGTTGGCGGCTGGATTTCCGACAAGCTTGGCGGCTCCATCGTCACCCAATGGGTGTGTGCGGTCATGGTGATCGCCGCGGTCGCGGTGGGTTATGTGATGCAACTCGCCTACCACTCGGCCACACCGGAAGAGCACTTTTTCACCTTCCTTGCGCTGTTCATGGTGCTGTTTGCGGCCAGCGGCATCGGCAACGGCTCGACCTTTCGCAGCATCGGCGTTATCTTCGACCGTCAACAAGCTGGCCCGGTGCTGGGCTGGACTTCGGCCATCGCTGCCTATGGCGCATTCATCGCCCCGGTGGTGATCGGTCAGCAGATCAAGCTCGGCACGCCTGAGATGGCCATGTACGGTTTTGCCGTTTTCTACGCGCTGTGCCTGCTGTTGAACTGGTGGTTCTATCTGCGCAAGGGTGCTGAAATCAAAAACCCCTGATCCCCCGAACCTGTGCCCTGATCTGAATTTCGGAGAACTTCATGAGCCATTTTCTCGACCGCCTCACCCATTTCAGCCTGCCCAAGGAACCCTTTGCGGGCAACCACGGGGTGACCACCGCCGAAGACCGCACCTGGGAAGACGCCTACCGCAACCGTTGGGCCCACGACAAGATCGTGCGTTCCACCCACGGTGTGAACTGCACCGGCTCCTGCTCGTGGAAGATCTACGTCAAGGGCGGTATCGTCACCTGGGAAACCCAGCAGACCGACTACCCGCGCACGCGCTGGGACATGCCCAACCACGAGCCGCGGGGCTGCGCCCGTGGCGCTTCCTACAGCTGGTACCTCTACAGCGCCAACCGCGTGAAGTACCCCATGGTGCGCGGTCGCCTGCTGGAGCGCTGGCGCGCCGCGCTCAAGGTCAGCAAGACGCCGGTGGATGCCTGGGCACTGATCCAGCAAAACCCCGAAGCCCGTCGCGACTACCAGCAGGTGCGTGGTATGGGTGGTTTCGTGCGCTCGACCTGGGATGAGGTCAACCAGCTGATCGCTGCGGCCAACGTCTACACCATCAAGGAGCACGGCCCCGACCGCGTGATCGGCTTCTCGCCGATCCCTGCCATGTCGATGGTGAGCTACGCGGCAGGCAGTCGCTACCTCAGCCTGATCGGTGGCGTCTGCCTGAGTTTTTACGACTGGTACTGCGACCTGCCCCCCAGCAGCCCGCAGGTCTGGGGTGAGCAGACCGACGTGCCGGAATCGGCCGACTGGTACAACAGCTCGTTCATCATTGCCTGGGGCTCCAACGTGCCCCAGACACGCACCCCCGACGCCCACTTTTTCACCGAGGTGCGCTACAAAGGCACCAAGACGGTGGCGGTCACGCCCGACTACTCCGAGGTGGCCAAGCTCTCCGACATCTGGCTCCACCCCAAGCAGGGCACCGACGCCGCCATGGCCATGGCCATGGGCCACGTGGCGCTCAAGGAGTTCTATTTCCCGGCGGGCGGCAAGCCGCGCAGCAGCTACTTTGACGACTACGCGCGCCGTTACACCGACCTGCCGCTGCTGGTCATGCTCAAGGAGCACACGCTGGCCGACGGCAGCAAGACCCTGGTGCCCGATCGTTATGTTCGCGCCAGCGACTTCGACGACAGTCTGGGCCAGGACAACAACCCCGACTGGAAGACGATCGCGTTCGACGTCGATGGTCAGGTGGTGTTGCCCAACGGCTCCATCGGCTTCCGCTGGGGTGAGTCCGGCCGCTCGGACGAGGGCAAATGGAACCTGGAGTCCAAGGAAGCCCACCGCGACACCGACGTCAAACTCAAACTTTCGGTGATGGAAGACGGCGAGCAGGCGCACCAGGTCGTTGGTGTGGCGCTGCCGTATTTCGGTGGCGTGGCCTCGCCGCAGTTCCCGAACAACGTGCAAAACGGCGACATCAACCACGTCAAGGTGCCTGCGGTGCAGATGCGCCTGGGCAAGGCCGGTGAAGAGCGCCAGGTGATGGTTGCCACCGTGTTCGACCTGCAGGTGGCGCAGTACGGCATCGACCGCGGTCTGGGCAGTGGTGCACGCGACTACGACGACAACGCCGCCTACACCCCGGCCTGGCAGGAGAGCATCACCGGTGTGCCACGCGACCAGGTGATCACCGTGGCGCGCCAGTTCGCCGACAACGCCGACAAGACCCATGGCAAGTCCATGGTGATCATCGGCGCCGGCATGAACCACTGGTACCACGCCGACATGAACTACCGGGGCATCATCAACCTGCTGATGATGTGCGGCTGTATTGGCCAAAGTGGTGGTGGCTGGTCGCATTACGTGGGCCAGGAAAAACTGCGCCCGCAGACCGGCTGGACCGCACTGGCGTTCGCGCTGGACTGGATTCGTCCGCCGCGCCAGATGAACGGCACCAGCTTCTTCTACGCCCACACCGACCAGTGGCGTTACGAAAAACTGGGCATGGAAGAGATTGTCTCGCCACTGGCCGACAAGGCCGCGTATGCCGGCAGCATGATCGACTACAACGTGCGCGCCGAGCGAATGGGCTGGTTGCCCAGCGCGCCGCAGCTCAAGACCAACCCGCTGCAGGTGGTCAAGGACGCGGCCACTGCTGGCATGGAGCCCAAGGACTACGTGGTCAGGGGTCTGAAAGACGGCACGCTGGAGATGAGCTGCGAAGACCCGGACGCGCCGCAGAACTGGCCGCGCAACCTGCTCGTCTGGCGCTCCAACCTGCTGGGTTCCAGCGGCAAGGGCCACGAGTATTTCTGCAAACACCTGCTGGGCACCGAGAACGGTGTGCAGGGCAAGGATCTGGGCCCCGACGAGGCCAAACCTTCCGAGGTGAAGTGGCACAAGAACGCACCGCGGGGCAAGCTGGATCTGCTGGTCACGCTGGACTTCCGCATGAGCACCACCTGTCTGTATTCCGACATCGTGTTGCCCACCGCCAGCTGGTACGAGAAGAACGACCTCAACACCAGCGACATGCACCCCTTCATCCACC
>CAYRIT010000048.1:0-21006 GCA_964424415.1 uncultured Hydrogenophaga sp.
GGTGGTGAGCAGCGAAGCCTTGCAGTATACATCAGATTTCTAGACGCTGTCAAAGGGCGGAGAGAAAATGTGTGGGAGGCATCGATTGCCCCCTTGCGGCCGAGGCGGGCCTTCCCGTCTGCAAAGGCGCGGCAGGGGATGTCGGCGCTTCGGTGCGGCGCATCCGGTCGCTTGAGAATCTCTCCGGACAACCACCGTCACCAGCTTGTTCCGTTCGATCGGATCACCTGTTTTTGCATCCTTGGCGGACGCTGCGACCCGTTCGCTGTCGGCTGCGCCCTGGCTGCAGCACCGCGTCTGGATAATCGAGGCATCTATATACAAGCGGCGTACATGGCACTCATCTCCTTACAGAACGCGCAACTGGCTTTTGGTCACGTGGCGCTGCTCGATCACACCGACTTCTCACTTGAGGCGCAGGAGCGCGTGGGCCTGATCGGGCGCAATGGCACAGGCAAATCGTCCCTGCTGAAGATACTGGCGGGGCTGGAGAAGCCCGATGACGGGCAGTTGCAGACGCAGACCGGGCTTCGTGTGGCCTATGTGCCCCAGGAACCTGTGCTGGATCTTTCATCCACGGTTTTTGAAGCTGCGAGTCTGGGCCTGGCCGATGCCCGAGAGGCGCGGGAGCAATATCTGAGTGGGGCCGACGGACTGGATCTCGACGCCTTGCAAAACCGCATCGAGGCACTCGACGCGTGGAACTGGGAGCAGCGGGTGGAAGAGACGCTGCACCGGCTGCACCTCAACGCCGACGACCGGGTGGGCGCGCTGTCGGGGGGCAACAAGAAACGGGTTGCGCTGGCTCAGGCGCTGGTCAGCCGGCCCGACGTGTTGCTGCTGGACGAGCCGACCAACCACCTCGATCTGGACAGCATCACCTGGCTGGAAGACCTGTTGCTGGAATACCCCGGCAGCGTGATCACAATCAGCCACGACCGGGCGTTTCTCGATCGGGTGGCCACCCGCATGGTGGAACTCGACCGCGGTCGGCTGCTGAGCTACCCGGGCAACTTCGCTCGGTACCAAATCCTGAAAGAGGAACAGCAGGCGCAGGAATCTGTGATCAACGCCCGAGCCGACAAGCTGCTGGCGCAGGAAGAGGTCTGGATCCGCAAGGGCGTTGAGGCCCGGCGCACGCGGGCACAAGGCCGCATCACCCGACTGGAGAACCTGCGGGCCCAGCGGGCGCAGCGCCGCGACGCCCTGGGCAACGTGAAGCTGGAGGTGGTCAGCGGCGGGGCGAGCGGCAAGATCGTGGCCGAACTGGAGAAGGTGAGCAAATCCTTCCCGCTGGCGGGTGGCGGCCAGCGCACGGTGATCCGCGATTTCACTTCGACCATCCTGCGCGGCGACAAGATCGGTCTGATCGGCCCCAACGGCGCCGGCAAGACCACCTTGCTCAAGATCATCCTGGGCGAACTCGCGCCCGACAGTGGGACGGTGCGCCTGGGCAGCAAACAATCGGTCGCCTACTTCGACCAGATGCGCGACCAGATCGACCTCGACGCCACGCTGGAAGACTTCATCAGCCCCGGCAGCGAGTGGATCGAGATTGGCAACAAGCGCACCCACGTCAAGAGCTACCTGGCCGATTTCCTGTTTTCACCGGCCCGCGCCAACGCCCCGGTGCGCACGCTTTCGGGCGGCGAGCGCAACCGCCTGCTGCTGGCGCGCCTGTTTGCCAGGCCAGCCAACGTGTTGGTACTCGACGAGCCGACCAACGACCTGGACATCGACACGCTGGAACTGCTTGAAGACCTGCTCCAGCAGTACGACGGCACGGTGTTCCTGGTCAGCCACGACCGGCGTTTTCTCGACAACGTGGTCACCAGCACCATCGTGCACGAGGGCGAGGGCCGTTGGCGCGAGTACGTGGGTGACGTGCAGGACTGGATGACCCAGTCGGCACGCACCCAGGCCTTGCAGCGTGAACGCGATGCGGCAGCTCCCGCAGTCAGCCCAAAAGCGGTCTCGCCGGCGCCGGCGATCGAGTCCGCAGGGCCTGCGCCCAAGCGCAAGCTCAGCTACAAGGAGCAGCGCGAGCTGGATACCTTGCCGGGGCAGATCGCCGCGCTGGAAGCCGAGCAGGCGCTGGTCGAACGGGATCTGGCGGGCGGCGCCCTGTACGCCAGCGATCCGGCCCGTGCGGCTCAACTTGGCGCCCGACATGCCGAAATCGAAGGGGAGTGGCTGCAATCCCTGGAGCGTCTGGAGGCGCTGGGCGGCGGCTGACACCCTGCCCAACCGACGGCGCGCACCGGCCCGCCTCCCAAATGCCCGACTCGCCCGACCGCCCCGCCCAGGATTTCCAACGTACCCCGCAGGATCTGCAAGAGGAGAAATCGCGCGCGCAACAACTGCCGCCCGGGATCAATCACCAAAACGCCGAGCCCGGCCGCCGGTGCGGCTCGACGCACCGGGAGTCCAGTATCCACCCGCTCGCCGAAGCTGCGCGGGACGGGACCCGCGACCGCCCGCAACCGCAGGTCGCGATGGGAACTGCGCTGCAGGGGACGGTGAAACCGCCTGCGCCGCCGGCCAACACGGCGTGCGGCGATGCGACCAGCGTGCCGCGCAGTCCGGGTGTCGCCGATGCGCTCGACATCGACAAACTGCGCCGCCAACTCGACTGTGACGAGGCCACCTTGCGCCAGCTCGCGCTGGCGATGCGGGCCGATCTGCGCGAACGGATGATGGCGCTGCAGACGGCGCGGGCCGAGCAGAACGTCAAGCACGCAGTGGTCCACGCGCACGGCCTCAAAGGTTCGCTGGGCAGCATGGCGGCCGAGCGCGGCGCGCAACTGGCCAAAGCCCTGGAGCTGGCGGCTCTGGCACGGGACTGGGCGCTGTTCGGGCGCACCTTGCCACTGCTGGTGGACGAGGCGCGCGCGATCGACGCCAGACTGGACGCGGTGCTCAGCGCGCCGCGTCCACCAGGCGGCTGAACACGCGCCAGAACGTCGGCTCCTGGGTGGTGGCGAAATTGATCCGCATCAGCGTGCTGGGGGCACGCGCCGCGTGGAACAGCGCGCCGGGCGCGATCAGGTAACCCTCGTCGAGCAGGCGCTGTGCCAGCGCCTCGGTGTCGACGCCGGTGTCGACCCAGCCAAACAGCCCCGACGGCTCGGCGGCCAAACGGCAGCCTGCGGCCAGCGCCAGCTTCACGCTGCGGGCGCGCGCTGCGTCCAGGCGGCTGCGAATGCGCTCGGCATGGCGGCGCAACTGACCTTGCCCGATGCAATGTGCCAGCGCGCGCTCCAGCAGGCTGGGCGTGGTGAGGGTGGAGATCAGCTTGGTGTCGAGCAGGCGATCGACCAGATCGGGGGGCGCGGCCAGGTAACCCACGCGCCAGTTCGGCGCCAGGATCTTGGCGAAGCCACTGACGTAAATCGTGCGCTGCAAGCCGTCGAGCCCGCTCATGCGGGTGGCGTGTTCGGGCGCGAGGTGGCTGTAGGTGTCGTCTTCCACCACGTAAAAACCATGCCGCTGCGCGAGCTGCATCACGCGGTGCGCACTCGCGGGTGTGAGGCAGTGGCCGGTGGGGTTGTGCAACACGCTGACGCTCACGAACAGCTTGGGTGCGTGGGCTTCGCAGTAACGCGCCATCACCGACAGATCCGGCCCTGCCGGGCCGCGCGGCACCGGCAGGATGCGCATGCCCAGCGCGTGCAGGCGGGCGAACTCGACCGCCCAGCCCGGCTCCTCCACCATCACACAATCGCCGGGCTTGAGCAGGGTGCGGCTCACGATGTCCAACGCGTGCGTGGCACCCACGGTGGTGATGATCTGCTCCGGCTCGGCCGGCATGCCCAGGTGCTGCAGGCGATCGGCCAGCACACGGCGCAGCAGCGGGTCGCCCAGCGGTTCGCCGTAGCGCAGCGAGCTGTCGGACAGCGCCTGGGTCCCGGTGACGCGGCGCACCGCCGCGGGCAGGAAGCTGGTCTCGAGCCAGTCGGGCGGGAACACGCCCATGCCGGGCTGCGGGCGGTCGCCCGCCGTGTGGAACATGCCGCGCAACAACGCGGCGGCGTTCACCGGCGCGGCCAGTCTCGGCTCCGGTCTGGCGGACGGCTGCGCCGAGCGGGCGTCCGATCGTTCGGCGGCCCGCTCGCGCACAAAGAAACCGCGGTTGCGCCGTGCCTCCACCAGCCCCTGCGCCAGCAGCAGGTCGTAGGCGGCCACCACGGTGGACGGGCTCAGGCCCTGCTGCAGCGCGCACTGTCGCACGCTGGGCAGGCGCGCGCCGGGCACCAGCAGCCGGTCGCGGATGCGGCTGGCAAAGCGCTCGGCCAGCTGCTCGGCCAGCGTGAGCGAGCCGGCGCGGGTCAGCCCTGGCGCGGTGTTGCCCCAACGGGCGGATGAGAGGCCAGTGGCATCGGAGGCATCAAGCATGTTTTTCAGTCGGCTGAAACAACCGGGAACCGGTGGCTGTATGGTTGCGCAGGACCACACAGTTTGTGTCACTGACCCGGTGAACTGTGTGGTTGGTGTATGGCTCATCAAGCATAAAGTCATTGCCATGGTTTCGACAACATCCCCGGATCTGCACCCATGAACGCCGCCGAATTCAGCGCCCTGCTCTTGCTGGCCACCGCCGTGAGCTTCACCCCCGGTCCCAACACCACACTGTCCACCGCGCTGGCCGCCAACAGAGGACTCAAGGGGGCCTTGCACTTTGTCTGCGCGGTGCCGGTGGGCTGGGGCCTGCTGTTTGGCCTGAGTGCCGCCGGGCTGGGCGCGCTGGTGGTCGCGCAACCGGTGTTGCGCTGGGCGGTGTTGCTCGGGGGTGTTGCCTACCTGCTTTGGCTAGCCAACAGACTGTGGGGCAGCAGCCGCCTGAGCCAGGTGGAGGCGGCCCAGCTCGACGTGAGCTTCTGGCAAGGCGTGGGGCTGCAGTTTCTCAACATCAAGGCTTGGATGCTGGCGCTCTCACTGGTGGCGGGCTGGGTGGCAGGCCGTCCCGACGCGCTCACGCGCTTCGCTCAGGTGCTGCCGGTGATGCTGGCGTTCGCTTTTTTCAGCAACTTCACCTACGCGCTGGTCGGCTCGGTGCTGCGCCACTGGCTGGCCGGGCCAGTGGTCAATGGTCAGGCCACGGGCGCGCGCCTGCAGGTGTTCAACCGCGTGATGGCCGGCGCGCTGGTGCTCACCGCGGCCTGGATGGTCTGGAGTGGCGCCGGCATGGCAGCGGCGGGCGGCGGCGCATGACACGGGCCGCATCGCTCAGCGCCGACGACCACCAGGCCTCACTCGGCCTGTGGCTGGGCTTTGTGGGGGTGTTCGTGTTCGCGCTCACCCTGCCGATGACACGCCTGGCCACCGGCACCGCGGATGCGCCGCAGCTCTCGCCCTGGTTCGTGACCTGGGGGCGGGCGGCGCTGGCCGGGGCGCTGTCCATCGTCTACCTGTTGCTCACGCGCTCAAAGCTGCCCACCCGGGCGCAGCGTCGGCCGCTGGCCCTGTCGTTGCTGGGCAATGTGATCGGCTACCCGCTGCTGCTGGGCTGGGCGCTGCGCGAGGTCACCGCCAGCCACGCGGCGGTGATCACCGCCCTGTTGCCGCTGGTGACGGCCGCCGCAGCCGCCTGGCTGCTGCACCAGCGCGCCCGTCTGGGCTTCTGGTTGTTCGCGGCGCTGGGCAGCGCGCTGGTGGCGCTCTACAGCCTGCTGCGCGCGCACCAGCAGGGCCACGGGTTTGGCCTCGGCCAGGCCGACCTGCTGCTGGTCGGCGCGGTGGTCGCGGCGTCGGTGGGTTATGTGGCGGGCGCCAAGGTCACGCCGGCGCTCGGTGCCGAGCGGGTGATCAGCTGGGTCTGTGTGATGGCGCTGCCGCTCACCCTGCCGGGCGCGCTGCTGACCTGGCCCGAGCAGCCCATCGCGCTCAGCGCGTGGCTGGGGCTCGCCTACGTGGGTGTTTTTTCCATGTGGGCCGGGTTTTTTGCCTGGTTTCGTGGGCTGGCGCTGGGTGGCGCGCTGCGGGTGAGCCAGATGCAGTTGCTGCAACCCTTCATCAGCATCGTGGCCGCGGTACCGCTGCTGGGCGAATCGCTGGACGGCATGACCGTGGGTTTCGCGCTCGCCGTGGTGGCCACCGTCTTCATGGGCCGGCGCATGGCTGCGCCATCTGCCCAACCACCTGCCGCGCCCCGCGCCTGAAACGCCGAACAGACATCCCGGAGAGGCCCCATGAGCACCCACTGGACCCTGGCGCGCCGCGCCGACAAGATGAACCCTTCGGTGATCCGCGAGATCCTCAAGATCACCGAGCGGCCCGGCGTCATCAGCTTCGCGGGCGGCCTGCCCTCGCCCAGGACCTTCCCCATCGAGGCCTTTGCGGCGGCCAGCGAGCGGGTGCTGCGCGACGACGGCCCGGCGGCGCTGCAGTACGCGGCCAGCGAGGGCTACGCGCCCTTGCGCGAGTGGGTCGCGGCACAGCTGCCGTGGGCGGTAGACCCGGACCAGGTCCTGATCACCACCGGCAGCCAGCAAGGCCTGGACCTGGTGGCCAAGGTGCTGATCGACGCCGGCAGCCGCGTGCTGGTGGAAACGCCAACCTACCTGGGCGCGCTGCAGGCGTTTGCGCCGATGGAACCCACCACCGTCAGCGTGGTCAGCGATGACGACGGGCCGGCGCTGGATGACCTGGCGGCCAAAGCCGACGGCGCCCGCTTCCTCTACGTGCTGCCCAATTTCCAGAACCCCACCGGCCGCTGCATGAGCGAGGCGCGCCGCGTCGCGCTGGTGGAGCGGGCCGCCGCGCTCGGCCTGCCGATCGTGGAAGACAACCCGTACGGCGACCTGTGGTTCGACACGCCACCGCCGGCACCACTGACCGCGCGGAATCCCGGCGGCTGCATCTACCTCGGCTCGTTTTCCAAGGTGCTCGCGCCCGGTCTGCGTCTGGGCTACGTTGTGGCACCACCCGCCATCTTTCCCAAGTTGCTGCAGGCCAAGCAGGCGGCCGATCTGCACAGCCCCGGCTACAACCAGCGCATGGTGGCCGAGGTGCTGAAAGACGGTTTCCTGGATCGCCATGTGCCCACCATCCGCGCGCTCTACCAGCGCCAGTGCGCGGCGATGCTGGCAGCGCTGGAAGCCGAGATGCAAGGGCTGGGCGTGTCGTGGAACGCCCCGTCGGGCGGCATGTTTCTCTGGGCGCGGCTGCCCGCGGGCATGAGCGCCATCGACTTGCTGCCGCGCGCGGTCGACGCCGGTGTGGCCTTTGTGCCTGGCAGCGCCTTCTACGCCGACCACCCCGATCCGCGCACCCTGCGCCTGAGCTTTGTGACCGCCAGTGAAGCGCAGATCCGTACCGGGATCGCGGCGCTGGCGCGTGCGGTTCGCTCGATGGGCCAGGGGGAAGTGCGATGAAACTGCGTGCCTTCAAACAAATCGACGTGTTCACCACCACCCGGTACCGGGGCAACCCGCTGGCGGTGGTGCTGGACGGTGAAGGCCTGAGTCCGGAGGCCATGCAGCACTTCACGAACTGGACCAACCTCTCGGAATGCACCTTTCTGCTGCCGCCCACGCCCGACGGCGCAGCGGCGGGCGCCGACTACCGCGTGCGCATCTTCTGCCCTGGCCGCGAGCTGCCGTTCGCCGGCCACCCGACGCTGGGCAGCTGCCATGCGTGGCTGGAGACGGGTGGTGTGCCTCGGGGCGAACAGGTGGTGCAGGAATGTGGCGTGGGTTTGGTGCCCATTCGGCGCGCAGGAGAACAGCTGGCGTTTGCCGCACCACCGCTGATCAGGAGCGGCCCTCTGGATGAAGCCGACGTAACCCTCATCGCCAGTGGCCTGGGCGTGACGCGCAGCGACATCGTGGCCCACAGCTGGTGCAACAACGGACCCAACTGGCGCGGCGTGATGCTGCACAGCGCCGAACAGGTGCTCGCGCTCAAGCCCGATGGTGCGCTGCTCGCCGGATTGGACATCGGTGTGGTGGCCCCCCGTCCGCCGGGCAGTGCCACGCAGTTCGAAGTGCGCGCGTTTTTCCCCGGCAACAACGGCCTGGCGGAAGACCCGGTCACCGGCAGCCTGAACGCGGCGCTGGCGCAATGGCTGATCGGCGCCGGTCTGGCACCCGAGCGCTATGTGGCCGCGCAAGGCACGGCGATGGCGCGCGAAGGCCGGGTGTTCATCGAGCGCGACACCCGCGGCACGGTCTGGGTCGGCGGTGTATCGGTGACGTGTATCAGCGGTCAGGTGCGGCTGTGAGCGCGCAGCTTGATCACCTGATCGTGGCCGCGGCCACGCTGGACGACGGTGTGGCCTGGTGCGAGGCCGCGCTGGGTGTGGTGCCCGAGCCCGGCGGTGAACACGCGCTGTTTGGCACCCACAACCGCCTGCTGAAATTGCAGGCAGAAGGCGCGCCGAATGCCTACCTCGAGATCATCGCCGTCAACACCCAGGCCACGCCCACGCGCGCACCGCCGCTCAAGCGCTGGTTCGATCTGGACCACCCGACGCTGCAAAACCGCCTTCAACGGCAGGGGCCGCAGCTCATCCACTGCGTGGCCAGCGTGCCCGATCTTGATGCTGCGCTGACCGCCTGGCGTGCGCTGGGCATCGACCGCGGCCCCGCCCTCACCGCCTCGCGCCACACGCCCGCCGGCCTGCTGCAATGGCAGATCGCGGTGCGTGACGACGGGCAGCGGCTGCTGGACGGCTGCCTGCCCACGCTGATCCAGTGGGGCAAGGTGCATCCGGCCCAGTCCATGCCCGCCAGCGGCCTGCACCTGCGGTCGCTGCGCCTGTGTCACCCGCAGGCTGCCTTGCTGCAAGCCGCGCTGCAGGCCATCGACCTGCACGGCGTGGTCGTGACGGCGGGCGCGGCCACATTGAGCGCCGAGCTCGACACGCCGGCAGGTCTGGTCACGCTCAACCCCTGATCTCTCAGGCCCTTTGCACCATGTCAACCCATCTGCCATCGCTCACCGACATCGAAGCCGCCGCCCGCGTCGTCTACCGCGACTTCGCGGCCACGCCGCAATTCCGCTGGGCCACCTTGAGCGCCCGGCTGGGCACCGACTGCTGGGTCAAACACGAGAACCACACGCCGGTGGGCGCGTTCAAGATCCGCGGCGGCCTGACCTATTTTGACCAGCTCGGGCAGCGCGGCGCGATGCCACGCGAGGTGATCGCCGCCACACGCGGCAACCACGGCCAGAGTGTGGGCTGGGCCGCGCGAACACACGGTGTGGCCTGCACCATCGTCGTGCCGCATGGCAACTCGGTGGAAAAAAATGCAGCGATGCGCGCACTGGGTGTGACGCTGGTCGAACACGGCGACGATTTCCAGGCAAGCCGTGAACATGCGATCCAACTGGCGGTCGAACGCGGCGCGCACATGGTGCCCAGCTTTCACCCGGACTTGCTGAGCGGCGTGAGCACCTGCTGGTGGGAATTCTTCCAGGCGGTGCCACAGCTGGACGTGGTCTATGTGCCGATCGGCCAGGGTTCGGGCGCGTGTTCGGCGATCGCCGCCAGGCGCGCGCTCGGCCACCGGGCGCGCATCGTCGGCGTGGTGAGTGCCCACGCCACCACCTACGCCGACTCGCTGGCTGCAGGCCGTGTGGTCGAAGCCCCGGTGAGCACGGTGCTGGCCGACGGCATGGCCTGCCGCGTGGCGGATGCCGAAGCGCTGGAGGTGTTGAGTGAACACCTGGACGGCATCGTGCAGGTGACCGACGACGAGGTGGGCCAGGCCATGCGCGCGATCTTTGCCGACACCCACAACGTGGCCGAAGGCGCCGGCGCCGCCAGTTTTGCGGCCGCCTGGCAACAGCGCGCACAGCTCCAGGGTCAGGTGGTCGGCACCACGCTGTGTGGCGGCAATGTGGACAGCGCGGTACTGGCCGCGGTGCTCACGTCTGCGCCGGACAGATGATCCATCAGCCGAAGCCCATGCCTGGACCCAGAACACCGCCGATCGGGCTTGCCCGTCGGCGGGTGTTCCTCCCTTGAGGAAGTGACGAACCGACGTTCGGCGCGGGGGACCTAGTTCACCAGGCGCGCCACCATGGCGCAGAAATCTTCCACCGCATCGGTCTTGAACACCACCTCGCGCACACCCGCGGCGAGGGCGTCGGCCTGCAATTCGTCGGTGATGTAGCCCGAGGCCACCGCCACCGGCAGCGCGGGGTTGATGGCGAGCACCTCTTTCGCCACCTCCAGGCCCGACATGCCGGGCATGTTGAAGTCGGTCAGCAGCAGGTCGAAGCCGGTCGGGTTGTCGCGTACCGCGCTGATCACGTCCTGCTGGTTGAGCATCGCGGTGACGCGGTAACCACGGCGCTCGAGCAGCCTGCGCACCAGGAATACCAGGGTGTCGTCATCGTCCAGGTACAGGATGTGGCGGGGTGAGGACTCACCAGTTTCTGCCATGTCGGGATGCTCCGCTGAGGTGGGTGCGGGCAGCGAGGATGGCTGCCGTGGCCGGGGTGTGACGGGCATTGTGCCCTCCGGTGGTGGCTCAGCCAGCGGGTTGACACCATGCACGCGGACGTTGTACGGATCTGCGGACGCATTCTCGCGATCGGATGCCGCGCCTGCGGCGACCGCGGGGAAACACAGGGTGAAGGTGGTGCCTTCCCCGGGCCGGGTGTTCAGATCGATCACACCACCCAGCGTCTGCACGATGCCCAGCACCACCGGCAGGCCCAGACCGGTGCCGGAGCCGACCGGTCGGGTGGTGAAAAACGGCTCAAAGATGCGCTCGCGCGTGGCCTCGTCCATGCCGCAGCCGTTGTCTTGCACCGCGATGCACACGGCACCGTGTCCGTGCTGGGTGATCAGGTCCGTCGGGATGCGCCGATCGCCTTCGGGCAGCGCCGCAAGCCGGAACTCGATGCGCCCGCTGAGTCCGCCCATCGCGTGCACCGCGTTGGTACCGAGATTGAGCAGCACCTGGCCAAGCTGCGTGGCGTCGGCCGAGATGAACTGCGGCCGCATGTCGGCGGGGCAGACCAGCTCCACCTGAGGCGGCAGGGCGGCCCGCAGCAGGTTGCAGGACTCGCCGAGCACCACCGATACGTTCACCGGCTGGCGCTCCATCGGTTGCTGGCGGCTGAAGGCCAGGATCTGGCGCACCAGCTCGCGTCCGCGCCGCGCCGCGGTGCTGATTTCGTGCAAGCTCTCGCGGGCCGGGTCGGCGGGCAGCAGATCCTGGCGCGCCATTTCTGCATTGCCGAGGATGGCGGCAAGGATGTTGTTGAAATCGTGCGCCACGCCGCCGGCCAGCGTACCCAGCGCCTCCATCTTCTGCGACTGGGCCAGTTGCGCCTGCAACTGCCGCTGCTGCGTCTGTGCCTGGCGCAGCGAGGAGATGTCGACGAAGGTCAGCACCACATGGCGCAGGCCGCCCTGGGTGTTGTTTTCGGGGTAGGCGTTGCACAGGGCCCAGCGCGCCTGGCGGCCGTCGGCGATCGGCATGCCCATGATCACGTTGCTCACCGGCTGCCCGGTGGCGAGCACCCGCTCGAACGGCATCTCGTGGCGGCGCATGGTGCGACCGTCTTCGCGCAGCAACCGCCATCCGGCGCCCAGGGGCTCGGGCATGGCCGGGTTCGCCCCGCCATCGCCCCACCCCAGAAAACGGCGCGCCGCGCTGTTGATGCGGGCCACGGTCTGATCGGGCCGGAACACGATCACGCCAGCGCTGAGGTGCTCGATCAGGGCACGCGAATCGGCGCCGCGGCTCACCAGCGCCTGGCGACTGCGGTCGCCTTCCGACTGCAATCGCACCGACACCAGCGCGGTGTAGATCAGGGTGCGTGCGATCACCGACATCAGGAAAATCGACAGGATGGTCGACAGCGTGTTCCGCAGCAGCAGCGGGTCCTGCGTCTGCGCCACGCGCGCCAGCACAACAGCGGTCACAAGCAAGGCAAGGGTTTCCAGCACAGTGAATGCGGCCAGCATGCCAAGCTCGCGCTGCAGGCGCTTGAGCCCGAACCGACACAGATCGCGCAAGGTAAGGGCAACGATCAACAGCTGGAGCCCAAAAAACAGGACCAGACGCGGGCCTGGCAAATCCCAGAGGCCAAAGAGCACCAGGTTGAGCAGGCTGTACGCCACCAGCCCCCACGTCACTTTGTGCATTGGCAGATGCAGGCCCAGGTGGCTGCGCAGTCCGAGCCAGGCCAGCACCACCGCCAGCGCGGTCATCGGGCTGGCCAGCAGACTCAGCAGATTGTCGGGCAGCTGTACGCGCGCCCACAGGGTGAGGCCCGCCAGTGCAGAGCAGAAGGCCGCAGCCGCCCACCAGCCCGGACCGGCAACGCTGGGGTGGCGGCGCGACAGGGACCAGAACGAGAACGCCGCCATGGCGCCCACGCCCAGCCGCATCAACAACACGGTGGGGAGTTCAAGCGGCATGCGGGGTTGGCAGCAAGGGCATACGGGCCATTGCAACACAGCGCCAGGCCGTCCAAGCCCAGAAAAACGTGCCCTAGCCAAGGCATTTGTGGCGCTGGACGGCAGCGCCAGTCACGACCGGGACAAAGCGCCCGCCGCACGACACCACAGAATCGCCGCATGGGAACGCTTTACCTTGTGCGCCACGGCCAGGCTTCGTTTGGCGCCGCCGACTACGACCAGCTCAGCGCCCTCGGCCAACGCCAGAGCGAGCGCCTGGGCCGCTACTGGGCCGAGCGGGGGCTGGGTTTCGACGCCGTCATCACCGGCTCGCTGCGCCGTCACACCCAGACCTGGGAAGGCATTGCGGCGGGCGCCGGGCTGTCGCTGGCGCCGCTGGTGTGGCCCGGTCTCAACGAATACGACAGCCTGGCGGTGATCCGCACCATCCACCCGCAGCCGCTGCCCAAACCCGACACCCCCGAGCTGTACCGACAGCATTTCCGGCTGCTGTGCGACGGCCTGGCGCAATGGATGGCTGGCACGGTGAGCCCACAAGGCATGCCCAGTTACGCCGAGTTCGTGCGCGGCATCACCGGCGCGCTCGACCATGTTCGCAGCCAGCACACAGGCCAGCGGGTGCTGCTGGTCTCCAGTGGCGGCCCGATCAGCACCGCGGTGGGTCAGGTGCTGGGTCTGAGCCCGGAGCGCACCATCGACCTCAACATGCGCATCCGCAACAGCGCGGTGACCGAGTTCGAATTCAGCCCCAGACGCCACCGGCTGATGACTTACAACACGCTGGCCCATCTCGACGCCCCCGAGCATCAGGGCTGGATCACCTACGCGTGAGTGTTGGTCGGTTGGTTGCCCCCACGCTCCACCGCTGCGCGGGTCGCTGCCCCCGAGGGGGCTGAACCTGCCTTGAGGGCGGCCCGGCGGCTGGCCCGCGGCCCCCACGCTCCGCCACTGCGCGGCGCGCTACGCGCGGTAATGGAAGGCGGTGTGCTCGCTCAGCACATCGGGCGGCAGGCGGTCGATCTCGGCCAGCAACTGCGCCAGGGCGCGACCGGCCGAGTCGAGCAACAGGCGGCCGTTCTCGGCGGTGGCAGCGCCCGCGTTGCCCACCGCACCTTCGGCGTTGTAGTCCTGTATCTGCCAGCCCAGCTTGGCGCTTTTTCCGTTGCCCAGAATAGGGAACTCGGCGGCACGCGCCTGCGAGGCCGAGCGGAAATAGCCCGCCTGGTCCATGCGCACGCGCTCGGGTCGCAGCGCCAGCATCATCGCGGTCTCGATCTCGCCCGCGTGAATGCCGAAACGGTGCTCCTCGGCACTGAAGCGTGCGTTCACGTCCTTGCCCTGGGCATCCAGCAGCGGCAGGTTGAACCAGCTCACGCTGTAGACCAGCAGGCCGAGTCGCGCACGCAGATCGCGCGCCACCAGATCGAGCGCGCCCACCTGGCCACCGTGGGCGTTGAACAGCACAAATTTTTTCACCCCGCTGGCGCTCACACACTCACCCATTTCGGTCCACACGCGCATCAGCGTCTCGGCTTTGAGCGTGAGCGTGCCGGCAAAGCGGGTGTGTTCCGGACTGAAACCGACCGCCTGTGTGGGCAGAAACAGCGCTGGAAATTCGTGCGACAAGTGCGGCAGCGCCGCAGCGATCACGCCGTTGACCAGATCGGTGTCCACCGACAGCGGCAGGTGCGGCCCGTGCTGTTCGGTCGCCGCCACCGGCAGCACGGCGATCGCACGCGACCGGTCCAGGGCCGCAAAATCGGCGGTGCTCAGGTCGGCCCAGAAAGTGGTGCGAAGCGTCATGTCCGGCAGTGTAAGGCCGCCTTTTATGATGGGTTCATGACCCAGGACCTGTTTCGCATCGACGCCTACCGGCGCACGTGCTCCGCCACCATCACCGCGCTCACCGAGCAAGGCATCGTGCTCGACCAGACGGTGTTCTACCCGCTGGGCGGTGGCCAGGCCGGTGACGCCGGTGAGCTGCAACTGGCCAGTGGTGCGCGCATCGCCATCGCCGACACACGCAAGGCCACAGACGCCGAGGGCCGACCCACCAACGACATCGTGCACATCCCGGCACCCGGGCAGGACGCGGTGACCGCGGGGCTGGTCGTGGGTGACGCCGCGACCGCCACAATCGACTGGGCGCGGCGCCACCGCCTGATGCGCTTTCACACCACCACCCATTTGCTGTGCCACCTGGTGCCGGTGCCGGTCAACGGCTGCTCGATCACGCCCGACCACGCGCGGCTCGACCTGCACATGACCGATCCGCTGGACAAGGATGCACTGACTGTCGGCATCGCCGCGCTGGTGTCGGCAGCGCTTCCGGTGACGCTGGGCAGCGTGAGCGACGCCGAGCTCGACGCCAACCCCGCGCTGGTGAAAAGCATGAGCGTGTCGCCGCCGCGGGGCAGCGGCACGGTGCGCACCGTGCGCATCGGCAACACCCATCTGATCGACCTGCAGCCCTGTGGTGGTACCCACGTGGCCAACACAGCCGAGATCGGTCGCGTGATCGTCACCAAGATCGAGAAAAAATCAGCGACCACGCGGCGTGTGGTGCTGGGATTTGCCAACTGAACGTTCGGCAGCGACCGGCGCAGCACGGGGGCTATTCGTACATCCAGCTCCGCGACCACGGCAATCCCTGCGCGCTTTGCCCCGCCGGGCGACACAGCACCTGATAAATCGCCACCTCGTCGTGTTCGAACGCCCAGGCGCAGCCCGCGAGGTAAGTGCGCCAGATGCGCCAGCGCTTTTCGTCCACCAGCGGGCGGATGTGCGCCGCGTTGGCCTCGAAGCGCTCGCTCCACAAGGCCGTGGTGCGCTGGTAATGGCGGCGCAGATTTTCCACATCGAACGCCTCCAGACCGCCCTCCTGCAGCGTGCGCAAGACGGTGGACAGGTGTGGCAGTTCGCCATGCGGGAACACGTAGCGGTCGATGAAGCGTCCACCGCCGTGGCGGGTTTCGCCGTCCCGTGCGTCGGTGCTGGTGATGCCGTGGTTCAGCGCCCATCCCTCGGGCTTGAGCAGGTCCCGCACCAGCGCAAAGTAATCCTTCAGGTGGTCCAGTCCCACGTGCTCGAACATGCCCACGCTGGTGATGCGGTCGAACGGACCGTCGGCCACGTCGCGGTAGTCCTGCAGGCGGATCTCGATGTGATCCTGCAGGTCGGCCTCGCGCACCCGCTGCTGCGCCAAGTCGAACTGGTTTTTCGACAGCGTCACGCCCACACACTGCGCACCAAAGTGCTGCGCCGCGCGCAGCACCAGCGCGCCCCAGCCGCAACCGATGTCGAGCAGGCGCTGGCCCCGCTGCAGGCGGATCTTGCGCAGGATGTGGTCGATCTTGTTCAGTTGCGCCTGGTCCAGCGTCTCGTCGCCGCGCTCGAAATAGCCGCAGGAATACACCATGCGCGGGTCCAGCCACTGGGCGTAGAAGTCGTTGGAGACGTCGTAGTGGTACTGGATCGCCTCGCTGTCGCTCTCGCGCGTGTGACCGAAGGCGCGGCGCATGCGACCGAGCAGGCCTTCGGCAGGCTGGGCGCTCTCGGCCAGCCGGTGCGCCACCGCCAGAATGTCGGGCATGCTGCCGTCCACATCCACCAGCCCCTCCACATAGGCCTGACCCAGCGTGTCCAGACCGGGCTCGATCAGAAGCGGCAGCGCCTGCGCGTCGCGCACGCGGATCTCCACCTTCGGGGGTTCCCCGTTGCCCAGCATCAGCGAGGATGCACCTCCTGGCCCCCAGCTCAGGCGCACCGGCAGATTCACCTGGGTTCGCATGCGTTCGGCCCACGGCCGAAGCGCACGCTCGACGATCGACGCCATGCACAACCCTCCATGACAACGGACAGACCACATGGTTGTACACAAAGTAAGCGTGTCTGAAAACCCGGGTCGCCGCACCTGCCGAGAACGGGGGCTTCACCCGACAAACAGCAGTGGCCGCTTATATTCCCCCGTGTAGCACCACATGCCATCCCGGTGCCGGAACTTGCGGCTGTGGCCACCGCTCTCACCTGTCCGCGCCGAACCCGGCGCGCCCCTCCCTATCTGCTCTTTGTTGCCGATGCCTGCTGTGTTCTCACCCCCGCCGCTGTTCGCCCGCGGCCTGCGTTGGCTCGCGATGCTGGTGCTGGCCGCCCCGCTGCTTGCGCCGGCACAAAACCTGATCGATCGACTGACCGACACCACCGTGGTGCAAAGCGAGCAGGCGCGCGCCGAGCTGCTGGCGCACGCGCCCGAAGGCGTTGCACCGGGCAAGCCGGTCTGGCTCGGCCTGCAGATCACCCACGCACCCGACTGGCACACCTACTGGAAAAACTCGGGCGACTCCGGCCTGCCCACCGAACTGGAGTGGACACTGCCACCCGGCGTGAGCGCTGGTCCCATCGCCTGGCCGACACCACGCAAATTCCCGCTCGGCACGCTGGCCAACTACGGTTACAACGGTACGGTTCTGCTGCCGGTGCCGATCACAGTCGATCCCTCATTCATCGGCAAAGAGATCGAGGCCAAGCTCTTTGCCACCTGGCTGGTCTGCCGCAAGGAATGCATCCCGGAAGAAGGCCACTTCTCGCTGCGCCTGCCAGTGCAAGGCGCCACCGCCATTCATGGCCGCGCATTCGAAGCGGCGTTCAGCGCCGCGCCCACCGACCAACCCGCCGGCGCCAGCACGCTGCAGCCCGAGGCCAGCGCGCTGAAGGTGGCGCTGACCAGCCTGCCCGCCGCCTGGCGCGGCCAGCCGCTGGAATTTTTCCCCGAAAAACCGGGCCTGATCGAACCCGGCGCGCCCTGGACCCAGGCCTGGGACGGCGAGCGCTGGACCGCCAGCGTGCCGCTGTCGGCGCAGCGCAGCGACAGCCCGACAAGCATGCCGCTGGTGGTGGCCCTGGCCAGCCCTTCGGGCGAAGGGCCGGGCAGCCCCGGTGTGCGCCTCACCGTGCCGGTGCAAGGCGCCTGGCCCGCCGCTGCGCCGTTGCCCGCCGCGGTGCCCGACGCGCTCAGCACCGCGTTGCAGGAAAACGCGAGCCGCGCTGCCGCCGCGCCGCCTCCAGCGTCGGGCGGCGCGCCCGTCACCCTGTGGGCGGCGCTGATTGGCGCTTTGCTCGGCGGCATGATCCTGAACCTCATGCCCTGCGTGTTCCCGGTGCTGGCGATCAAGGTGCTGGGGTTCACCCAGCACGCCGACGACCGCGCCGCCCACCGCGCCCACGGTCTGGCCTACACCGCGGGTGTGGTGCTGAGCTTTCTGGCGCTGGGTGGCCTGCTGCTGGGCCTGCGCTCGGCGGGCGAGGCCATCGGCTGGGGCTTCCAGCTGCAGAGTCCGGCGGTGGTCGCCACGCTGGCCGCGCTGTTCACCCTGATCGGCCTGAACCTGGCCGGCCTGTTCGAATTCGGCAGCGTGCTGCCCAGCTCGATCGCCAGCCTGCAGGCGAGAAACCCCACCGCCGACGCGTTTCTCACCGGCGTGCTCGCCACCGCCATCGCCTCGCCCTGCACCGCTCCGTTCATGGGCGCCTCGCTCGGCCTGGCCATAGCCCTGCCCACGGTGCAGGCGCTGGCGGTGTTCGGCCTGCTCGGCCTGGGCATGGCGTTGCCCTACCTGGCGGCCAGCTGGTGGCCGGCGGTGGCGCGTGCGCTGCCGCGCCCGGGCGCCTGGATGAACACCTTCCGCCAGCTCATGGCCTTCCCCATGTTTGCCACCGTGGTCTGGCTGCTCTGGGTGCTGGGGCAACAGACCGGCATCGATGGCGCTGCCGCCCTGCTCATGCTGCTGGTGGTGCTGGCGCTGCTGGTGTGGGCCATGGGTTTGCCGGGCGCGAAGGGCCGCACCGTGTTCAGCGGGCTGTCGCTGGCTGCCCTGCTGTGGCTGGGCTGGTCGATCGGGCCGAACGTGACGCGGCTGCAGGCGGTCGGCGCCGGTGGCGCTCCAGTGGCCACTGCGGTGGCCGGCCTGAGCTGGCAGCCCTGGAGTGCCGAGAAGCAGGCTGCGCTGCTGGCCGAAGGCCGCCCGGTGTTCGTCGACTTCACCGCCGCCTGGTGCGTGACCTGCCAGTTCAACAAACACAATGCGCTGGCTGACCCGCAGGTGCTGGCCGACCTGGCCACAAAAAACGTGGCCCTGCTGCGCGCCGACTGGACCCGCCGAGACCCCGCTGTGACCGCCGCGCTGGCCAGCCTGGGCCGCAACGGCGTGCCGGTGTACGCGCTGCACCAGAACGGGCAGGCGCCGCAACTGCTCACCGAAGTCTTGCGCGCGGACGAGGTCCGTGCCGTGCTGGCGGGGCTCTGACCGAGCCATCGATCGGCCTCGACAGGCGCAAAAAAACCGGCCAGCTGGCCGGTTTTTTGTGCACAAGGCGCGCTGGCTTCAGTAGTTGCTGCGGCCGCCGCCGTAGCCGCCGCCACCCGTGCGCGGCTCCATCGGACGCGCTTCGTTCACGACCATGTCGCGGCCGTCGTGCGATTTGCCGTTCATGCCGCTGATGGCCGCCTGCGCTTCCGCATCGCTGGACATTTCGACAAAACCAAAGCCCTTGGAGCGGCCGCTGTCGCGGTCGGTCATGACTTTGGCCGACTGCACCGAGCCAAAGGCGGCGAAAGCGTCTTGCAAAGAGTGATCGGTCACCGAGTAGGAGAGGTTGCCGACGTAAAGTTTCTTGCCCATGAGAGGACCTTTCAAAAATCGCCTGGCGCCATGCGTTGTAACGACGGCGTCCGGCGGAGATGCCTGGCTGATTGGGGTGCCTGGCATCGGAACTGACGCGGGGTTGAAAACCCCGCGCGGACGGACTGGGCAGGAACATGCCGAAAAAGGATTCGGCATTGGCCCAGGTTGCGGGTTGGGTGAGGGAGAAGAAAACCGGCGTCGGAACGCCACGGGAGTGGCGGGCATGACAACCGGGGTGAGGGGCGCCATTGACCATGGTGGGTGCGCCAACCTGGGGCGCATATGAACCATGTCGTATGGCGGCTACCGAAGATGAAAACCTTGTGAGTAACCTAGATAGTTTAGTTCACTTAGGGACAGGCGACGAACAATCTCGCGTTCGTCGTCTGTCCGGCGGAGAAAACGCGTATCGATCGGCCGGCGCCAATGGGACTGGTCAGCCCTTTCGCCAGTAGTTGTTGGCGGCCGCAATGGTGGCGAATTCGGTCGCCACCACCTGCCCTACCTGAATCAGCATCAGGGCGTCGTTGGCGTACACGTCGCGCAGGCGGTTGCGCGCCGCTTCGTCCGGCTGGGTGGCCTTGATCACCAGGCGCGACATCTTGATGGCCAGCGCGCGGCCTTCCTCGGGCGTATCGGTGATCAGCGTGTTGTTGGGAACCAGCGTGGTGGTCATGGGTGTGTCTCCTGTGTCAATGAAAGCAGGCACGTTGCCTGGGTGCTGCCGATCCGAAAACCCGTCTCGGCCAGGGTGAAGTGGTGCAACCCCTGGGCGCATTGTCGCGGCAGGAGACGGCCCCGCCAAGGCAAGCGCCTGCGCCTGTGGGGTCAAGGGGCAGGCGAAGTCTTCGCTCAGAACGAAGAACCCGGCTGCTTCAAGAACGCCAGCTCCTCGTCTGTCGATGCCCGGCCCAGCAGGGCATTGCGGTGCGGGTAGCGTCCGAAGCGGTCCACCACCACTTTGTGCCGCAGCTCGAAGCCATGGTTCTCGGTCGGCGTGTGCGCACGAAACAGGCTCTCGGCCTGCACGTGAATCAAGCGCGACTCGCTGTGCATATAAGGCATAAGCAGAAAAATACGCTCGCGCACATCCAGGCCATCCAGGTGCCCCGCCGCCACCGCCTCCTGAGCCAGCGCCAAGGCCATCGCGTCCTGTGCAAAGGCGCGTGGCGTGTGGCGGTGGATGTTGCGCGACAGCTGGTCGAGCACGATCACTTCCGCCACTCGGCCCGGAGGGGTCTGGCGCCAGACATACAGCTCGCCGGCCGCTGCCTGCCCCAGCAAGCTGCCAAACCGTGTGCTCAGCAAACGGTCGAATGCCGCGTCCTTGACGCGCCATTGGTCCGGATCGATCTGGCGAAACCAGAAATCCAGAAAATCGCCAGGCGCTTGCGCCGTCGCATCCCCATCGTTCATGACCCGCCTTTCAAACAGAGAAACAACCGAACCCGCACAGCGCCTCTGCGCCATTTCATCGGACGGCGTGCGTGGTCAGGCGCCACTGTCGTGCTCCTGCATCGGAACCACCGCATCGTTGTGCTGACCGTCCCTGGCAGGGCAGACCAGCGTGCCGCGTCCCTCGCGTGCCAGCACCTTGGGCTTTGGCAAGGCAGGATTGTCTTTGAGTTCAGCGCGGTATTTTCCTGAAACTCGGCCCATTTCCCGGGATCGTGTGCGACCCACTGGCGCAACTCAGTGGACGGCACAACCTCTTGCAGCCACCGGTCGATCTCGGCTCGCGCCTTGGCGGCCCCGCGCGGCGACATCGTGCCGGGGTGATAGGTGAGCGCGGACGTGTCGATCACTGGCATGGCCCTTGTGTGCCTTCGCTGGCGCCCTCGGACCCATCGCCATTGGTGGGGCGTGGGCAGAGTCACCGTTTGACGCTCGTTCACGCGAGGACGGTCACAAAGGGCTGTTCACGCCGGGGCACGGTCACTGCTG
>CAYRIT010000049.1:0-20992 GCA_964424415.1 uncultured Hydrogenophaga sp.
GCCGCTCACCACCGACGCACCATGAAACAGCTCTCCGGCCTGGACGCCACCTTCCTCTACCTGGAAAAGCCCGAGATGCCGATGCACGTGGGCGCGATGCACCTGCTGGAGCTGCCGGCAGGCCACCGCGGGCGTTATGTGAACGATCTGCGCCGACTGCTCGCCGCCCGCCTGCCGGCCGCGCCGGTACTGCGGCGCCGGCTGTGGTGGATGCCGCTGAACCTGGCCAACCCGGCCTGGGTCGACGCCGAGCCCGATCTCGCGCAACACATCGTCGAGCACCGCCTGCCGCGCAGCGAGACCGCTGGCTTCGATGCGCTGGCGCTGATGGAGACGCAGGTGTCGCGGCTGCACCCGCAGCTGCTCGAGCGCAGCCGCCCGCTGTGGAAGATGCATGTGATCGAGGGCCTGCCACGCAGCGCCAGCGGGCGCAAGCAGGTGGGCGTGGTCACGCAGCTGCACCACGCGGCAGTGGACGGCCAGGCGGCCGTGGCACTGGGCAACGTGCTGTTCGACCTCACGCCCGAGCCGCGCGAGATCGCGCTGCGGCCGTCGCGCCGCGTCAAGACTTTCCGGCTCGACATGGTGGAGATGCTGCGCGGCGCGATCACCCTGGAGGCCGCGCAGGTGGCGCGCATCGTGCGCGACCTGCCGGCCACCCTGGGCACCGTGGCCGGCACCGCCAAACGGGTGCTCAGCCCAACCAGGCTGCTCGGCAAAAGCTCCGGCAATGTGACCCTGGCGCCCACCACGCCGATGAACACCACGGTGGGCAGCTCACGCGCCTTCGCCGCCACCAGCGTGCCGCTGGCCGAGCTCAAGGCATTGGCCCACGCACACCAGGCCACGCTCAACGACCTGGTGCTCATGCTCTGCGCGGGCGCACTGCGCCGCTACCTGCAGCAGCGCGGCGCCCTGCCGCGCAAAAGCCTGGTGGCGGCAGTGCCGATCACGCTGCGCGCGGCCGGCGACACGCGGCCGGACAACCAGGCCTCGATGAGCCTGATCAGCCTGGGCACCCACCTGGCGCAGCCGGCCAGACGGCTGGCACACATCCGCGCCGCCAGCGCGGCGATGAAGTCGACCATGGGCAGCATGAAAAACATCCTGCCCACCGACTTTCCCTCGATCGGTGTGCCCTGGCTGATCGAAGCCGCGGCCTCGCTCTACGGCAAGGCCCGGGTGGCGGAGAAGCTGCCCCAGCTGGCCAATCTGGTGATCTCCAACGTACCCGGTCCGCAGGTGCCGCTGTACCTGGCTGGCGCGCGTGTGCTCACCAACTTCCCCACCAGCATCGTGGTGCACGGCCTGGCGCTCAACATCACGGTGCAGAGTTTTGGTTCCTCGATGGACTTCGGTCTCATGGCCGACGGCGCCGCCCTGCCCGACGTGAAGGCGCTGGCGCAAGCGGTGGACGTGGCATTCGAGGAACTGCGCGCCCTTCCGTTGCAAGCGCCAGCCCCGGCCAAGGGGGACGTGGCCAAACCCGTCCGTCCGGTGTCACACAAGCGACCAACACCTAGGGTCAGCAAGCAAGACAGCGCACCGTCCGCTCGTTAGCATGAATCCATGGTTTCCAAGCTTTACCACCGCATGCGTTCGCACCGCCGCACCCCACCGGCCCCCGAGGCCGGGGACGATCCGAGCAGCGCCCTGGGCCTGACGCCGCCCGGCCTGTGGCTGCTGATGCTGGAGGCCCGTGCGCCCTGGGAGGCCATGGGCCTGGCGGCGGTCTCGCCCTGGCTGTCCAGGCTGCCCGCAGGCGACGGCCACCCGGTGCTGGTGCTTCCCGGCCTGGGTGCCTCCGACTTCAGCACCAAGGCGCTGCGCCGCTTCCTGGATCAGCAGGGCTACAGCGCCCACCCCTGGGAACAGGGGGTCAACCTCGGTCCGCGCTCGGGCGTGCTGGACGGTTGCCGCGAGCGCATCCACACGCTGAGCACACAACACGGCGGCGCGCCGGTGAGCCTGATCGGCTGGAGCCTGGGCGGCATCTTCGCGCGCGAAATGGCCAAGGAAATGCCGGGCCAGGTGCGTTGCGTGATCACCCTGGGCACCCCCTTCACCGGCCACCCCAAGGCCACCAACGCGTGGCGCTTCTACCAGATGGTCAGCGGCCAGCACACCCACGACGACACGCTGCTGGCCGAGGTGCGCAAACCGCCGCCGGTGCCCACCACCTCGATCTACAGCAAGACCGACGGCATCGTCGCCTGGCCCTGCAGCATCAACCCGGCGCGCCACGCCCACACCGAGAACATCGAGGTCCACGCCAGCCACCTGGGCATGGGCATGAACCCGCTGGCGATGTACGCGATCGCCGACCGGCTGCGCCAGGACCCCGCACACTGGCGCCGCTTCGACGCCCAGGGCGCACGCCGCTGGTTCTTCAAGGTGGCGCACCAGCCCGAAGCCGTCACCCAGTGGTATTGATCCATGCAGGTTCAAGCCAACGGCCTGCAGATTGAAGTGGACGACCAGGGACCGCGCGACGGTCCCGTGGTGCTGCTCATCATGGGCCTGGGCATGCAGCTCATCGCCTGGCCGCAGGCGCTGGTGGACTTGCTGATCGCGCGCGGCTTTCGTGTGGTCCGCTTTGACAACCGGGACATCGGCCTGAGCCAGGGTTTCGACCCCGCCGGCCTGCCCAACATGGCGCTGGCCAGCCTGCGCTACACGCTGCACCTACCGGTGAAGTCACCCTACACGCTGGCCGACATGGCGCGTGACGCGCTGGGTGTGCTCGACGCGCTGGGGATTGCGCAGGCCCATGTGTGTGGCGCGTCCATGGGCGGCATGATCGCCCAGCACCTTGCTGCAGAAGCGCCGCAGCGCGTGGCCAGCCTCACGCTGATGATGACCACTGGCGGCGCGCGCTCGCTGCCGCAGCCCGCCTGGTCGGTGCGCCGCACACTGATGTCGCGCCCCATGGGCAGCGGCCCCGGGGCCGCCGCGGACTGGATCCTGAACGTGCTGCGCGTGATCGGCAGCCCGGCCTACCCCATGGGCGCCGAGGCGATGCGCCAGCGCGCCATCGAATCGGTGCAGCGCGCCTGGCACCCCGCAGGCTCGGCCCGCCAGCTGCTCGCCATCGTGGCCGATGGCGACCGCACGCCACTGCTCTCACGCATCAGCGCCCCCACACGCATCGTTCACGGCATCGCCGACCCGCTGGTGCCGGTGGCCTGCGCACACCAGCTCGCCAACCACATCCCGGGCGCCCAGACCGACCTCATTCCCGGCATGGGCCACGATCTGCCCGAGGCGCTGCTGGAACATTTTGCGCAGGGCATCGCCGACAACGCGGCACGCGCGATCGCCAGCCCGTCCTAGCGCGCCAACGGTGGGCGCGGCTCAGCGCACCCAGAACCCGCCGCGCAGTGCCCAGCGGCCATGGACCGGCTCCCAACGCTGCGGCGCCCAGAAACGGCACCAGGGGGACCACCTCGACCAGAGGCGCGGGCGGCGCCATGTCCACCACCACCAGGTCGTTCACCGGTGGCGTCGAATAGGTCGGGTAGTCGCGGTACACCACGTCACTTCTCGGCGGCGCGATCACACAGGCGCCGGGCAAGGCAGTGGACGCGGAGGCGAGAACAAGCAGGCGAACGGCACGAGCAGCCACGGGCATGGCACTTCCCCAGGACACCGGCAGACGGCGCCGGCAACGCCACCACTGTGGTGGCTGCAGCATTCGGTGCAACTGAAGCGCAGGGGGAACACGCCAGCGAAGATTCCCGACGCTGCGCCTGGGGCTGGGCCTGACGTGCTTGACCAGGCCGCGCTGACTTCGGAGCGGCCCGGCCTGGCCGCAAGCGCGGTCAGTCCGCCCCGTCCACCACCGCCGGCTTCTGGCCCGCGTCGTGCGCCGTCATCACCTGGGTGGCCACCAGGTCCAGGCTCGGACGGGCCACACCTTGTTTGTCGGTCCACACCTTGGGCGTGAGCGCGCCAGCCAGAGCAAGCGACTGTCCGTCGCGCAGCGCCAGCAGCGCCGCGCAAGGCGCATCGTCGAATGCAATCACGTTGACGATGAACTCTTCGTCTGCCTTGTTGCGCGCCAGCACACGCGCCACCAGGTAGGTGCGCCCCGCTTTGTCCACCCGGCGCGAGGCATCGCCCATCAGGCGGCCGGCGATCAAACCGTCGATCATGGTTGTGGCCTCCCGAAACCCGAGACCACCCAGGCCTCGGCGCTGCCCACGGTCAGTTTGAAGGTGGGTGGCACCGACACCACGGCCAGCGGTTCATCGAATTCGTCCGTCGCGCGCAGCGTGGCGGTGGCGCCCTCTTCATCGGGCACGATGGCCAGCGCCACGCGCACGCGCCGCCCACCCACCGTCACGCTCAGGTTCTTGTTCAGCTCGGCATGGCGCTGCTGCTCGGAGCGGCGGATCACCTCCCTGGCCGTCTTCACCAGCGTGTTGAAGGCGTTGGTGTCCAGCGGTTTGGGGTTCTTCTTGTCGCGCCCCATGGTCCAGGGGCCCACCAGCGCGGGCTCGGGCTCACCGTCCAGAAACATGGCCACCGCCCAGCCGTCGTCGTCTTCGTTCTTGACCACGCGCGCGGTCCAGTGCCCATCGCTCCAGACGCGGTCTTCGTGGATGGGGGCTTGGGTGTCGTCGTTCATCGGGGAATGGTAAGCGCAGGATGCACATCGCCTGCGCCGTCCTTCGACGCCAGGGTCGGTGGGTCCGATCGGATTCCAGGGCGCGGGGAAAGTGCCACAGGCCAACCACGGCCACACCCGCTCCAGACACCACAACGGCCCCGCAGGGCCGTTGCTTGATGCAAGCGGTGGCCGCTGGCGTTCAGATCAGCGGCACGCCGGTCTTGGATTGCAGGAACTCGCGCGTGACCTCCGGGGCGAGCTCCACCAGTTTCAGGCCCTCGGGCGTCACGTCCATCACGGCCAGGTCGGTGATGATGCGGTCGACCACTCCCTTGCCGGTCAGCGGCAAGGTGCATTGCGGCAGGATCTTCAGGTCTTCGGTGCCATCTTTTTTCCTGGCCACATGCTCCATCAGCACGATGACGCGCTTCACACCCGCCACTAGGTCCATGGCGCCGCCCATGCCCTTGACCATCTTGCCGGGAATCATCCAGTTGGCCAGATCACCTTCGTGGGTCACCTGCATGGCGCCCAGGATGGACAGGTTGATCTTGCCGCCGCGGATCATGGCAAACGACTGGTCGCTGCCAAAAATGGCCGAGCCTTTCATCGTGGTCACGGTCTGCTTGCCGGCGTTGATCAGATCGGCGTCCACCTCGTCTTCAAACGGAAACGGGCCGATGCCGAGCATGCCGTTTTCGCTTTGCAGCCAGACCTCGACGTGGCTGGGCACGTGGTTGGCCACCAGCGTCGGGATGCCGATGCCGAGGTTCACATAAAAGCCGTCCTGCAGTTCCTGCGCCGCACGCGCGGCCATCTGGTCTTGGGTCCAAGGCATGGTGAGTTCTCCTGATCGGTGGGGGACAGCACAGATGCGACGGTCCCTCCGGTTGTTTACTTGCGTTCGCGAATGGTGCGCTTCTCGATGCGCTTCTCAGGCGTGGCGTTGAGCACGATGCGGTGCACGTAAATGCCGGGCAGGTGCACATCGTCCGGCGCGATTTCGCCGGTGGCCACGATGCGCTCCACTTCCACAATGCACACCTTGCCGGCCGTGGCCGCCGCGGGATTGAAGTTGCGCGCCGTCATGTTGAAGCGCAGGTTGCCGGACCGGTCGGCCACATCGGCTTTGACCAGCGCCACATCGGGCAGCAGCGCGCGCTCCATCACGTAGGTCTCGCCATCGAATTCCCGCAGCTCCTTGCCTTCGGCCACCAGGGTGCCCACACCGGTCTTGGTGAAGAAGGCCGGTATGCCGGCACCACCGGCACGCAGCTTCTCGGCCAGCGTGCCCTGCGGTGTGAATTCGAGCTCGAGCTCACCGGCCAGGTACTGGCGCTCGAACTCCTTGTTTTCTCCCACGTAGCTCGAGATCATTTTTTTGATCTGGCGTGTTTGCAGCAACTTGCCCAGACCGAAATCGTCCACGCCGGCGTTGTTGGAGATGGCGGTCAGGTTCTTCACACCCGAGTCGCGCAGCGCGTCGATCAGGGCTTCAGGGATGCCACACAGGCCAAAACCGCCCACGGCGATGAGCTGGCCATCGGCCACGACGCCTTTCAAGGCCTCTGCCGCACTGGGATAAATCTTGTTCACGTCAGGTGCTCCGGGAAAAGGTCTGGAAAGTGGACACGATACTACCTAATACCATACGTAGTAATTCGTAAAGCAAAACCCGCATCCCACCAGGACGCCGATCCCACCGGGTGCCCTCATGCCACGGGTGTGTGAAAACGGACACGATAACCCGTCGGAGCGCCGCCCCCTCAGCGCTTACGATGCATACCTAATGCACTACGTAGTCTGACCCCATGGCAACCCCCCACACCAACGCGCTGGAAAGCCCGGGTATCAATTACCGCCTGGCCTTCGACCTCGCACCCATCGGGCTGGCGCTGTCGCGCCAGCGCACGATGGTTGATTGCAACCGGGCGCTGTGTGAGATGTTCGGCGCCAGCCGCGAGCAGCTGGTGGGCCAGAGCTTCCAGATCCTGTACCCCAGCGCCGACGAGTACGAGCGCATCGGCGCACGCATCGAACCCATCATCGGGCGCACCGGCACCTATGCCGACGACCGCATCATGAAGCGCGTCAGCGGCCGGCTGGCTGGCGAGGCCTTCTGGTGCCACGTGACGGGGAGCGCCTTACAGCGATCCGAGCCGCACGAGGCAGGCATCTGGACGTTCGAGGACTTGAGTTCGCGCCGCGTGGTGGGCGCCGAACTCACCCCACGCGAGCGCGAGGTGGCCGCGCTGCTGATGCACGGCCAAACCAGCAAGGAAATCGGCAAGGCCCTCGCGATCAGCCACCGCACAGTGGAAATTCACCGCGCCCGGCTGATGCGCAAATACCAGGCCCACAGCACACCGGACCTGATGCATCGGCTGCTGGCGGGGTAAAGGTTGCCTCCACGCTCCGCCGCTGCGCGGGTCGCGCAGCTCACTGCGGCTGAAAGCCGCTGTCTTTGATGATCCTGGCCCACACCTGGGCGTAGCTGCGTTCGCGGGCGGCGAGTTGCTCCGAGCTCATGTAGCCCACGGTCAGGCCCATGGCAGCGAGGCGGTCGCGCACATCGGGTTGTGCAATCGCCTTCTGGATCGCGGCGCCCAGTTTGTCCAGCGTGGCCTTGGGCGTGCCGGCGGGCGCGAACACGCCGTAGTACGGCACGTCCTCGAAGCCGGCCAGGCCGAGCTCGGCCAGCGTCGGCACGTCGGGCATGGCGGCCTGGCGCTGTGTCCCCATCACGGCCACCACGCGCAGCTTGCCCGCCTTGTGGTTTTCGATGAAATCGGGCACCGAGGCCACGCCGGCGGGGATCTGGTTGCCCAGCATGTCGGTCATCATTGGCGCGCTGCCGCGGTACGGCACGGCCACCAGGTCAAGACCATTTTTCTTCGCAATTTCCTGCACCAGGAACTGCGGAACCGAGTTCGGTGCCGGAATGCCCACCGTGCCTTTGCCACCGGCCTGCTTCACCGCCGCGACGTAGTCCTTGAAGGTGGTGGCCGTCGTGCCGGTGGACAGCGCGAACGCGTTGACGAAGGTGGCAAAACCGGCCACCGGCACAAAATCCCTGGCCGATTCGTAGCCGGCGTTCTTGGTCACCATGGGCAGGATGGTGATGCTGTGGTCGTGGCTCAGAAACAGCGTGTGACCATCGGGCACGGCCACCTTGAGCGTCTGCGCGGCGATCTGCCCACCGGCACCCGGCTTGTTCTCCACCACCACCGGCGTGCCCAGCTCCTGCTGCAGCCGCTCGGCCAGCACACGGGCGATCGCATCGGTGCCGCCCCCCGCGGGAAAGCCCACCAGCACCTTGGTCACCGCGCTGCCCTGGGCCGCAGCCCAGCCGGTGGCACAGAGGGCGGTGGCGACAGCAACACCGCGCAGGGCGCGGCCGATGAAAGAACGGCGAAGGGACATGTTCAGCTCCGAAAAAGACAAAGGAAGAGAAAAAACAGACAAAACTCCAAGGAGCCACTCAGACGGCGGGCGCATCCACCACCTCGGCGGCGGTGCGAAACGCGTCCACCGCGGTCGGGACGCCACAGTAGACCGCGGCGTGCAGCAGCACCTCCTGAATCTCCTGCACGCTGGCACCGTTGTTGAGCGCGCCACGCACATGGCCGCGCAGCTCGTGCTGCTTGCCCAGCGCGGTCAGCATGGCCACGGTGACCAGGCTGCGTGTCTTGCGATCGAGCCCCTCGCGCTGCCACACATCGCCCCAGGCGTTGCGCGTGATGTGGTCTTGAATCGGCAGGGTGAAGGTGCTGGCGCCGGTCAGCGCACGCTCCACAAAATCGTTGCCCATGACCGCGCGGCGTGTGGCCAGGCCCTGGTGATACTGCTCGTCTTGCATGCGCGACTCCGAGGCGTTGGGAAGAACTGGCGTGAAGGATAAACTCGTTTGGCCCTCTTTTTTCCACCCAGGAGACCCGCGATGAGCAGCCCCCGTTACCCCGTACCCGACCTCAACACCCTGCCAGAAGACATCAAGACCCAGGTGATGGCGGTACAGGAGAAGGCGGGGTTCATCCCCAACGTGTTTCTGGCGTTCGCGCGCCGCCCGGCCGAGTGGCGGGCTTTCTTCGCCTACCACGACGCGCTCATGACCCCCGAAGCCGTCGGCCGCACCTCGGGCCTGTCCAAGGGCGACCGCGAGATGATCGTCACCACCACCAGCGCGGCCAACCAGTGCCTCTACTGTGTGGTGGCGCACGGCGCGATCCTGCGCATCTACGAGAAAAAACCGATGGTGGCCGACCAGGTGGCGGTGAACCACCGCAAGGCCGACATCACGCCGCGCCAGCGCGCCATGCTCGACTTCGCCATGAAAGTCTGCAAGGCCTCTCACGAAATCGACGATACCGACTTCGAGACCCTGCACGCGCACGGTTTCGACGACGAAGACGCCTGGGACATTGCCGCCATCACCGCCTTCTTCGGCCTGTCCAACCGCATGGCCAGCTTCAGCGGCATGCTGCCCAACCCCGAGTTCTATCTGATGGGGCGGGTACCCAAGCAGAAGTGAGCCGGGCCGCCCGAGGCGGCGTGCTCAGGCGAACATGGAGCGGATCGGTGCCGGCAGGGGCACCGATTTCTGTTGCGGGAAGTTCACCCACACGGTGGTCGCGCCGCCGCTGGCGTAGACCGTGTCCGGGTCGTCTTCGCGCGCCAGCGTGCACCAGCTCTCGAAGCTGCTGCGACCGGGGTCGCTCACAAACATGGTGGCCACCACCGTGCCCGGGAATTCGAGCTGTTTGTGGAAATTGCAGAAGGCGTTGACGATCACCGGCCCTTCGCCGCGTGGATCGGGTTCGCAGCCGATCGCGCGCATCCACTCGATGCGCACGGTCTCCAGATAACGGAAATACACCGTGTTGTTCACGTGGCCCATGGCGTCCATGTCGCCCCAGCGAATCGGGATCGCCATGGTGAAAACCTGTTGTTTGAGGGCAGGAAGTTCCAGTTTCATCGGTGGGCCTTGATGGATGCCAGCATGCCCGCCACAAACAGCGCACAGGCCAGCCATTGCACAGTGGCCGGCCAATGGCCCAGCCAGAGGAAACCATACAACAGGCCAAACACGGCTTCGCTCACGATGAGCTGGCCGGCCAGGCTGGCGCTCAGGCGCCGGCTGGCCATGTTCCACAGCACCGACGCGATCCAGGCCGCGCCGACGCCGGTCACCACACACACCGCCACAAAACTGGCGAAACCGGGACGTGCCACCAGGCTGGGCAGATCGGTGCCGGCCACCGCCCAGATGAGCAGCGAACCGAGCCCGGCGGCCACGCCCAGCCAGTTGGCCCACTGCGTTGAATTCACCTCCGGGTGGCGCGCCAGCCAGCGCGTGTTGAGCAGGCCAAACAGCACCCAGGACGCCGTGGCAAGTGCGGCGTACCACACACCCATCCAGAACACGGGACCGACAGCGACCGCGCCCAGCCCTCGCGTGGTGGCGACCACCATGGCGCCCATGCCCGCTGCTGTCAGCGCCAGGCCGGGCAGCAACGCCGCCCACCGCAGGTGCTGCGGCTTGCCCAGCAGCATCATCCACAGGGGGATGGTGCCGACCACCAGCACCGGCAGCGTGGCGCCCGAGGTCTGGATGGCCAGCGCCAGCAGCAGGTAATAACCGGTGTAGCCCAGCACACTCAGGCCCAGCGCCGCACCGGCCTGGCGCCAAGTCGGCAGCACCCGTTCCCCGCGCAGGAACGATCCCGCCAGCAGCAGCAGCGACAGGGCCGCGCAGGCCAGATAGCGCCCCACCGTGATGTCCACCGAGCCAAACCCGGGCGCCATCAGCGGCGCCACAAACGCCATGCCCCAGAACGCGCCGGCACCCAGGCCAGCCACGACGCCGGCGGGCATGCCGGACCCCGTCGTGAAGAATGGACGCACCACCGAAGTCGAAGACAAACTCATTTCAATGTGATACCGAAGAAGTGACCGGAGCGCATGCCGTCAACCCAGACCACGCGGAGCCGGCTTTGCCGGGCTGCCAGCGTTGCCCCTTTTTTTGGGGGGAAAGCCAAGACGCGGCGCAGGGGATCAAACCCCAAAACCATCGTCGGCGGCGATCACCGCCCCGTTGATGAAATGGCTCTCCCTCGCGCACAGCATCACCAGCAGGGCATCGAGATCGGCCGGCTGCCCGACCCGCTTGCGCGGCAGCATCGCAATCAGCTTCTGACCCTGTTCGGTCTGCCAGTGGGCGTGGTTGATCTCGGTGTCGATGTAGCCCGGGCAGATCGCGTTGACGTTGATGCCGAAGCGCCCCCACTCCACCGCCATTGCCTTGGTCATCTGCACCACCGCCGCCTTGCTCATGCAGTACACGCCGATCTGCGGCAGCACCTTGAGGCCGGCCATCGACGCGATGTTGATGATGCGCCCGCCGACATAGGTGCCAGGCGCGGCGCCCTTGGCGCGCGCCAGCATGCGCCTGGCCACTTCCTGCGCCACAAAGAAGGCACCCTTGGTGTTGGTGTCAAAGATGAAGTCGTAGTCGTCTTCGGTCACGTCCTGCAGCCGCTGCGTGGTGCTCACGCCGGAGTTGTTGACCAGGATGTCGATCGGACCGACCTCGGTTTCCGCGTGGGCCACCGCCGCCTTGATCGAGGTGGTGTCGGTCACATCGAGCGCGACCACATGGGCGTCACCGCCGTCGGCCTCGATGCGAGCGCGCAACGCCATCAGGCGGTCGGTGCGCCGGCTGGCCAGGACCACGGCCGCGCCGGCCTTGGCCAGCGTCTTGGCGAACTGTTCGCCCAGGCCACCCGATGCACCGGTGATCAGCGCCACACGCCCCGACAAATCCAGGCTGTATGCCATCAGAAAACTCCTCGAAAATGAATCAGCGACTTGCGGCGCCGAGTGTGTGACAGGGATTGTGCGCGCAAGGCCCCTAAAATCTTCGAGGCAACCGGTCGCCCTCACGACAGCACGGTGGCAACACCGGGCGCAGACACCGCCAAGCGCCCGCCACCACTCCCCTCCCGGCAAGGACACCCACTTATGACCCCCGAAGACATCCTCAGCACCTACGGCCCACGCGAAGCGATGGAGTACGACGTGGTGATCATCGGCGCCGGCCCCGCCGGCCTCGCCACGGCGATCCGCCTCAAACAGCTGGCTTCGGAAAAAGGCAGCGAAGTCAGCGTGTGTGTGCTGGAGAAAGGCTCCGAGCCGGGCGCACACATCCTGAGCGGCGCGGTGATGGACCCCCGGGCTCTGACCGAGCTGCTGCCCGACTGGAAAGCACGCGGCGCACCCCTGAACCAGCCGGTGACCGGCGACGATGTGCTGTTCCTCAACGAGATTGGCCACAAACGCACGCCAGATTTCCTGGTGCCGCGCAACTTCCACAACCACGGCTGCTACGTGGTCAGCCTGGGCACGGTGACCAAGTGGCTTGGTGAGCAGGCCGAGGCCGCGGGTGTGGAGATTTTTCCGGGCTTCGCGGCGGCCGAGGTGCTCTACGACAGCCAGGGCGCGGTCAAAGGCGTGGCCACCGGCAACCTGGGGGTGGGCAAGGACGGCGAACCGACCGAGAACTTCCAGCTTGGCATGGAGCTGCACGCCAAGTACACCGTGTTTGCCGAGGGCGCCCGCGGCAGCCTGGGCAAGCAGCTGATCGCCAGATTCCAGCTGGACGACGGCAAGGACCCGCAGAGCTACGCCATCGGCGTCAAGGAGCTCTGGGAAGTGCCGGCCGACAAGGCACAGCCCGGTAAGGTGGTGCACACGGCCGGCTGGCCAATGGACAACGAAACCTATGGTGGCGGTTTTCTGTACCACCTCGAGGGCAACAAGGTCACGCTGGGTTTTGTGACCGGTCTCGATTACAAAAATCCCTGGCTCAGCCCGTTCGAGGAAATGCAGCGCTGGAAAACGCACCCCGCGGTCCGCGCCCACATCGAAGGCGGCAAACGTCTGGGCTACGGTGCCCGCGCCATCACCGCGGGCGGCCTGCTCTCGCTGCCCAAGACCGTGTTCCCGGGCGGGGTGCTGGTGGGTTGCGATGCGGGTTTTCTGAACGCCGCACGCATCAAAGGCAGCCACGCCGCGATCAAGAGCGGCATGCTGGCCGCCGAGGCCGCGTTCAGCGCCCTGGCCGCCGGTCGCAGCAGCGACGAACTGGCCAGCTTCCCCACCGCCTTTGAAACCAGCTGGCTGCACAAGGAACTGCACCAGTCGCGCAATTTCAAGCAGTGGTTCAAGAAGGGCAACACGGTTGGGGCGCTCATGACCGGCGTCGAACAGTGGTTCCTGCCCAAACTGGGTGTCAGCACCCCCCCATGGACGATTCACCGCACGCAGGCCGACCACACCATGCTGCGCCCGGCCGCCGAGATGCCGCAGATCAGCTACCCCAAGCCCGACGGCAAGCTCACCTTCGACCGCCTCTCCAGCGTGTTCGTCTCCAACACCAATCACGAAGAGCAGCAGCCTTCGCACCTGACGCTGAAAGACCCAAGCGTGCCGGTGCGGATCAACCTGGCCAGGTACGCCGGCCCGGAAAGCCGCTACTGCCCGGCCGGTGTGTACGAGTTCGTGAAGAACGAAGACGGCTCGGACCGGCTGCAGATCAACGCACAGAACTGTGTGCACTGCAAGACCTGCGACATCAAGGACCCGACCCAGAACATCGTCTGGGTCCCGCCCGAAGGCGGTGGCGGGCCAAACTACGCGGGGATGTAGCCCCCACGTTCCACCGCTGCGCGGGTCTCTGCCCCCCGAGGGGGCTGTTTCGCCTTGCGGCGGCCCGGCGCTTCAAACATGGTGTCCGCGCACCGCAGCGGCGCCGGGTGACTTAGAATCTGCCGGGTCAGGAGAGCGTCCCGAAACGGGGCCGCCGAAGGCGCAGGAGGCCCGCGTCGCGCAAGCGATCAGGCCCTGAACGCTCAGGCAAAAGGACTGGCAACCACCACCTTCATCGATGGTGTCCCCCCTGGAGAGAGGCCTTCCCCGAGAAGGTCCACCGAAGGAGCAAGCGCAGCATCGCCCGCGCGAATCTCTCAGGTAAAGCGGACAGTGGGGCAGCACACGGATGCACCGTGTCACGCTCGAGATCCCCATCTCGAGCACTGCCCCAACGTCACCTGAAAGCGCGCCGTGTCCTTCGCTTCCGCTCCCACCGAACTGCTCCAGACCCCGCTGCACGCCCTGCACCTCGAACTCGGTGCCCGCATGGTGCCGTTTGCCGGCTACACCATGCCGGTGCAATACCCGGCTGGGCTGATCGCCGAACACCAACACACCCGCGCTGGCGCAGGCCTGTTCGACGTGTCGCACATGGGCCAGCTGCGTCTGGTCGGCGCCGACGCCGCCGCCGCGCTGGAGACGCTGATGCCGGTCGACGTGGTGAGCCTGGGCGTGGACAAGCAGCGTTACGGCCTGCTGCTCAACGAGCAAGGCGGCGTCATGGACGACCTGATGTTCGTCAACCGTGGTGACGATCTGTTCCTCATCGTCAACGGCGCCTGCAAACACGGCGACCTGGCACACATCCAGGCCACCATCGGCCAGCTCTGCCATGTGGACGCGCAGTTCGACCGCGCCCTGCTCGCTTTGCAAGGCCCGCAGGCGGTCACCGCGCTGCAGCGCCTGCTGCCCGGTGTGGAAAAACTGGTGTTCATGACCGGTGCCGCGTTCAACTGGGCGGGGGCCGACCTCTACATCACCCGCAGCGGCTACACCGGCGAAGATGGCTTCGAGATTTCCCTGCCGGCACAGAGCGCCGACGCGTTTGCGCGCTCGCTGCTGGCCCAGCCCGAGGTCAAACCGGTGGGCCTGGGCGCGCGCAATTCGCTGCGCCTGGAAGCCGGGCTTTGCCTCTACGGCCAGGACATCGACACCACCACCACACCGGTCGAAGCCGGCCTGAACTGGGCGATCCAGAAGGTTCGCCGCACCGGCGGGGCTCGCGCCGGCGGCTTCCCCGGCGCCGCGCGCGTGCTGGCCCAGCTCGACGGCACCGAGCCGCTGACCCGAAAACGCGTCGGCCTGGTGGCGCTGGAGCGTGTGCCGGTTCGCGAGCACACCGCGCTGCAATCGATCAACGGCGCCGCCATCGGCGAGGTCACCAGCGGCCTGCTGGGGCCAAGTGTCGAGAAGCCGGTGGCGCTGGGCTACGTGAGCCCCGAGCAGGCCGTTGTCGGCACGCGTGTGCAGGCCATGGTGCGGGGCAAGGCGGTGCCCATGGAAGTGAGTGCCACGCCCTTCGTTCCCAACCGCTACCACCGCGGCTGATTTTTCCGATTCCCCCATCTTTTCATCCCTACCCCCAGGAGCCCCGAACATGACCACCCGCTACAGCGAAGACCACGAATGGATCCGCGTCGAAGGCGACATCGCCACCGTCGGCATCACCCACCACGCGCAGGACGCGCTCGGTGATGTGGTGTTTGTCGACCTGCCCGAGGTCGGCAAGTCGTTTGCGCAGAAAGAGGTGGCCGGTGTGGTTGAGTCGGTCAAGGCCGCGGCCGATGTCTACATGCCGGTCAGCGGCGAAGTGACCGAGGTCAACGAAGCGCTGCGCGCCGACCCGTCGCTGGCCAACAGCGACCCGCTGGCAGCCGGCTGGTTTTTCAAGGTCAGGCTGTCTGAACCGGCGCAGGTCGATGCGTTGCTCGACGAAACGGCGTACGCCGCTTTTGCGGCTTGAATCGGCCCACCCTCGCCGCGCTGACGGCCCGTCCCGAGCCTGTCGAAGGGCGCTGCTGCGGCGCCCTGGAATGAAACTTCCTCTGCCTGGCGGGCCACGCTCCGCCATGCCCAATCACCGAACTCCCTCCCTCTCTGCCAGGTCCTGCCATGCTGATGCCGTCCGCCAAACCTCTGGGTGAACTGGAAAATCCGTCCGAGTTCATCGCCCGCCACATCGGCATCAGCCCGGCCGACGAGGCGCACATGCTGTCGGTCATCGGCGAGGCCTCGCGCCGCGCGCTGATTGACAGCATCGTGCCGCGCAGCATCGCCCGAAGCAGCGGCATGCAGCTGCCGCCGGCAATCGGCGAGGCGGCGGCGCTGGCCGAGCTCAAGGCCATTGCCGGCAAGAACCAGCTGCTCAAGAGCTTCATCGGCCAGGGTTACCACGGCACCCACACGCCCGGCGTCATCCTGCGCAACATCCTGGAGAACCCGGCCTGGTACACCGCTTACACGCCCTACCAGGCCGAAATTTCGCAAGGCCGCATGGAAGCGCTGGTGAACTTCCAGACCATGGTGACCGACCTGACCGGCATGGACATCGCCAACGCCTCCATGCTCGATGAGGCCACGGCCGCCGCCGAGGCGATGACGCTGGCGATGCGCTCGGTGAAAAGCAAGAGCCAGACCTTTGTGGTCGCGGGTGATTGCCACCCACAGACCATCGAGGTGATCCAGACCCGCGCCGCGCCGCTGGGCATCAAGGTGGTGGTTGCCCATTCGGCCGAGGAATGGGAGCAGGCGCTGGCGGGCGATTTTTTCGCCGCGCTGATCCAGTACCCGGCCAGCAGCGGCTGGGTCCACGACTGGGCGCCCGACGTGCGGCGCATCCACGACAAACAGGCCGCCGCCATCGTGGCCGCCGACCTGCTGGCCCTGACCTTGCTGGTACCCCCGGGCGAATTCGGTGCCGACATCGTGGTCGGCACCACGCAGCGCTTTGGCATGCCCATGGGCGCCGGCGGCCCACACGCCGCCTACATGGCCTGCCGCGATGCGTTCAAGCGCTCGCTGCCCGGTCGCCTGGTCGGCGTGAGCGTGGACGTGCACGGCAACCCGGCCTACCGCCTCGCGCTGCAGACGCGCGAGCAGCACATCCGCCGCGAAAAGGCCACCAGCAACATCTGCACCGCTCAGGTGCTGCCCGCCGTGGTCGCCAGCATGTACGCCGTGTACCACGGCCCGCAGGGTCTGAAACGCATCGCGCAGCGCGTGGCCGCCTACACGGCCATCCTGGCCAAAGGCCTGGAGCAGCTGGGGTACACCCAGCGCCACCACGACACCGCGTTCGACACGCTGTCATACAAGACCGGCGAGCAGACCACCGCCCTGATGGCGCGTGCCGTGGGCCTGGGTGCCAACCTGCGCCAAGCCTGGGACGAGTACCTCTGCATCTCGCTGGACGAGACCACCACCCGCGCCGACATCGAACGGCTGTGGCAGGTGTTTGGAAAAGACGGTCAGGCGCTGCCGGGTTTCGACGCCTTCGAAAAAGGCATGGAATCGCTGATCCCCGCCGAGCTGCGCCGCACCAGCGCGTTCATGACACACCCGGTGTTCAACAGCCACCATTCAGAAACCGGCATGCTGCGCTACATCCGGTCCCTGAGCGACAAAGACCTGGCGCTGGACCGCTGCATGATCCCGCTGGGCTCTTGCACCATGAAGCTCAACGCGACCAGCGAGATGATTCCCATCACCTGGCCCGAGTTCGCCAACGTGCATCCGTTTGCCCCGGCCGATCAGCAGCAGGGCTACCGGGAACTCGACGAGCAGCTGCGCGCCTGGCTCTGCCAGGCCACCGGCTACGCTGGCGTCAGCCTGCAGCCCAACGCCGGCTCGCAGGGCGAATACGCTGGCCTGCTGGCCATCAAGGCCTGGCACGCGTCGCGTGGCGAGAGCCACCGCAACATCTGCCTGATCCCCTCGTCGGCCCACGGCACCAACCCCGCGTCGGCCCAGATGGTGGGCATGACGGTGGTGGTGACCAAGTGCGACGACAACGGCAACGTCGACATGGCCGACCTGCAGGCCAAGTGCGAACAGCACAGCGCGAACCTCGCGGCCGCCATGATCACCTACCCCTCAACCCACGGCGTGTTCGAGACCACGGTGAAGGACCTGTGTGCGCTGGTGCACCGGCACGGTGGCCGGGTGTATGTGGACGGCGCCAACATGAACGCGCTGGTGGGCGTGGCCGCGCCGGGCGAGTTCGGCGGCGACGTGAGCCACCTGAACTTGCACAAGACCTTCTGCATCCCGCACGGCGGCGGTGGCCCCGGTGTCGGCCCGGTGTGTGTGGTGGAAGACCTGGTGCCCTTCCTGCCGGGGCATGCAACCGCAGGTCTGGCGGGCGGCGTCGGTGCCGTCAGCGCAGCGCCACTCGGCAACGCGGCCGTCTTGCCCATCAGCTGGATGTACATCCGCATGATGGGCGCCGACGGCCTGCAGCACGCGACCGAGGCCGCGATCCTGAGCGCCAACTACATCAGCAAGCGCCTCAAAGACCACTACCCCACGCTGTACGCCTCCAGCAACGGCCACGTGGCACACGAGTGCATCCTGGATCTGCGCCAGCTCAAAGAGACCAGCGGCGTGATGGCCGAAGACGTGGCCAAGCGCCTGATGGACCACGGCTTTCACGCGCCCACGCTCTCCTTCCCCGTGTCCAACACCCTGATGGTCGAGCCCACCGAAAGCGAAACACTCGAAGAGCTGGACCGCTTCATCGCCGCCATGATCGCGATCCGCGAAGAGATCTGCCTGATCGAGAACGGCACCTGGCCACAAGACAACAACCCGCTGAAGAACGCCCCACACACCGCAGCCAGTCTGCTGACCGGCGAATGGACTCACCCCTACTCGCGCGAGACCGGTGCGGCGAGCAGTGGCGCCCGTGCCAACCAGAAATACTGGCCACCGGTTGGCCGGGTGGACAACGTCTACGGCGACCGCAACCTGTTCTGCAGCTGCCTGCCGGTGAGCGACATCCCCTGATTTCATCCCGTCGTGATCGGGAGAGACCGCGAGCCATCGCGGCGCCGAAGGAGCAACCGCCCCGGAAACTCTCAGGCCAAAGGACCGATCGCGATCTGCATCTCTGAAGAGCAGCCGGCTTCGTCAGCCGGCTCACCGCAGGAGCAAGCGGCGCCCCACCCGGCGCTGTGAATCTCTCAGGTTCCAAACAGAGGGGGCGTGTGCCACACACCGTGTGTGGCGCACTCCACCCCTTCGACGTCTGGAGCTTTTCACATGCAGCAGCAACACCACTCGGTCGCCGTCATCGGCGGCGGCATCACCGGTGTCACCACCGCCTACGCGCTGGCCCGGCGCGGCTTCAAGGTCACCCTGTTCGAGCGCCATCGCTACGCGGCGATGGAAACCTCTTTCGCCAACGGCGGTCAGCTCTCGGCCTCCAACGCCGAGGTGTGGAACCACACGTCAACCCTGCTCAAGGGCCTGAAGTGGATGCTCAAAAACGATGCGCCGCTGCTGGTCAACCCCAAGCCGAGCTGGCACAAACTGGCCTGGTTTGCCGAGTTCATCGCCAACATCCCGCACTACCGCGAGAACACCATCACAACCACCCGGCTGGCGATCGCCGCACGCGAGCACCTGTTCGCCTGGGCCGACGTGGAAGGCATCGATTTCAGCCTGAAGAAGGCCGGCATCCTGCACATCTACCGCGACCGAAAGGGCTTCGACCACGCGGCCCAGGTGACCCAGCTGCTGGCCCGGGGCGGGCTCGAGCGCCGCGCCGTCACGCCCGAGGAAATGCGCGCTATCGAGCCCACGCTGGCCGGTTCGTATTACGGCGGCTTCTACACCGAGAGCGACACCACCGCCGACATCCACCAGTTCACCGTCGGCCTGGCCGCCGCCGCCGAACGACTGGGCGTGACCGGTATCTACGGCCAGGCGGTGCGGCGCCTGCAGAGCAACGGCACCCGCGCCAGCGTCACCGTGCACGATGGCACATCCGAACACACCCACCACTTCGACAGCCTGGTGGTTTGCGCTGGCATCTCCAGCCGCGACTTTGCCGCCCAGCTCGGTGACCGCGTCAACATCTACCCGGTCAAGGGCTACTCGATCACGGTGAACCTGAGCGACGCGGCCAGCCAGCAAGCCGCGCCCACGGTGAGCCTGCTCGACGACGACACCAAGCTGGTGACCAGCCGCCTGGGCGCCGACCGCTTCCGGGTCGCGGGCACCGCCGAATTCAACGGCGCCAACCGGGACATCCGGGCCGACCGCATCCGCCCGCTGGTGGACTGGGTGAACCAGTGTTTCCCGGGTGTGAACACGCGCCAGGTCGTACCCTGGGCCGGCCTGCGGCCCATGCTGCCCAACATGATGCCGCGCGTCGGGGCAGGCCGCCACGCCAACGTGTTCTACAACACCGGCCACGGGCACCTGGGCTGGACACTGTCTGCCGTCACCGCCGAGATGGTGGCCGAGCAGGTGCGCCACTTCCATCGCCCGCTTGCCCTGCGATCCACCCCGGCTGCGGCAATGGCTTGAGCACCGGGTGCGCCCGGGATCGGGTGCCGGCCCGTAAGATCGACCGGTGACCGCCCCCCCAGACGCCAAACCAAGCCGCACCGTGCGCGTGCTGAGCCTCATCCCGCCGATGACCCAGCTCAACACGCCCTACCCCTCCACCGCCTACCTGACCGGGTTTCTGCGCTCGCGCGGCATCGACGCGGTGCAGGAAGACCTGGCGCTGGCACTGGTGCTGCGCCTGTTCACCCCGGACGGGCTGGACGCAGTGAAGCTGCGCGCGCTTGCCGTGAACGAGGCGGATCGCAGCGCCAGCGTGCACGCCTTCCTCGACCAGTTCGGCAGCTACCGCGGCACCATCACCCCGACCATCCGCTTCCTGCAAGGTGGCGATTCCACGCTGGCCCACCGCATCGCCGCGCGCGGCCTGCTGCCCGAGGGTCCGCGTTTTGCCGCGCTCGACGCCTACGGCGATGCCGACCTCGGTGACGAGGGCGGCGACCCGCTGGCCTGGGCTTTTGGCGCCCTGGGCACGCAGGACAAGGCCCGCCACATCGCCACCCTCTACCTCAACGACCTGGCCGATGTGATCCGCGACGCGGTGGACGCGCGTTTCGAATTCGTGCGCTACGCCGAGTCGCTGGCCAGCAGCCAGCCCAGCTTCGAACCCCTGGCCGCCGCGCTGGCCGCGCCCACCACGCTGATCGACGAACTGTTGATCGAGCTCACGCTGGCCGCGATCGAACGGCACCGGCCCACGCTGGTGCTGCTTTCGGTGCCTTTCCCTGGTGCGGTGTACGCCGCGTTGCGCATGGGCCAGGCCATCAAGGCGCACCACCCGGGCGTGAAGATCGCGCTGGGTGGTGGTTATGTGAACACCGAGCTGCGCGAGCTCACGGAGCCGCGGGTGTTCGACTTTGTGGACTACGTGACGCTGGACGCCGGCGAGCGCCCGGTGCTCTCGCTGATCGAGCACCTGCGCGGCGAGCGCGGCGCGCAGCGTCTGCAGCGCTGCTTCGTGCGCAACACCGAAGGTCGGGTGCAGTACGTGAACCTGGCCGAGCCCGACATCGCGTTTGAAGACGTGGGCACGCCCACCTGGGACGGCCTGCCGCTGCAGCGCTACCTGAGCCTGCTCGACATGCTCAACCCCATGCACCG
>CAYRIT010000050.1:0-20959 GCA_964424415.1 uncultured Hydrogenophaga sp.
CTCATGTCCTGCTTCTCCTCCAGGTTCATGCCGGCCATCGGTTCGTCCAGCAGCATCACCTGCGGTTCCATGGCCAGGGCGCGGCCCAGGTCGACCCGCTTCTGCAGGCCGTAGGGCAACTGCCCGACAGGGGTTTTGCGGAACGCCTGGATTTCCAGGAAATCGATGATGTGCTCGACAAACTCGCGGTGCTGTTCTTCCTCGCGCTGGGCGGGTCCGATGCGCAGCGCCTGCAGCAGCAGGTTGCTTTTGATGCGCAGGTTGCGGCCGGTCATGATGTTGTCGATCACGCTCATGCCTTTGAACAGCGCCAGGTTCTGGAATGTGCGGCCGATGCCCATCTCTGCCACCTGGCGCGAGTTCATGTGGGAGAAGCTCTTGCCTTTGAAGGTGATCGAGCCTTCCTGCGGTGTGTAAACCCCGTTGATGCAGTTGAGCATGGAGCTCTTGCCCGCGCCGTTGGGGCCGATGATGGCGCGCACCTCGTGCTCCTTCACGTTGAAGGAGATGTCGGTCAGTGCGTTGACGCCGCCAAAGCGCAGGCTGATGTTCTTGACGTCGAGGATGACGTCGCCGATCTTCTTTTCGCTCATTCGAAACTCCATTCGCACCGATCGGGTCGACGTGCTGGCCAGGGTTGGGTGGTGAGGGTTTCGACGGGTTCAGCCCGAACCGTGTGGTGGCTCATGCTGCGGCCTTCACGGGCGCAAATACCTTGGCGTCGCTCACCTTGAGCGTGGCACTCACGCTACCGGTGCGGCCGTCCTCGAACTTCACCTGGGTCTCGATGTACTGCTCGGTCTTGTTGCTGTAGAGGGCATCGATCAGCACGTCGTATTTCTCGCCGATGAAGCCGCGCCGGACCTTGTTGGTGCGGGTGAGCTCGCCGTCGTCGGCGTCGAGTTCCTTGTGCAGCACCAGGAAGCGGCTGATCTGGCTGCCGGCCAGCAGCTCGTCGCGGCTGAGATCGGCATTGACCTTTTCCACACACTCCCGGATCAGCTCGTACACCTCGGGCTTCTGCGCCAGATCGGTGTAGCCGGCGTAGGGCAGGTTGCGTCGCTCGGCCCAGTTGCCCACCGCCTCCATGTCGATGTTGATCATCACGCAGACCTTTTCGCGCTGGTCGCCGTAGGCCACGGCTTCCTTGATGTGCGAGAAGAACTTCAGCTTGTTCTCGACGTACTTGGGGGCAAACATCGCGTTGTCGAAAGCGCCGCCCCTGATGCGGCCCACGTCTTTCACGCGGTCGATGATCTTGAGGTGGCCGCTGGCATCGATGAAGCCGGCGTCGCTGGTGTGGTACCAGCCGTCGGCGGTGAGCACCTCGGCCGTGGCTTCGGGGTTCTTGTAATACTCCTTCAGCAGGCCGGGCGACTTGACCAGGATCTCACCGTTCTCCGCCAGCTTGATCTCCACGCCCTCGCACGGCACACCGACGGTGTCGGCGCGCGCTTCGTGATCCGGCTGCAGGCAGACGAACACCGCAGTTTCGGTGGAGCCGTAGAGTTGCTTGAGGTTGATGCCGATGGAGCGGTAGAAACTGAACAGGTCCGGGCCGATGGCCTCACCGGCCGTGTAGGCCACACGCACCCGGCTCATGCCGAGGTTGTTGCGCAGCGGGCCGTAGACGAAGAAGTTGCCCAGCGCGTACTTGATCGAATCCAGCAGGCCCACGGACTTGCCGTCCATCTTGGTGGGCCCGACACGTTGCGCCACGTTCATGAAGCTGTGGAACATCTTGCGCTTGATGGCGCCCGCGTCTTCCATGCGGATCATCACCGTGGTGAGCAAGCCTTCAAACACGCGTGGCGGCGCGAAGTAATAGGTGGGGCCGACCTCTTTCAGGTCGATCGTCACGGTGGCGCTCGACTCGGGGCAGTTCACCACGTAGCCGGCCACCAGCCACTGCGCATAGGAGAAGATGTTCTGTCCGATCCAGGCCGGCGGCAGGTAGGCCAGCACCTCGTCGTCGGCGGTGAGCTTGTCGAACCTGGCGCCGACGTCGGCGCGGTCGATCAGCGTGCTGTGGGTGTGCACCACACCTTTGGGCTTGCCGGTGGTGCCCGAGGTGAAGAACATCGAGGCCACGTCCTGCGGGCTGGCCAGTGCCACCTGCTCACGGAACAGCTCGGGGTGCAGTTTGGCAAAGGCCTGGCCGGCGCCGATGAGCTCTTCCACCGCGCCCAGGCCGGGCTCGTCGTATTTGCGCAGGCCGCGCGGGTCGTCGAAGTAGATGTGGCTGAGCTGCGGGCACTCTTCGCGAATCTCCAGCATCTTGTCGACCTGCTCCTGGTCTTCCACCACGGCAAAACGCACCTCGGCGTTGTTGATGGGAAAGACACATTCGGTGGCCACCGCGTCCTGGTACAACGGCACCGGAATGGCGCCCAGCGACTGCGCGGCCAGCATGGTGGCGTAGAGGCGCGGGCGGTTGGCGCCAATCACCACCAGGTGCTCCCCCCGCTGGAGTCCGGCCTGGTGCAGGCCGCAGGCCAGGTGTTCCACCAGGCGAGCCATCTCGGACCAGGTGGTGGTCTGCCAGATGCCGTATTCCTTCTCGCGCATGGCTGCCGCGCCGGGGCGGGCCTTGGCGTGTTCCAGCAAAAGCCGGGGAAATGTCGTTTGCATGCTGATCTCCATGGGCCGGGACGGGGCGCGTGGGTCGCTCGGAGCGGTTCCCGGCCTCGCATTCTGGGAGCCATCGTATGCTTATGTTTGACGTTTTGTTGTCGGTCGGACGACAATTGAAGGGTCTGTCCCCTTGGGACTTTCCCTAGCCCACCGGCCCCTGCGCATGACCACAACCGTCGGCCCCCGTTCCTCTTCGGCGCTGCGCGAGCACGCCCGACCGCTGACCCCGACCGAGCGCGAGCAGGTGCCCTGGCTGCACGCGCTGGAGTCGCGCGAGCGCGAGCGCGCCGAGGACGCGCTCATCGTCACCACCGCGCACGCGGGCGACTACATCTGCCGCATCGGCCGGCCCGTGACCTACTGGTTCGGCCTGGTCGACGGCCTGCTCAAGATGAACAACGACGATTCGCAAGGCCCGGTCATCACCTTCACCGGCCTGGCGCCTGGCGGCTGGTTTGGCGAGGGCACCGCGCTCAAGCACGAACCCTACCGTTACAACGTGCTGGCGCTGCGCAAGAGCCGCGTTGCCGGCATCCCGGTCGCGACCTTCGACTGGCTGATCGACCATTCGCTGGCCTTCAACCGTTTTGTGATGAGCCAGCTCAACGAGCGCCTGGGGCAGTTCATCGCGGCGCGCGAAATCGATCGCCTGGGGAGCCCCGACCTGCGCGTGGCGCGCAACCTCGCTGCCCTGTTTCACCCGCTGCTCTACCCGAACGTGGGCGGCATTTTGCGCATCACCCAGCAGGAGCTGGCCTACATGGTGGGCCTGTCGCGCCAGCGGGTGAACGAGGCCCTGACCACGCTCGCGGCGCTGGGCTGGATACGGGTGGAGTACGGCGGTGTGCGGCTGCTCGATCTGCAGGCACTGCGTTACGGCCAGCTGTGAGCACCGGCGTGGGATGATTCCGCCATGACCACATCCAAGCCCGTGCGCACCTTGTCGCTCAAACCCGGCGCCGCCAAAAAAACCGCCAGTGGCCCGTTTTCCGAGCGCCGCGCGCCGGTCCGGCCGCCGGGACCGGCACGCGCCAAGACGGTCTCGGCATCAGCCCCCAAACCACCACGAGAACGCGCACCCGGGTTCGACCGGGCGCGGCCGGCCGAGGGCGCCGATGGCCGCGCCGCGCCGCCGCGCATGCCGCCACCCGCGCCGCGCCCGGTCGATCCCCGCCGGCCCGATCTGGCCCGGGTCGGCAATCTGAAAGGCGAGGTGCGCCTGAACAAGCGCATGGCCGAACTCGGCCTGTGCTCGCGCCGCGAGGCCGACGCCTGGATCGCGCGCGGCTGGGTGCTGGTCAACGGCCAGCCCGCCGAAATGGGCCAGCCGGTGGCGCCCGATGCCAGCATCGAGGTGCTGCCGCAGGCGCGCCACCAGCAGGCTGCCCAGGTGACGATCCTGCTGCACAAACCGATGGGTTATGTGAGCGGTCAGCCGGAAGACGGCCACGAAGCTGCCGCCACGCTGATCGGTGCGCCCAGCCAGTGGCGCGGTGATGCACGCCACCCTGGCGACGGCCGCCGTTTTGCCCCCGAGCACACCCGTGGTCTGGCGCCCTGCGGCCGGCTCGACATCGATTCCACCGGCCTGCTCGTGCTGACACAGGACGGCCGCATCGCGCGCCAGCTGATTGGCGATAACTCCGGCATCGACAAGGAATACCTGGTGCGCGTGCAGTGGGCGCCCCATGGCCCGCATGGCGAGGGCGTCGTCACACAAAACGTGCAGGCCGTGTTCCCGCCAGAGCAGCTCGCCCGCCTGCGCCACGGCCTGAGCCTCGACGATCAGCCCCTCAAGCCGGCCCAGGTCGACTGGATGAACCCCGAGCAGCTGCGTTTTGTGCTGGTGGAGGGCAAGAAACGCCAGATCCGCCGCATGTGCGAGCAGGTCGGGCTGCACGTGGTGGGCCTGAAGCGCATCCGCATCGGGAATGTGGTGCTGGGCAACCTGCCGGTGGGGCAGTGGCGCTATCTGGGCAGCGACGAGTCGTTTGGCGGTGCGGTCCGGGATTGACCGCCTGAGCCCACGTTCGAGATAGGGCGCCGACCTCAATCTCCTGGCCGCGCAGACACCACAATGGCCCATGAGCCCCACCCCGCCCAGTTCCAAACGCAGCCTGCTGCGCCACCTCCGCCCCACCGACCTGAAAGCCGCCGCGCAACTGGCCACGCAGGCGACCCAGGGCGTGGTCAACATCGTGGAGGGCGTTCACAGTTCGGTGCATCGGCAGCTGGGCCTCTCCAGGAACGCTGCGCCTGAGAAGACCAGTGGTCTCACTGGGCAGATTTACCGGGGCATCCGCGGTGTGGCGGCGCTGGTGGGCAAAGGCTCCGACGCGGTGCTGGGCGCGTTGCGACCGTTGCTGGACGACCCGGCCACACACCCCGGGGCCACGCCTGAGCGCGAGGCGGTGCTGGCGGCGCTGAACGGCGTGATGGGGGACCGTTTGCTGGCCACCGGCAATCCGCTGGCCCAGACCATGGAGCTGCGGGTGCATGGCCAGACCCTGCCGCTGGACGCACCAGAGGCGCTCAAACAGCAACTGGGCATGGCGGCCGGTCCGCACCTGCTGCTGCTCATCCACGGCCTGTGCATGAACGACACCCAGTGGCGCCGCCAGGGGCACGACCACGGCGCCTACCTGGCACAAGCGCTGGGCTGCACGCCGGTGTACCTGCGCTTCAACAGCGGGCGCCATGTGTCGGAGAACGGGCGCGAGCTCGCTGCCTTGCTGGAGCGGCTGGTGGCGGCCTGGCCGGTGCCACTGGAGCGCCTCACCCTTGTGGGCCACAGCATGGGCGGGCTGGTAGCGCGCTCTGCCGCTCACATCGGGCAGACGACCGGGCAGCGCTGGCCGGGCCTGCTGCGCGAACTGGTGTTCCTGGGCACACCGCACCACGGTGCGCCGCTGGAGCGGGCTGGGCACGGGGTGGACGTGCTGCTCGGTGCCACGCCGTTTTCGGCACCGTTTGCGAAACTGGGCCAGCTGCGCAGCGCCGGCATCCTGGACCTGCGCCACGGGCATGTGACCGACACCGACTGGCAGTCGGCCACGGGCCAGGGCTGGCGCGCCGGTTTCAAAGACCGCCGCGAGCCGCTGCCGCTGCCCGAAGGGGTGGCCTGCTTCGCGGTGGCCGCCACACTCGCCGGGCCGCCGGGCCCGCTGGCCGCTGAGGCGGCTCGCTTGCCGGGCCAGGCCGGGAACGGGGGCAAACCTTCCGCGGGGCTTGCAACGTCAGCGTTGGCCGCCGTGGCGGGTGATGGACTGGTGCCGGTCGAGAGCGCGCTTGGCCAGCACAAGGAGGCCCGGCGGCGGCTGGTGTTTGCGCGCGACAGCCAGCGCACCGTCTACCGCACCGGCCACCTGGACCTGCTGTCGAGCCGGGCGGTGGCCGAGCAGCTGCTGGCCTGGCTGGCGCCGGCGCCGCCTGCGGCAACCTGAGCTGGTGGCCCCGTCCGGCTGACGCGACAGCCCGGAACTTGAAAACCCAGGCGCCGCCCATAATTCTCCGCTTGAGTGACCGGGCGGCCGATGGCATCGCGGCCCGGCCGTCCCCTTCTTTTTTTCCCAACTGGCGTTTCCATGAGCAAACAAACCCTGTCCTTCCAGGCCGAGGTGGCGCAGCTGCTGCACCTCGTCACCCATTCGCTGTATTCCAACCCCGAAATCTTCCTGCGCGAGCTCATTTCCAACGCGTCGGACGCCTGCGACAAACTGCGCTTCGAGGGCCTGAACAACGCGGCGCTGTTTGAGGACGCGCCCAACCTCGAGGTGCGTGTGGCCTTCGACAAGGCGGCCAAGACCATCACCATCACCGACAACGGCATCGGCATGAGCCAGGCCGAAGCGGTGGAGCACCTGGGCACGATTGCCAAGAGCGGCACCAAGGATTTCATGGGCCGTCTGACCGGCGACCAGAAAAAAGACGCCCAGCTCATCGGCCAATTCGGCGTGGGCTTCTACTCGGGCTTCATCGTGGCCGACAAGATCACGGTGGAGTCACGCCGCGCCGGCCTGCCGGCGAACGAAGGGGTGCGCTGGGTCAGCGGCGGCACCGGCGAATTCGAGGTGGAAGCCATTGAACGCGGCGCGCGGGGCACCAGCGTCACGCTGCACCTGCGCGACGACGCCGGCGAGTACCTGAGCCACTGGAAACTCAAGTCGCTGATCATCAAATACTCGGACCACATCAGCCTGCCCATCCTGATGCAGAAGGAGGAGTGGGACGCCGAGAAGAGCGAGCATGTGCAGAAGGACGAGTGGGAGGCGGTCAACTCGGCCAATGCGCTCTGGGCCCGCAACAAGAAAGACATCTCCGACGAGCAGTACGCCGAGTTCTACAAGAACCTCAGCTACGACAGCCACGATCCCCTCACCTGGAGCCACAACCGGGTCGAGGGCAGCACCGAATACACCCAGCTGCTCTACATCCCGGCCCAGGCGCCGATGGATCTGTGGAACCGCGACCACAAGGCCGGCATCAAGCTCTATGTGCGCCGCGTCTTCATCATGGACGAGGCCGAGAGCCTGATGCCGTCGTACCTGCGCTGGGTCAAGGGGGTGGTGGATTCGGCCGATCTGCCGCTCAACGTGAGCCGCGAGCTGCTGCAGGAGAGCCGCGATGTGAAAGCGATCCGCGAAGGCAACACGCGCCGCGTGCTGGCCTTGCTGGAAGACCTGGCGAAAAAAGACAAGGCGCCCGAGGTGGCGGATGGTGCAGACGGCGTGACCGACGTGGTGTCGGCCGAAGACAGGGCCGCCGCGGAAAAGGACGTGGGCAAGTACTCGGCCTTCTACGCCGAGTTCGGTGCGGTGCTGAAAGAAGGCCTGGGCGAAGACTTCACCAACCGCGACAAGATTGCCCGCCTGCTGCGTTATGCCAGCACCAGCAGCGACACCGTGGGCGTGGGCTTTGCCGATTACAAGGCGCGCATGAAAGAAGGCCAGGCCGCGATCTACTACATCACGGCCGACAGCCTGTCCGCGGCCCGCAACAGCCCGCAGCTCGAGCTGTTCCGCAAAAAAGGCATCGAGGTGCTGCTGATGGCCGACCGGGTGGACGAGTGGGCCATGTCGCACCTGCACGAGTTCGACGGCACACCGCTGCAAAGTGTGGCCAAGGGCGCGGTGGACCTGGGCACGCTGCAGGACGAGGACGAAAAAAAGGCGGCCGAAGCGGCGGCCGAGAGCTTCAAGCCGGTGCTGGAGAAACTCAAGGCCAGCCTGAAAGACAAGGCGCAGGACGTGCGTGTGACCACGCGCCTGGTCGATTCGCCGGCCTGCCTGGTGGTGCAGGACCACGGCATGAGCACCCAGCTCGCCCGCATGCTCAAGCAGGCCGGCCAACCGGTGCCCGACAGCAAGCCCATTCTGGAGGTGAACGCCGAACATGCCCTGGTGAAAAAACTCGAAACGGGCGAGCATTTCGACGACCTGGCCCACATTCTGTTCGATCAGGCGCTGCTCGCCGAAGGGGGCCTGCCCGACGACCCGGCGGCCTACGTCAAGCGGGTCAACGCCTTGCTGGTTTGAGTCCGCCGGTAACACGAAGGGACTAAGCCGCCCGGCCCCAGCGATGGGGCCGGGTTTTTTTCGTCTGCCGCAGGCCACCCGACCCGACGGATCGGGGCGGACCTGTGACTACACTCGCGGGCGGGGCGTCACCGGCAGGTCGGACAACGCCAGCCCACAACGACAACGACAACGACCCACACCGTGCAACTGCAACGCCCCTTCGATCCGGTCGTCACCTTCCGCAACAGCCAGGGCGAGCCCGCGCGCGGCACGGTCACCAGCTTGCAGCGGCGCTCCCTGGTGATGGAGATCTACAACCCGTACTCGATCGTGCAGGTCAGCGAGGTGCTCAACGAACTGAACATCCGCTCCGGCGAGCGCAGCATTTACAAGGGCAAGGCGGTGGTGGTCAGCCTGCTCAACACCGGACTCATGGCGGTGGTGTCGGTCACCTTGATCGATGAGTGGAATGACCTCGCCGGCGTCGACCACAGTGCCCGGGGTGTGTCCGAAGCGGTCGCGCGGTTTGTGCAGGAATGGGATTCCCGGGTCCGCATTGCCGAGAGCTACCAGGTGGTGGTCAACGATCTGAGGGCCTACTTTTCCGAAGTCACCCGATGGCTGGACCAGGCCGACATCACGGCCAGCCTTCCCCGCGACGTGCATGGGCGGGTGCAGGACGACGTGTTCTTTGAAATCGCCCGCCCTTTGATGGCCACGGTTCAGGAGTATTTGCATCGTTTCGAGACCGAGGCCGCCAAGGTTCCGCCAGAGCTTGAGGCGGTTCACCGTGCCTTTGCGCAGGCAGCCATTCACCCGCTGGTGTTGCGTGCACCGTTTGTGTACCGCACGTTTGCCAAACCCCTGGGGTACGCCGGCGACTACGAGATGGTCAACCAGATTCTGGGCCATCCGCGCGAAGGGCCGAGCACGTATTTCGAGCTGGTGAATTTCATCTTTCTGCAGTCCAGCGTGGCACAGGCGCACCGCAATCGCGTGGACATCTTGCTGGAACGCTTGAAGGCCTTGTCAGCCCAGGCGGCCTCACAGGGGCGCAGGCTGAAGGTCCTCAACGTGGGTTGCGGGCCCGCTGGCGAACTGCAGCGGCTCGTGTCCTCGCACGAGTCTTTGGAGCATCTGGATGTGACGCTGATGGATTTCAGCGACGAGACGCTGCTGTTTGCCAGTCAGCGACTGATCGAGAGCGCCCGTGAGGCCGGGAAAGAGCCCATCTCCGTGACGCTGCGGCACGAGTCGGTGCATCAGCTGCTCAAGCGGTCATCCAGGGAGCAGGAGGTGCCTCCGGACGAGCAGTTCGACTACATCTACTGCGCCGGGCTTTTTGATTATCTGGCCGACAAGGCGTGCGCTCGCCTGATCGCCTATTTCGATCGCCATTTGAAACCGGGGGGCACGGTTCTGGTGACGAACGTGCACGTGAACAACCCGGAGAGGTTCTGGATGGAGCACTTCATGGAGTGGTACCTCATTTATCGCAACGAAGGGGGGCTGGTGCGCTTGTTCCCGCCTTCTCTGCCGCATGTGAAAACCTACACAGATCCCACCGGGGTGAATCTGTTTGCCGAGGCGGTCAAGCCACTGTGATGCCGACCTCAACGATGGCCAGTGACCAGTTGCCTGCCTCTTACGAGGAGGTGATGCATCAGCACTTGGTCTACTACAGCAGCATCACATGTGCGCTGGCCATGCTGCTCATTGTGAGTGGTGTGGGCCTGGATGCGGCCTTCTACCCGGAGCACCTGCTGGCGTTCGGTGTGGCGCGACTCGTGGTGGCCGGTTTGATCGGCGCCGCGCTTTGGAGCTACAGAAGCGAATGGGGACTTCGCCAGGTCAGGCGCGTGACCTATTTCTGGATCTCGCTGCCGCAACTCATGATTGGCTGGATGATTTATTCCACCAACGGCGAGGGATCGATCTACTTCGTCGGCCTCACCCTCGCCGTGTCAGGCATCAGCATTTTTCTTCCCTTGACCCTGAGGGAAGCAATGGGTTTCAGCGCGTTCACCTTGCTGGTGTATCTGGGGGCATGTGTGCTGCGCGCAGAGGGTGTCCAGCATTGGCCTGTTCTGGTTGGGCAGGCACTGTTCATTGTTTTTTTCTCCTCCATCGCGGTGACGGTGTCGGTGTACGGTGACAAACAACGGCGAAAAACCTACGCCTTGCAGGCCGAAGTGCAACACCAGCGCAACGAGCTGCTGGAAACCAACCGGGCGCTGGCCGAGGTCAAGGGCCAGCTGATCCAGCGCGAAAAAATGGCTGCCATCGGCACCCTGTCGGCGGGCCTGCTGCACGAGCTCAACAACCCGGTGAACTACAGCCTGATGGCGATCAACATGGGGCTCACCCTGCCCGCAGCCAAGAGCGACGACATGCTGCGCGAGAGCCTGGTCGATGCCAAGGAAGGCATGGAGCGGATCCAGAACATCGTCTCCGATCTCAAGACCTTCGCCTACCAGAAACCAGGCCAGGACGCGATGCGGCCGTTCCTGCTCGAGCGGGCGCTGCGCTCGGCCCAGCGCCTGGCCGGTCACGAACTCAAGGGAATCGAAGTGGTGGTCGATCTGCCCGAAGACACCCACGCGGTGGGCGACGAGCCGGCGCTGATCGGTGTGCTGATCAACCTGCTGAGCAACGCGGCGCACGCGCTGCAGGTGGCACGGCGTGAGCAGCCACGCATCGATGTGCGGCTGAGCGTGGAGGGCGATCGGCTGCACTGCGCGGTGCGCGACAACGGCCAGGGCATCGCGCCCGAGAACCTCAACCGGGTATTCGAACCTTTCTTCACCACACGCGATGTGGGCGCTGGCCTGGGCCTGGGCCTGAGCGTGAGCTACGGCATCGTCCAGCGCCACGGCAGCACGCTCAGCGTGCACAGCGAGCACGGCGCCTGGACCGAGTTCGGTTTTGATCTGGCGAGGCCGACATGAACGCACCCAGTCGCACGCCAGGCTTCTCCGGTCCCCACGCCATCCTGTTCGTGGACGACGAGCCGCAAGCCTGCAAATGGTTTGCCCGTCTGTATGGCGGCGAGTTTGTGGTGCTCACCGCCTGCAGCGTGAACGAGGCGCTGGCGCTGATGGCGCAGCGCGGTCACGAGGTGGCCGTGGTGCTGACCGACTACAGCATGCCCGGGCGCCACGGTGTCGACCTGCTGAGCCAGCTGCACACCACCTGGCCCCACGTCTCGCGCCTGCTGGTCTCGGCCTACGCCGACAAGGACATCGCCATGGCCGCGGTCAACCAGGGGCAGGTCGAGCGCATTCTGGAGAAGCCGCTCGACGAGGCCCTGACGCGCCAGACCCTGCGCGAGGCGCTGCGCAGCTGCCGCGAGCGCCTGCGCGATCAGGAGCTGCTGGAGCGCCGCGCAGCCAGCCTGCGCGAGACCCTGGGCTTTCTGGCCCATGAGGTCACCACCCCGCTGGCCACGGTGAGCGGCTACCTGTCGGCCATGAAACAGCGACAGGAGCAGACAACCGCCGACCAGGATGCCCGAGCCATGCTGGCCATGCTCAACGCGGCGCAGCGCCGCACCGACTACGCGCAGTCGCTGGTGTCCACCTTCGTGCAGACCGCGCGCGATGCGACGCGTGGCGAGAACCCGGCGCGCCTGCGTGCCAGCGATCTGGTGCAGGCCCTGCACAGCGAGTACCCGTTCGAGGCCGGCGAGGCCTGCTGGCTGAGCAGCGACCTGGTGGCCGACTTCGAGCTGCCCGGACGGCGCGACCTGCTGTTTCTGGTGCTGTGCACGCTGCTGAAAAACGCACTGATCGCGCTGCGCGCCGCGCCTCCGACCGAACCGCGTGTGATGCTGGCGCTGCGCCGCCTGGCGCCTGCGCCCGGCCTGGGCGAGCAGCCGGCGATGGTGGTGAGCGACAACGGTCCCGGGATTGCGCCACAGATCTTGCACAAGCTGACCCGGGAGTCGATCACCACCCGCGCCGACTCGGGCGGCAGTGGCATGGGTCTGGTGTTTTGCCAGCGCGTCATGACCTCGCTCGGCGGCTCGATCAGCGTCGCCTCCGAACCCGGTTCGGGTGCCTGCATCACCCTGCATTTCCCTTCCCAAAAAAACCAAGACCAGGCCGAGGACGCTCCATGAAACCCAGCAAGATCCTTTACGTTGACGACGAGGCCATGGCCTTGAAATATTTCGAGCGCCTGGTCAGCCCGCTGGCGCCGGTGCTCACCGCCAACTCGGTCGAGGGCGGGCGCGCGATGCTGCGCGAGCACGGCGCCGAGATCGCGGTGCTGGTCTGCGACCAGCGCATGCCCGGCGAGCAGGGCAACGAACTGCTGCGTCACACCCGCACCTACTACCCGGGCATCGTGCGCATGCTGACCACCGCGTACTCCGAGCTGGGTGATGCGATCGAAGCCATCAACACCGGCGAGATCTACCGCTACATCAACAAGCCCTGGGAGCTGGAGAGCCTGCGCGCCGATCTGAAGAACGCGCTGGAGCTGGCCGATCTGCGCAGCGAGCGCGATGCGCTGATGCGCGACAAGCTGCTGGCCCAGCAAGGCCAGCTGCTCGCGCAGCGCCTGGGTGCGCTGGCGATGCTGGGTGCGGCGGTGCAGCAGCAGCCCAGCGATGGCGCCGTGCATCGGTATGCGCACACCGCGCTGGCCTGTGGCTGCGGCGAGCCCGCAGTGCCCTGGCACCGCTGGGATCACGCCGACCTGCTGCAGGCCGAGGCGCGCCGCGGTGGCGCGGTGGCCGCGCAGCTGCGCCACTGGCTGGGCCATTTCGCAGCCAGCGGGGCCGAGCCGATGGCCAGCCTGGCTGAGGCGCTGGGCACGTCGGTCGCGGGTGACACGGTCCACCTGACGGACCGGTCGGTGCTGACCGAGCTGCTGGATGGCGCGCCGGGGGAGCCGGTGTCGGACCGCGCCTGTGCCTGGCTGGCCTGGCTGATCGGGCAAGGCGGCGCCGAGGTGAGCCCCGATGACGGTGGCTGGCGGGTCCAGCGCAGCACGAGCGCGCCGGTGCTGCCGGACGACTGGCTCGCGGCGGCGATGGAGCAGCTGGGCCGCGCACCGGCCTGATACCGGTCGCCGTCCACGCCATCACGGCGCGATGTGGTCGGCGGATCGGCGCTCAGGCAAGCGTGAGCGTGATGTCGATGTTGCCGCGCGTGGCGTTGGAGTAAGGGCACACCTGGTGCGCCGCATCCACCAGCGCCTGCGCCTGGGCGCGGTCCATGCCCGGCAGGTGCACCACCATGCGCACCGCGATGCCGTAGCCGCCGGTGATCGGGCCCAGGTCGACTTCGGCGTCGATCGCCACGTCGGCCGGCACGCTGAGCTTCATCGGCCCGGCCACCGCCTTGATCGCGCCGATGAAACAGGCCGAGTAACCGGCGGCGAACAGCTGCTCGGGGTTGGTGCCGTTGCCCGCTGAGCCCGGGGGCGTGTGCTTCACGTCGAGACGGCCGTCGTCGGTGCGCGAGGCGCCGTCGCGGCCGCCGGTGGTGTGGGCGCGGGCGGTGTAGAGAACTTTGTCGAGGGATGCCATGGGGGTCTTTCGGAATGGGGCTTCCTGCGAAGCCGGTGGGAGAAACGCAAGGGGTGCGCCAAACGTCATGGCGTGAGCCGGTCGCGCAGGGCCTGCACCTGCCGGGTCAGTGCCATCGCCTCGGCCACCTCGCAGTTGGTGGCCTGCAGGACGCAGCCTGGAATGTGGCGCGCGCGCGCCTTGAGGGCGCGGCCCGCGGTGGTGAGCTGGATCCGCACGCGCCGCTCATCGGCCGCATCGCGCAGCCGCGAGATCAGACCCGTGGCCTCCAGGCGCTTGAGCAGCGGGGTCAGCGTGCCGGAATCGAGCGACAGGCGCTCGCCCAGCCCGGACACCGTCACACCATCGCGCTCCCAGAGCACCAGCAGCACGAGGTACTGCGGGTAGGTGATCCCCAGCGCGTCGAGCAGCGGCTTGTAGACCTTGGTCATCGCCAGCGAGGCCGAATACAGCGCAAAGCAGAGCTGGTTGTCGAGCAGCAGGGCAGCGTCGATGCGTTCGGGCGGGGTGTTCATGGGTTTTATCATAGCGAGCAATTAAATTGCACACAATTTGAATGGCTATTTGGGGCAGTCGATGACCCTGCCCGCTGCGCTGCTCTCGTGCTTCGCGTTCGCGGCGACCAGCCAAAAAAAGACCCGCCACGAAGGGCGGGTCTTTGGGGTGCGCAGTGCCGGCGCGTGGCCGGCTGCCATCAGGCCTGGTTCTGGCGGCGTGAGCGGCGGCGGGCAAGGCCCAGGCCGGCCAGGCCGGCGGCCAGCAGACCCAGCATGCCGGGCTCCGGCACCTGGCCCTGGGTCAGCAGGTCCTGGTTGTTGCGCTGACCCTCGTTGTCCTGCAGAACCACCAGACCCTGGGCCATCGGGCCGGAACCGTTCAGGCTGTCGAGCCAGGCCTGGGCCGTGGTCTTGATGGCGCCGGCGGTGGTCAGCATGAAGTTGCCGGTGGACAGGTTCTTGTCGGTGGCGCCATAAGCCAGCTCCCACAGGGCCACCTGGAATGCTGCCGCGTTGGTGTCGTTGGTCACCTGGCTGTAGTAGCGACCCCACAACTCACTGATTGCCCCGCTGACTGCGGCGTAGCCTGCGCCTGCCATGGACTTCACGGCGTACGGGTTGTTGAAGGGGGTGAGAAACACATCGGGCTCAAGGCAGAAGCTCAGCAGCTGCGACCAGCTACCGGTCGACCCCGCTGGTCGCTGGTCCAGCACAAACAGGCCGGCGGCGGCACCTTGATCGCTTCCACCGTTGAGCTTGAACGCCACGTTGGTGTACAGGCCGTTGGAATCACCCGCCACCGGGCTGGGTGAGAACGCGTTGCCGTTCGTGTCGCCCACGTCGACCGAATCACCGATCACCAGAGGAGCGGCGTGCGCCGAAAACAGAGCCGACAGGCTGAGGACACAAGCGGCGGAGACAAACGAGAGTTTCATGTGGGACACCTTTCAAGAAGATGTTTACATTCAGCAACATTTGTGCCAGAGACGACAGCGAGTCCCTTTTTATTCATGAATGGCCGCAAATCTGTGACAAACAACACAAATTCGGCAGCAAACCAGTACTTTCGAATGCAGAGCCAGCGGGTGAATTGGAGCCGGTCAATTGTCGATGTAAAAAAAATCGACAGACAACAGGACGCCATGACCGCCCGAGGGCCGGTTCAGGCCACCAGCGGTGGTGCCTGCATTTCCTCAATCTGTTCGACCAGCATGTCGACCTGCCCCTGCCAGTAATCGCGGCTGCCGAACCAGGGAAAGTTGATCGGAAAGGCCGGGTCGTCCCAGCGGCGCGCGAGCCAGGCGCTGTAGTGGATGAGGCGCAGCGTGCGCAGCGGCTCGATCAGCACCAGCTCGCGGCGGTCGAAATCGCGGAACTGCTCGTAACCGTCGATCAGTGCGCCGAGCTGCTGGTTTTGCTGGCGCCGGTCGCCCGAGAGCAGCATCCAGAGGTCTTGCACCGCCGGGCCGGTGCGGGCGTCATCGAGGTCCACAAAATGGGGGCCGGGCTGGGGCTGGCCTTCCGGTGTCCAGAGGATGTTGCCCGGGTGGCAGTCACCGTGCAGGCGCAGCCGCCGGATGCTGTCAGTGTCCTGGGCGATGCCGGTCAGCGCCGGGTGCGACTCAATGATCGCCAGCGCCTCGGCGAGTGTGCTGGCCCAGGCGCTGCGCACCTCGGGCGCCACCGCCTGGTGGTCCATCAGCCAGTCGCGCGGCTCGTGGGCGAACTGGGCGGCGTCCAGCGGGGGCCGCTGCACAAACGGCGCGGCCGCGCCCACGGTGTGGATGCGCCCCAGAAACCGGCCGATCCACTCCAGCACCTCGAAATTCTCGAGTTCCGGGCGCCGTCCCCCGCGCCGCGGGCACACCGCAAATACAAAACCGCCGAAGTGGTGCAAGGTCTGGCCCTGCACGGCCAACGGGGCCACCACCGGGATTTCGGCCGCCTGCAGTTCCAGCGCGAAGCGGTGTTCTTCGGCAATCTGGGTGTCGCTCCAGCGCTCGGGCCGGTAGAACTTGACCACCACCTGGGTGTGGCTCTCGAACGGGTCTTCGAGGTGCACCTGATAGACCCGGTTCTCGAAACTGTTGAGTGCGGTCAGCCGGCCATCGCCCCACAGGCCGATGCTGGCCAGCGCGTCCTGCACCACAGCGGGGGTGAGGGCGGTGTAGGGGTGGCTGGGGGCGCTGGCGGATCGGTGCATGGGGGCATTGTCGCCCGCCGCCCGTGCCAGAATCCGCGCATGTCCCGAGCCCGCCAACGCCGCCACCACCTGATGCGCCGTGGCCTCTGGTATTCGCTGGCGCTGTGTGTGGCGATCCTGCTGTTTGGCGGCGTGGGTTTCTGGCTGCTGGAGCCGGGCATCCACAGCTTGCAGGACGGCCTGTGGCTGGCGTTCACCACCGCCGCCACCGTGGGTTATGGCGACACCGTGCCGAAGACGGACGCGGGTCGCATGTTCGCGGTGCTGGTGGTGCTGCTCGGCCTGGCGGTGCTCTCGATGGTGACCGCCTCGCTGGCGGCGGTGTTTGTCGAGCGCGATGTGGAGGCCGAGGAGCGCCAGATCGAGCGCGATCTGATGCGAGAAATCCGTCTGCTGCGCGATCAGGTGCGGGCGCTGGAACAGCGCCTGCCGGCACCACCGGGCGATTCCGCCCAACACACCGAACGGAGTCCCGGTTGAAACCCCAGAAAACCCTGCAGGAACAGCTGCCCGAACTGCGCGAAGGCCAGTCGATCGAGCTGCTCCAGGAGCTGCACATCCTCACCCGGGAGGGCAAGCTCAACCAGGACACCCGGCGCAAGCTCAAGCAGGTCTACCACCTGGTGCAGTTCATCGAGCCGCTGCTGGCCGAGGTTCTGTTGGCGCGCGGCGATGTGACGCTGGCCGATCACGGCGCTGGCAAGTCCTACCTGGGCTTCATCCTGTACGACCTATTTTTCAAGGCCAGGCCGGTGGGCTGGGTCTACGGGGTGGAGGCGCGCGCCGAGCTGGTGGCGAAATCGCAGGCGCTGGCCGCCCGGCTGGGGTTCGAGCGCATGCGCTTCCTGGCCACCACGGTGCAGCAGGCGCTGGACCACGCCGAACTGCCGGGCCGCTTCGACGTCGTCACCGCGCTGCACGCCTGCGACACCGCCACCGACGACGCGATCGCCTTTGGCCTGGCCAAGCAGGCGACCCACATGGTGCTGGTGCCGTGCTGCCAGGCCGAGGTGGCGGGGGTGATGCGCCAGCACAAGGCGCTGTCGCTCGCGCGCAAGCCGCTGGCCGAGCTGTGGCGCCACCCGCTGCACACGCGCGAATTCGGCAGCCAGATCACCAACGTGTTGCGCTGCCTGCAGCTCGAATCGCACGGTTACGCGGTCACCGTGACCGAGCTGGTGGGCTGGGAGCACTCGATGAAGAACGAGCTCATCCTGGCGCGGCGCGACGGCAGCCTGCGCCCGATACAACAGGCGCGTGCCAGAGAGCGCCTGCTCCAGGTGCTCGACGAGCTGAACCTGCAGGCACTCACCGAGCGGTTTGCCACCGCCGCCGGACCGGCCTGAGCGCGGGGCCGTGCGCTCAGACTGGGTTGCGGCTTACTTGGCGGGTTTGGACGCGGCGGGTTTGGCCGGCGCGGCAGCAGGCGCCTGGTCGTTGGTGATGCCCAGGCGCTTGCCGATGGTCTGCTCCAGCGCCCGTACCTTGGGCTCGATGCTGCCCTTGGTGTCGGGGATCAGCTTGTCCAGCAGCGCCTTTTGCATCTCGTCGGACTTGCTGCGGTATTTGGCGTAGGCGGGCGATTCCATCGATTCCTGAATGGCCACGATCTGCTTGAGCTCGTCTTCCGTGAACCCGTTTTCCAGCACGGCACCCACGGTGCTTGGTGCCAGCTTGAGCGCGCTGGCGCGCACCAGGGGCACGGCCTCGTCGGCGTATTTCTTGGCGTCGGCCTGAATGTCCTTGGCCACCGCCTGCTGCTTCTCGGGCGCGACCCGCGCCGGCAGGGCGACGCCAGCCTGACCCAGCAGCTGCGCCGCGGGTTGCTCGGCGATCCGGCGCGCCAGCGCCTCGATGTCGGGCTGCTGAAGCTTGAGCAGCTTGGCCACCAGCTCCTTCTTGGCCGGGCTGCTGGCGGGCGTGGATTGGGCGGACGCCAGGCCAGCGAGGCCGAGCACGGAAGCGCCGATCAGGGCGCGGACGGTAAGTGTTTTCATGCGGCGAATGGTAGCCAGAAACCTGCCTGGCTTTGTGTCGCGTCCCCCGCCAAGTGCATCCGGGTGTGTGCATGTGTGTGTGGCAGGGGGCTGGGCGGGGCATTCCAGGGACGGGCAGGTACCATGGGCGCTCTTGAAAAACGGGATGGAACTGTGTTTGCGAGCCTGTCTTTTCTGCTGCAGTCCGTGGCCTGGCCGCTGGTGCTGTTGCTGGCCTGGTTCCTGGGCGAGCGGCTGCACCAGGCCTGGCAGGTGCCGCGTGTGAGCAGCTATGTGGCCGTGGGGCTGATTGCGAGCCTGGCGAATCTGCCGGGGCTGACACCGGAGGTGCCGGGCCTGCCGTTCCTGGCCAACGTCGCGCTCTCCTTGCTGCTGTTCGAGCTGGGTTACCGGATCAACCTGCGCTGGTTCCGCCACAACCCCTGGGTGCTGGCGCTCGGCCTGGTGGAGTCGGTGCTGACCTTTGTGCTGGTCTATACCGCCGCGGGCTGGTTTGCACTGGACACCGAAGTGCGCCTGATCATCGCCGCTCTCTCCATTTCGGCCTCGCCCGCCGGTATCGTGCGTGTGGCCAACGAGCTGCGCAGCGCCGGCCAGGTGACCGAGCGGGTGATGCATTTGTGTGCCATCAACTGCCTGGTGTCGGTGCTGGCGCTCAAATTGCTGGTGGGCTACTGGACACTCAGCACCTCTGGGGATCTGGTGGCCGCCGCGCTGGGCAGTGTTTATGCCTTGCTGACCTCGGTGGCCATGGGCACCCTGGCGGGTGTGGTTCTGCCCTGGCTGTTGCGCAGGCCAGCCACCCACGAGCGCGGCGTGACGGTGGTGTTTGCGCTGGCGGTGGTGCTGCTCACCACCATGTCGTATGGCCTGCGCCTGTCGCCGCTGCTGGCAGCGCTGGTGTTTGGCATCGTGGCGCGCGAGCGACGGGTGCACCTGACCAACGCCCAGCGCGGTTTTGGTACCGCGGGCGATCTGCTCACCCTGTTCCTGTTTGTCTACATCGCTTCGCTGCTCGACTGGGCCTCGGTCGGTGGCGGTCTGCTGCTTGGCGTGGTGCTGATCGTGGTGCGCACCGCCAGCAAGGTGGCCTGCAGCGTGGCGGCCGCCCGCCTGTCGGGCAGCACCGAGCGCAAGGGCTTGCTGACCGGCCTGGCGCTCACCCCGATGTCGGCGTTTGCCATTCTGCTGATCGAGCAAAGCCGCATCTACGGTTTTGCGCCGGCGGTCGAGGTGCTGGCGCTGATGGCCGGCATGATGCTGATCCAGGAGCTGCTGGGCCCGGTGGTCAGCCAGCGCAGCCTGATGGCCGCCCACGAAACCCATGTGACGCAGGGTGACGGCCAGATCACCCGATCGGCGTTGTGACCCACATGCCACTGGAAACTTTCAAATCCTCACAGCCGCTCACCCTCGGGGTCGAGTTGGAGCTGCAGCTGGTCAACAGCTACGACATGGACCTTTCCAGCAGCGCCACCGACCTGCTGGAGTTGCTGCGTCGCAAGCCATTTCCGGGCGTGGTCACACCCGAGATGACACAAAGCATGATCGAGGTGGCCACCGATGTGCACACCGAGTACGGCCCGCTGCTGGCCCAGCTCAGGCAGATGCGCGACACCCTGGTGTCTGCCGGCGACCGCCTCAACATCGAGATCGCGGGCGGCGGCACCCACCCGTTCCAGCGCTGGTTCGAGCAGCGCATCTTCTCCAAACCGCGCTTCCAGGAGCTCTCGGGCCTCTACGGCTACCTGGCCAAGCAGTTCACCGTGTTCGGCCAGCACGTGCATGTGGGCTGCGCCAGCGCCGACGAGGCGCTGTTCCTGCTGCACGCGCTCAACCGCTACGTGCCGCATTTCATCGCGCTCTCTGCCTCCTCGCCGTTCTCGCAGGGCGTGGACACGCTGTTCGACTCGGCGCGGCTGAACTCGGTGTTCGCCTTTCCGCTGAGCGGGCGCGCGCCGTTTGTGCTGCGCTGGGACGAGTTTGCCGAGGTCTACTTCACCAAGATGGAGTCGACCGGTGTGGTCAAGTCCATGAAGGATTTCTACTGGGACATCCGGCCCAAACCCGAGTACGGAACGATCGAGTTGCGGGTGTGCGACACCCCGCTGACCGTCGAGCGCGCTGCCGGACTGGCCTGCTACCTGCAGGCGCTGTGCCGCCACCTGCTGGAACGCAACGAGCCCCCGCCCGAAGAAGACGATTACCTCGTCTACACCTACAACCGCTTCCAGGCCTGCCGCTTCGGGCTGGAGGGCCAGATGGTCAACCCCAGGACACGCGAGCGCATCAGCATCCGAGAAGACATCCTGGCCACGCTGCGGCTGCTGCAGCCACACGCCCTGGCGCTCAATGCGCAGGGGGCGATGGACGAGATCGAGCGCACCGCCGGGCGCGACAGCAACCACGCCGGCTATCTGCGCCGGCGTTATGCCGAGACCGGCAGCGTGCAAGGCGTGGTGCGCGCCAGTGTGGAAGCACTGCGCAGCGGTCCGGGCTGAGACATCGCCCCGCACAGGCCGGAACTGGGGGGTGTTTCCGGTTCTTCTGAGGGCTTGTCGGGCAACTTCCTACAG
>CAYRIT010000051.1:0-3534 GCA_964424415.1 uncultured Hydrogenophaga sp.
GCCACCACCGCCACCATCGGCGGCATCATGCACCCGCTGCTGGTGAAAGACGGTTACGACACCCGCTTCGCCGCCGCCACCGCCGCCGCCGGCGGCTGCGTGGGCATCATCATTCCACCCTCGATCATCTTCATCGTCTACGGCTTCCTGATGAACCTGTCGATTTCCGACCTGTTTGTCGCCGGCATCCTGCCCGGTGTGCTGATGGTGCTGTCCATGATGGGCGCCTGCTGGTGGGCTTCGCGCAAGTTCGGCTGGGGATCGGTCACGCCGCTGAGCATGCCGCGCATCCTCAGCACCGCGCGCCGCGCCTACCTCGGCTTCTTCGCGATGTTCATCGTGATCTACGGCATCTACTCGGGTGTGTTCTCACCCACCGAAGCCGCCGCCATCACGGTGGGTTTCTGCCTGATTGCCGGTCTGCTGATCACCCGCGAGATCAAGTGGAAAGCGCTGCCCGACATCCTGCTGCGCTCGGGCCAGCTGACCGGCATGCTGGCACCCATGATCGCCATCTCGGTGGTGATGCAACAGGTGTTCGGCCTGCTCGGCACCGCCGAGGCGGTCTCTTCCTTTGTCTCCTGGTTCGGCGACAGCCCGACCGTTGTGTTGCTGGTGTGCATGGCGATCGTGATGGCTGCGGGTTGCATTCTGGAGAGCCTGCCGGTCACAGTGATTTTTGCGCCCATCCTGGCACCCATCGCGGTGGCCCATGGCGTGGACCCGGTGCACTTCTCGGTGATCTTCCTGGTGGGCGCCGCCATCGGTTTCATCACGCCGCCATTTGGCCTCAACCTGTTCGTGGCCAGCGGTGTCACCGGCATCCCGTATGCCAAGTTGATTCGCTTCGCCATGATGTACCTGGTCGGCCTGGTGATCGCGTGGTTGCTGATCGCCTTTGTGCCCTGGTTCTCGCTGGGGCTGCTGCCCAACGTGGGCAGCTGAACAGGCCCCAGGCACTGGCGTGAACCTGAGCGACTACTGGAACGGGCTGACCGCAGTCGGCCTCATCGCCTCGCTGGGTGCGGGCGTGGTGCGAGGGTTTTCGGGGTTTGGTTTCTCCGCGCTCACGGTGGCCGGCATCTCGCTGTTCATGGCACCGGCGGCGGTGGTGCCCGCGGTGCTGGTGCTGGAGATCCTGGCCAGCATGAGCGTGTGGCGGGCTGCGGTGCGCGATCTCGACATGGCGTGGCTGAAATCGCTGGTGATCGGCAACGCCATTCTGGTGCCCGCCGGTGTCTACCTGCTGGCCCATCTCGATCCGATCCTGCTGCGTCTGGTGGTCGGTAGCGCGCTGCTGCTGACAGCCGCCGGTTTGCGCTGGCGCAGTGCCCAGCCACTGCACACCAACCGCCGCGTCCTGGTGGCCACCGGCGTGCTGTCCGGGTTCCTCAACGGTCTGGCGGCCAGCGGCGGTGTGGCCGCCGCGCTGCTGATGGCCGCCTGCCACGTGCCGGCGCTGGCCATGCGCGGCACGCTCATCACCTACGTGACCTTCGCCTCCGGCTACACACTGCTGTGGGCCGGAATCTTCTCCCAGGGTGGAGGTGCCGGCATCGACGTGTTCAGCGCCGAGACGCTGCGCTGGATCCTGGTGCTCGCGCCCGGCATGCTGCTGGGCATGCGGCTCGGGCGGGCCGCCTTCGCCCGCAGCAAGCCCGAGGGCTTTCGCCTGCTGGTGCTCAACCTGCTGATCGGGATCTCGGGGCTGAGCGTGGCGCGCGCCCTGTTCGATCTGCTGGCGCAGCGCTGATCGGCCCGAAGACGGGACCAGGTTGCCGCACCGCGTGGCAGGGCCTCCTGGGCTTGACGCACAATCCGGGGCAGTCACCCCCGATTCACACCACGTTCAGGATTTGCCACCATGGCCCAACCCCTGCAGGGCGCGATGTGGAAACAGCTGCTGCAGCGCAGCGCGCGCGAGAACCTGACGCTGCAAGGCCAGATCCGCGAGATGCTGGTCTCGGCCATCCTCGACGGGCAGCTCAGGCCCGACGCCCCGGTGCCCTCCAGTCGCGAGCTGGCCACCGAGCTGGGCGTGGGACGCATCACCGTGGTGCTGGCCTACCAGCAGCTTGCAGACGAAGGCTACCTGGTGTCCCGCGAACGCAAAGGCCACTTCGTGAGCCCCGCCTTGCTGGGCCAGCGCATGCAGGCCCGCACACCGGCCGACAACGGCCACCAGCCCCCTTCCATCGCCTGGACGCAGCGCCTGCGCCAGCACCCCAGCACCCAGCGCAGCATCGTCAAGCCCGCGAACTGGCAGAAAAGCCCCTACCCTTTTCTCTACGGTCAGTTCGACGAATCGCTGTTTCCCACCGCCGCCTGGCGCGAGTGCTGCCTGAAGGCGCTGAGCGTGCTCGACATCCGCGACTGGGCGCCCGACCAGATCACCCGCGACGACGAATCGCTGGTGGAGCAGATTTGCACCCGCGTGCTGCCGCGGCGTGGCGTCTGGGCCACGTCGGACCAGCTCATCATCACCGTGGGTGCGCAGCACGCACTCTACATGGTGGCCGATCTGCTGATGCGCAGCAGCACCCGGGTGGGGATCGAAGACCCGTGCTACCCCGATGCACGCAACATCTTCGCCAGCCGCACCACGCAGATTTCCCCCCTGCCGGTGGACGACAACGGCCTGATCGTGGACGATCGCCTGCACGGTATCGACTACCTCTACACCACACCCAGCCACCAGTGCCCGACCGGCGTGACCATGCCCCTGCACCGGCGCGAAGAGCTGCTGCGCCTGGCCGACGCCTCGGATCTGGTGATCATCGAAGACGATTTCGAGAGCGAAAACAACTTCGCGGGCAACCCGATCCCGGCGCTCAAAAGCCTGGACCGCAGCGAGCGCGTGATCTACATCGGCAGCCTATCCAAAAGCATGGCGCCGGGCCTGCGCATCGGCTACATCGTGGCGGCGACCGCCCTGATCACCGAGCTGCGCGCGCTGCGCCGCCTCATGATCCGTCACCCTTCTTCGTTCATCCAGCGCAGCCTCTCGCTGTTCATCTCGCTGGGGCACAACGACGCCCACCTCAAGCGTCTGGCCCAGGCACAGAAGGAACGCGGCGCGCTGCTGCTCGACGCCCTGGCGCGCCACGCCCCCCAGTGCAAGGTGACGCCGTTCGGTGGTGGTGGATCGTGCTGGGTGCAGCTGCCCGACGACGTACCGGCCCCCGAACTGGCCGAACGCGCCGCCGAGCGCGGTGTGCTGATCGAACCGGGTGATGTGTTCTTTCAGGCCGAACAATCCACCGCCCACTTCATCCGGCTCGGCTTTCAGTCGATCAGGTCGCGTGTGATCGACGAAGGCATTGCCGCCCTGGCCGCGGTCATCGCCGACATGCAAAAACGCCGCCCGCCGACCGCGATCGGCTGACGGCGTTTCGCCGCGACAACCCGGACTCAGTAGCCCATCAGCGAGGGCAGCCAGAGCGAGATCTGCGGCACGTAAGCAATCAAGAAAACCGTGATTGTGGCGACGAACACGAAAGGCAGTACCTTCACGATGATCCGCTCCACCGACTC
>CAYRIT010000051.1:3634-20917 GCA_964424415.1 uncultured Hydrogenophaga sp.
ATGAGCAGCACACGGCCGGTGATCCAGGTGGTGGTGCGCAGCGATACCTTGATCGCGATCCAGCGCATTTCCCGGTGAATGAACCAGCCGACAAACAGGGTGTAGAAAATCGCAACGATGGCCGATTCGGTGGGCGTGAACAGGCCCGCGTAAATGCCACCCAGAATGATCACCGGTGCCAGGATCGACCAGACGCCACGCTTGAGGGCCGTGCGCAGCTCGCTGCCCGACCAGTTTTCGGACAAGCCCCGGTAGCCACGCTTTTTGGAAATGAAGTAGTTCATCACCAGCAAGCTCCCAGCCATCACCAGGCCCGGCATCACGCCCGCGACGAACAGCTTGGGGATCGAGAGCGAAGCGAAGGTGCCGAACTTCTCAACCGCCTCGGGCGGAGGCTCCATGCCCAGCGCTGCGATGCCGAAGATCACCATCGGAATCGAGGGCGGGATGATGATGCCCAGGCCACCCGACGCAGCGGTCACCGCCGAGGCATAGGCGCGGTCGTAGTTGCGCTTGGTCATGGCGGGAATCATCAGCATGCCCACCGCGGCGGTGGTCGCCGGACCTGAGCCCGAAATGGCACCAAAGAACAGGCAGGCCAGCACCGTGGCCACACCCAGTCCACCCGTGATAGGCCCAGCCATCGCCTCGGCAATATCGACCAGGCGCCGGGAGATGCCAGCGGCTTCCATCAGCGCACCGGCGAGTACAAAAGCGGGCAACGCCATCAGCGGAAAGCTGCCGACCGAGGTGAAGGCGATCTGGACCAGTGCGATCGGGTCTTTGCCGAGCACCACATAGGCAGCCATGGCCGCGCCACCCAGCGCCACCGTGATCGGCGCGCCCAGCAACAGCAGCAGCATGAAGCCACCAAACAGAATTTCTGCAACGTATGCATCCATGATCTTGTCTCCTGTGCGCGCTCAGCTCGAAGCCTGCGCGTCGTTGTTCTTCTGCAATTTTTTGATTTCGGCGGTTTCCGGATCCAGCAGCTCCTCGCCCTTGAACACGGTCAGGTAGGTGTTCCACAGCACACGGATCGACATCAGCGTGAAGGCGATCGGCAGGATCATGTAGATGTATTTCATCGGCACGCCCAGCGTCTGGGCCTTCCAGAACAGGTTCATGCGGTTGAACACGAAGTCGTAGCTGAGCCAGGCGAAATACAGGTTGAACGCCACCCAGAGCAGGTCGGCCAGCGTCATCAGCGTCTTGGACAGCCACTTTGGCAGGAACTGCATGTGCACCGTGACACGGTTGTGTGCCGACATCTTGGCCGCGACCACCGCACCGAGATAGGCAAACCAGACAAACATGTAGGTGGAGAGCTCCTCCGACCAGGCGATCGAATAATCGAACAGCAGGCGCGAGAGGATCTGCACGAACAGCAGGATCACAAACAGCGCGAGCAACCACTCGCACACCAGCGTCTCGATGTCATTCAACCAGGCCAGCGATTTGCGCTTGGGCGTCATGGTGATTACCTCAACAAAGGGCGCGCGCGGCGCGCCGGGGCAGGCGCTGCCACAAGCGCACTACAACACAAACCCGAAAAAAAGCGGCCACTTTTGGTGGCCGCCACTGTCAGGCGATCAACGGCCCAGGGTCTTGAGGACTTTGTCGAGCTTGTCCTTGCCACCGATGCTGTCGTAGAACTTGGGCCACACCGTGGTGGTGGCCTTGGAGATCCACTCTTTTTCGCCATCGGCCGGGTCGGTGATCTGCATGCCCTTGGCGGTCAGCTCTTTCTTGATCTTGCCTTCGGTCTCGGCCAGCCACCTGTAGCTGTGCTCGGTGGCCTCGGCGCCGGCATCCAGAATCGCTTTCTGCACATCGGCCGGCTGCTTCTTGAACATGCCTTCACCGACGATGATCGGCTCCAGCGAGAACACATAGCGGATGTTGGTGATGTACTTCTGCACCTCGTTGAATTTCATCGAGTGCACGGTGATGTACGGGTTGTCCTGGCCGTCCACCACGCCTTGCTGCAGCGCGGTGAAGGTCTCGGACCAGGCCATCGGCGTGGGGTTGATGCCCCAGGACTGGTAGGACGCAATCATGATTTCGTTCTTGGGCACGCGGATCTTCAGGCCCTTGAGATCGGCCAGGGTCTTGACCGGCCTCTTGGAGTTGGTCAGGACGCGAAAGCCGGTGAAGGTCCAGCCCACGATGCGCACGCCAGCGTCGCGCACGGTGTTGGCGGTGAGTTCCTTGCCCACATCGCCGGTCACGAGTTTTTTGGCTTCCTCGGCACTCTGGATCACATAGGGCAGCGTGAGCACGCCCACCGAAGGGGAAAACGGCGTGATGTTGTTGATGGCCAGGACCGAGAAGTCCAGTGTGCCCATCGAGGCGCTGTTGACCGTGGTCTCTTCGCTGCCGAGCTGGCCGTTGGCGAACAGGTCGATCTTGTGCTTGCCAGCGGTCTTGGCTTCAAAAGCCGACTTGAACTTGGTCGCCATTTCCCATTGGGCGCTGCCCTGGGCGTCGCCCACGGCGACCTTGAAGGTGGTGGCCAGCGCGCTGCCGCCCACAAAGAAGGAAGAAGCTGCCAGCAGCGATACCAGGGTGGTGGTCTTGAATTTCATCATTGTCTCCAGGGGGTTGAAAAAACGGGTCGACTTGGTGGTCGATCTTGGGTACGAACCGGGATCGGGTTGAATCAGAAGGAATGTCGGCCTGCCGGAGGCGGGCTCAGGCCGCCAGTGCGGGACGGTCTTTGCGGAAGGCGTTCTTCACCAGAATCTTGCCGTCCTTGAAGGTGAACACATCAACCATGCGGGCCTCGACGCGCGACCCATCGGCCTTGGTGCCCTTGAAGGTGCATTCCGAGACACCACGATCGCCCACCACGAAGTGGTCGCCGTCGAGCCAGGCGGCGTCGGGGAAGTTGGTCCAGGCGGCCTTGAAGCCGTCACTGACCTCGGTGCGGCCGCTGAAGGTGCGGCCCTGCAGGTCGGGGCCGGCCACCGCGTGGAACACGCAATCGTCGTGCATGAAGCCCATCAGGGCGTTCAGGTCGTGGCGGTTCCAGGCGTCGGCAAATTCGGCGAGGGTTTGTGCGGTGATGGTTTTCTGTGACGCGGTCATCTTGTCTCCTGAGGTCGGTGTCGAATTCTTCACAAGCCGCCGGGGGTCGGTGATTGTCGCCAGTGCGACCGGTTTGCGAGCGGGCTGTATTGTTGAAGCCTAAGCCCTTGAGCCTGTAGAACCAGAGAAAGCGAATCGTTAGAGCCAAGCATCCGGGTAAACCCTATATGACCATTTTTTGAGGTAAGCGCGACCCGCGGGCTGGTCCCATGGAATGGTGGCAACTGGTTCTAACCAGAGCTTCCCACTCCTCACTATCCTTCACCCGGGTGTGGTCCGCTGGAGGTGTTTTCCCGGACCCGCGAGCTGTCAACAAGTCTGCGCTTGTCGCCAGCCATCTGCACCCGCTACAAACCCTGGAGACACTTCATGACCTCGACAACCCATGGCGGCCACGTGATGCGGCCCTACGAACCCACCTACGATCCGCTGGTGAACGCCACGCCTGGTCAGGGCACCGATTACGCGCCAACCTACTGGGTGGCTTCGGCCGGCACCCCGCCGCCCGACGACGGTCCGATCCGGGGCGACACCGATGCCGACGTGGTCGTGATCGGCTCGGGGTCCACCGGCATGTCCACCGCGCTCTACCTGGCACGCGAACACGGCATCGTGGCCACGGTGTTGGAGGCGGCGCAGACCTCCTGGGGCTGCTCAAGTCGCAGCGGCGGCCAGGGGCAGAACGCCAACGGCCGTCTTTCCCGCTCGCAGTGGATCGAACGCTGGGGTGTGGACGTGGCCAAGAAGCTGGACGCCGAGGTCCGCATGGGCTTCGAGAACTTCCGCCAGCTCACCAAAGAAATCGAGTGCGAGGCTTACGACGGCGGCCACCTCTACATGGCGCACCGCCCCAAGAAACTCGACTACCTGCGCGAGATGACCCGCGTGCGCAACGAGGTGTTCGGCTACCGCACGCGCATGCTTACCAAAGAAGAGGTGCGTGAGCAGCATTGCGACGAACGCGAGCACCTGGGCGCCATGTTCGAAGAGGAAGGCGTGGGCATCCACCCGCTCAAGTTCACCTTCGGCCTGATCCGCAAGGCCCGCGAGCTGGGCGTGAAAGTGCACCCCGCCAGCCCGGTGCAAGGCTGGAAAACGGTGAACGGTGTGCACCATCTGCAGACGCCCGGCGGCATCGTTCGCGCCAAGCGTGTGGTGGTCTGCACCGGCGGCTACACCGGGCAAAAACTCAACCCGATGCTCAAGAACAAGATCTTGCCCATCCTCTCCAATTCGGTGGTCACGCGCCCGCTGACCGACGCCGAGATGGCGGCCTGCAACTTCAAGACCAAAACCTTCATGACGGACACGCGCACCCTGCGCTTCTACTACCGTCTGCTGGAAGGCAACCGCCTGCAACTGGGCAGCCGCAGCTCGATCACGGGTGCCGATGCCGAGGATCCGATCCACCTCAAGCTGCTCACCGACGCGATCGCGCGCAAGTTCCCGCCACTGACCGACATCCAGATCGACCACTCCTGGTGGGGCTGGGTCGACGTGAGCCACGACATGATGCCGCGCATCACCCGCCCGGACCCGAAAGAGACCGTGTGGCATGCGCTGGGCTACGGCGGCAACGGCGTGTCCTCCTCCACCTGGGCCGGCAAGCGCATCGCCGAGCGGGTGGCCGGCAAGGACGCGGGGCAAGAGGTGTTCAAGCTGCCGATCTACAACTCGCCGCTCGAATACCCCAACATCTGGAACATGGTGCGCTCGGAAGCCTTTGCCCCCTTCCGCCGCTTCGGCCAGTTCTTCCTCTACAAGTGGTACTGGCTGCAAGACGAGAAGCTCTGAGCACACCGCCACAGGCAGCCCGCCCGCCTTGCGGCGGGTCGCCCGGCGGTGCCACGCCGCCTCAGCCGCGCAGCAAGGCCTGCAGCTCGCCCGAACCGATCAGGCGCTGCAGGTCGTCGGCCCCGCCCACCAGCACACCGCGCACAAACACCATCGGGAAGGTGGGCCAGCCGGTCCACATCTTCAGCGCATTGCGCCGGCGCCACTGCGACAGGTAACCGCCATAACCCAGGTATTCGTGCGCCACACCGGCCGCGTCCAGCGCCTTGCGGGTCCGCGCCACAAACGGGTTGCGCGCCATGCCGATCACCAGCACCGGATACCGCGCCACGGCCGACTGAACCTCGGCGAGCAGCTCGCTGTGCAGGCTGGCGATCTTGTGCTGAATGGCGGGATGGATGGCGGCTTCGTCGAGGATGGGGCGTGGCATGGCAGGTGGACGTGTCCGTGGGGAAAAGAGCCAGAAGCCTACGCCAAAAAAACACACGCCGTCGTGTGACACCAGGCGCTACAGCAGCCAGTCGATCGGCAACATCGACAGGATGCCGATCACCATCCGCTGCAGCGGCCCGGTGCCCGGCTCACGGTTGTGAATGATGGTGCTGCCGTTGGCGCGCTCGATCCAGGTGATGGCACCGTTGTCTGCCAGGCCCAACTCGTAGGCCCGTTCGGGGATGGCGCGCTCGAACGCGGTGGCGACATCGCGGGCCATCGGAGGACTCTCGATCACAAAACCGAGCTCGGTGTTGAGCACGGCCGAACGGGGATCGAAGTTGTACGAGCCGACAAACAGCCGCTCGCCATCAACCGCAAAGGTCTTGGCGTGCAGGCTCGCGGCCGAGCTGCCCACCAGACCGGTGAACAGCTGGGCCCTGGGCGCGCCCGAGGCACGTCGCAGCTCGTAGAGCCGCACACCCGCGCGCAGCAGCGCCTGGCGGTGTTTGGCATAGCCTGCGTGCACCGCGCTCACATCGGTCGCTTCCAGGGAATTGGTCAGCACCGACACCTGCACCCCAAGCCGGCGCAAGGTCTCCAGCGCCTCGACACCCGCATCGGTGGGCACAAAATACGGTGAGACGATGTGCAGTTCCCGTGTCGTCAGGCCGATGACGTCGGCCAGGCTGCGCGCCAGGGTGGGCCGGCGCGATCGGGCACCGAGCACCTTCCCCGGCGGATCGCTCACCATGCGGGCTCGGGCCCATTCCAGCGGCAGGTCTCCGGCCAGCAACCGGTCCACAAACGGCGACCCGCCCAAGGCGTTGACGTAGTCGGACGCCGCCGGGTCGTCCAGCGCGCGCGCCGCTCGCTCGGCCAGTGTGTCCAGCGCACCGGGCGCGGGTGCGGGCAACAGACGCTCCGCCGGGTACGAGGCGGCAGCGGCCCAGTAACGGTCGAAATCGGTCGACACCTCATCCACCACCGGCCCCACCGCCAGCACGTCCATGTCGGCGAACACCACGTCATCGGTGGCGCCGAAATACGCGTCACCCATGTTGCGCCCGCCGATCAGCGTGATCTGGTTGTCCACCGTCAGCGATTTGTTGTGCATGCGCCGGTTCAGGCGTGAGAAGTCGCCCACCAGCTGCAGCGCGCGGGCACCGCGTCCGGCGTAGGGATTGAACAGCCGCACCTCGATACCGGCGTGGCCATTGAGCGCCGCCAGCACCTCGTCGAGTCCACTGGTGTTCTGGTCGTCCAGCAGCAGCCGCACCCGCACACCGCGATCGGCCGCCTCACGCAAGGCCTGGAACAGCAGCGAACCGGTGAGATCGTTGCGCCAGATGTAGTACTGCAGATCCAGGCTGTGCTCGGCGGCGCGCAGCATGAGCATGCGCGCAGCAAATGCATTCAGCGGGCTGCCCAGCGCGTAGAGGCCCGAGAGCCCCGGATGCGCTTCGCGCTGCGGTGCAATCGCCCGATTCAGCACGCCCGGCGTGTCCGGCGCCACCGCGCTCGAGACGGTGCGTCCCTCGTTGGCCGGCAGGACCGCACAACCGGTCAACGCGGCAGCAACCACGCCCGCCAGCAACAGCCGGCGCACAAAGAAGTGCAGGAATATCCAAGAGCGGCGCATACGGGTTCGCGGATCTGAACAAGACGGCTTTGTAACCCATCCACCCGCCAAATACTGTCGGGATGTGTAGGACGGCGCTGACCCGACAAGGCGCCATGATCCGATGGTGGCGCTCTGGCCCGGTTCGCACAATGAGCCCATGGGCATTGACCGACGGTCCTGGCCCATCCCAGCCACCTTCTCCAAGGAGACATTCCATGAGCACCCTGCGCACACTTTCTACTTTTCTGGCCACCAGCGCCCTCGCCATCGGCCTGGCCGGCTGCGGCAACCTGTCGCAGCGCGATCGAAGCACCATCACCGGGGCAGGCGTCGGCGCACTCGGCGGAGCGGTGCTCGGCGGCACCGCGGCCACGGTCGGCGGCGCGGCGGTGGGTGCCGTGATCGGCAACCAGGTCGGCAAAGACAACAAATGAGCAGGCGGGCGGCAGAACAGCCGCCCCTACTCAGCGATTTTTTCTTTGAAAATCACATGCCTGCATGAAATTCTCCCGATCTGAGGGGCCCACGGAACCAATCGATTGGCACTCACTCATAGAGAGTGCTAACATTTCCGTGGAGCCCATCACAGGAGGATTCAATCTATGTCCCCAACACCAGCCACCACCCACCTGCCTTCCGCCAGCCTGGCGGTGGCAAGTCCCTGGGCGAGCCGGTCGCTGACCCTGCCGCCCCTGGGCAACCTGGACGCCTACATTTCTGCCGTCAACCGCATGCCTCTGCTGACGCTGGAAGAAGAACAGAGCGCCGCGCGGCGCCTGCGCGATGACAACGACATCGACGCCGCCGGTCAGCTGGTGATGTCGCACCTGCGGCTGGTGGTGTCCATCGCCCGCCAGTACCTGGGTTATGGCCTGCCCCACGGCGACCTGATCCAGGAGGGCAACGTGGGTCTGATGAAGGCAGTCAAGCGCTTCGACCCCGACCAGGGCGTGCGCCTGGTGAGCTACGCCATGCACTGGATCAAGGCCGAGATCCACGAGTACATCCTGAAGAACTGGCGCATGGTCAAGGTGGCCACCACCAAGGCCCAGCGCAAACTGTTCTTCAACCTGCGCTCGCGCAAGCAGAGTTTCCGGGCCGAGGCGCTGGACGGCGACACCCACCGCGAGGTGCTGTCCGACGGCGAGGTGGGCGTGATGGCGCGCGAACTCAAGGTCAAGCCCGAAGAGGTGCGCGAGATGGAAACGCGGCTGTCGGGTGGTGATGTGGTGCTGGACCCGGCCCCGGGCGACGACGGCGACGAAGGTTTCGGCCCGATCGCCTACCTGGCCGACGTCAACCACGAGCCGACCGCGGTGCTTGAGAGCGCCGAGCGCGACGCGTTGGCCACCGAAGGTGTGGAGCGCGCGATGAACCAGCTCGACGACCGCTCGCGCCGCATCGTCACCGAGCGCTGGCTCAAGGTCAACGACGACGGCTCGGGCGGCATGACACTGCACGAACTGGCCGCCGAGTACGGCGTGAGCGCCGAGCGCGTGCGCCAGATCGAAGTGGCGGCCATGAAAAAGATGCGCAAGGCGCTGATCGAGTACGCCTGACGCGGGGAACGGGCCCAAGAAGAAGCCGCCCGAGGGCAGCTTCTTGCTTTCTGGAGTCCCGCACACAACGGCAATGGCGAACTGCACCTTCCACCGGGACTGCTCCGAAAACCTGACACCGTCAGTGCGCCAGTGACGCTCCTCCCTGCGGGTCGCCGAAGGTGGCGCAGTGGGCTATTCCTCCCGGCGCAACGCGGGGAACAGAATCACATCCCGGATGCTCGGGCTGTCGGTGAGCAGCATCATCAGGCGGTCGATGCCGATGCCACAGCCACCAGCCGGCGGCATGCCGTATTCCAGTGCGCGGATGAAGTCGGCGTCGAAATGCATGGCTTCGTCGTCACCCCCGTCCTTGCTCGCCACCTGGGCGTGAAAGCGCGCGGCCTGGTCTTCGGCATCGTTGAGTTCGGAGAAGGCGTTGCCGAATTCCCGGCCGGTGATGTAGAGCTCGAAGCGCTCGGTGATCTCGGGTTGCTGGTCGTTGGCTCGGGCCAGCGGCGAGATCTCGGTGGGGTGGTCCATGATGAAGGTGGGGTGCCACAGCTTCTCCTCGACCGTCTCCTCGAAATACAGCACCTGCAGGCTGGCCAGGCTGCGGCTGCTCAGCTGGTGTTTGTTTTCGCTCAGGCCGAGCTTCTTCAGCTGCGGAATCAGCCAGTCCGCGCGGTCCACGCCGTCGCCCGCCCCGGTGTGTTTGAGGATCGCCTCGCGAATGGTCAGCCGCTCGAAGGGCGCGATCACGTCCACCGGCTGGCCGTTGTAGGTCAGCGGGGTATCACCATGAACCTGCTGCACCACATGGCGGATCAGTTCCTCGTTGAAGTCCATCAGGTCCTGGTAATTCCAGTAGGCCGCGTAGAACTCCATCATGGTGAACTCGGGGTTGTGGCGGACGCTGATGCCCTCGTTGCGGAAGTTGCGGTTGATCTCGAACACCCGATCGAAACCGCCCACCAGCAGGCGTTTCAGGTACAGCTCGGGCGCAATCCGCAGGAACATTTCCTGGTCGAGTGCGTTGTGGTGGGTCTTGAAAGGCCGCGCGTTGGCACCACCCGGGATCGGGTGCAGCATGGGCGTTTCCACCTCCAGGAAGCCATGGCTCACCATGAATTCGCGGATGCAGGACAGCGCCTGGCTGCGGGCGACAAAGCGCTTGCGTGCGCCCTCGTCGGTCATCAGGTCCACGTAACGCTGGCGGTACTTGATCTCCTGATCGGCCACACCGTGGAACTTGTCGGGCAGCGGGCGCAGGCTCTTGGTCAGCAGACGGATGTTGTCCGCGTGGATGGTGAGCTCGCCGGTACGGGTTTTGAACAGCACACCCTCGGCGGCCACGATGTCCCCCAGGTCCCAGTGTTTGAACGCGGCGTGCACCGCCTCGCCCACGCTCTCGTTGTTCAAGTAGATCTGGATGCGTCCGCCGCATGCGCCCAGCGAGGCGTCCTGCAGCGTGGCAAAGCTGGCCTTGCCCATCACCCGCTTGAGCATCATGCGGCCGGCCACGCTGGCCCGCACCGGTGTGGCCTCCAGCGCCTCTTTGGTGGCCTCGCCATGAAGCGCAAACAGCTCGGCCGCCTTGTCGGCGGGCTTGAAGTCGTTCGGGAAAGCCACCGCACCGCCCTGGCACTGCACGTCGCGCAAGGCTTTGAGCTTTTCACGCCGCTCCGCGATGAGCTGGTTTTCATCAACGGCAACCGTCGGGGCGCTGGGCGTGGGGGCTTGGGTCATGGTCGTGGGCAAGAAAAAACGGGCGGCACCCAAAGGCGCAACCCGCTATTGTAAATTCCGGCGTGACGCGACAGGCCCGGGATGCCTTGGGGCGGGCTTTGCCAGGCCCCCGGCATGGCCCCGTTCAAAGGTTCGGGCGCCGCGCGGCCGCGGTCAATGTCCCAGATACGCTTCGCGCACCTTCGGGTCAACCAGCAGCTGTTTGCCCGGACCGGTCATGGTGATCTCGCCCGAGTCCATCACGTAGCCGCGGTCGGCGATCTGCAGCGCGCGCTGGGCGTTCTGCTCCACCAGCAACACGGTCACGCCTTGCCTGGAGACGTCGCTCACCACCTCGAAAATTTTGTCGACCATGATGGGCGACAAGCCCATGGACGGCTCATCGAGCAGCAAGACCTTGGGGCGGCTCATGAGCGCGCGCGCCATCGCCAGCATCTGCTGCTCGCCGCCCGACATGGTGCCCGCGAGCTGGTCCTTGCGCTCTTTGAGGCGCGGAAAAATGCCGAACATGCGCTCGATATCGCCCGCGATCTCGGCCTTGTCGGTGCGGATGTAGGCACCCATCTGCAGATTTTCGGTGATCGACATGCGGGTGAAGACACCGCGGCCTTCGGGCACCATGGCCAGGCCTTGTTTGACCATGTCCCAGGCGCCACGCCCCTTGATGCTCTGGCCCATGTATTCGATGTCACCACCCTCGAACGGCAGCAAACCCGTCACCGCTTTCATGGTCGTGGTCTTGCCTGCGCCATTGGAGCCGATCAGCGAGATCAGCTCGCCTTCGCGCACCTCCAGATCAATGCCTTTGACCGCTTTGATACCGCCATAGGAAACCTTCAGGCCTGTGATTTTGAGTAATGTGTTTGCCATAGTCATCGTTCCTAAATCGCTACACGCCCAGCCGTGAAATGTCTTGTTTCAGAACGCCGCCGGTCCGGCTTTGCCGGTCGGCCACCGTTGCCCCCTTGAGGGGGTCGCGCGCGGCGCGGCGGGGGTGCTTCATATCGATGCAGCGCGGAGAAGGCGCTAGCCCCCGCCGGTGCCCAGATAGGCTTCGATCACCTTCGGATTGCGCTGCACCTCGGCCGGTGTGCCCGAGGCAAGTTGCTTGCCATAGTCGAGCACCGTCACCCGGTCGCACAAGCCCATGACCAGCTTCACATCGTGCTCGATCAGCAAAATCGTGCGGTTGTCCTTGCGGATCTGGTCGATCAGCTCGCGCAGCAGCAGCTTCTCGGTGGCGTTCATGCCGGCCGCCGGTTCGTCCAGCGCGATCAGCTGCGGATCGGTCGCCAGGGCGCGCGCGATCTCCAGCCGTCTCTGGTCGCCGTAGCTCAGCGTGCGCGATTTGTAGTCGGCCAGCTTGCCGATGCCCACGTAGTCCAGCAGCTCCTGGGCGCGTGCCGCAATCTCTTTTTCCTCGCGCTTGAAACCGCTGGAGCGAAAAATCGCACCGAGCAGGCCGGACCGGGTGCGCACATGGCGCCCGACCATCACGTTCTCCAGCGCCGTCATTTCGGCAAACAGCCGGATGTTCTGGAAGGTGCGCGCGATGCCGGCGCGCGCCACCTCGTGCACCGCCTTGGGCGTGTAGGGTTTGCCGGCCAGCTCGAAAGAACCACTGTCGGGTGTGTAGAGGCCGGTCAGCACGTTGAAGAACGTGGTTTTGCCGGCACCGTTGGGCCCGATCAGGCCATAGACCTGACCGCGCTGGATTTCGATCCCCACATCGCTGAGCGCCTGCAGGCCGCCAAAACGCTTGGATACGTTGGCCACTTTGAGAATGGTGTCTGCCATGGTCAGCTTCCGTTCATTTCGTGAGCGATTTGCCGTGCTCCGGCGCGGGCCACAGGCCCTTGGGACGCAGCAACATCACCACCACCATGGCCAGTGCAATCAGCAGCTGGCGCAGAATTTCGGGTGCCAGACGACCATTGGTCAGCTCGGTCAGCGGACCGGCCACGTGACGCAAGACCTCCGGCAGTCCGGCGAGCAGCAGCGCGCCCAGGATCACGCCCGGGATGTGGCCCAGGCCACCGAGCACCACCATCGCAACCACCATCACCGACTCCATCAGGATGAACGACTCGGGGTAGACACCGCGCATGAAGGAGGCGAACAACACGCCCGAGACACCACCAAAGGTGGCACTCATGCCGAACGCGGCCAGCTTGAGGTTGCGGGTGTTCAGGCCCATCGCCTTGGCGGCGATCTCGTCTTCGCGGATCGCCATCCAGGCACGGCCGATGCGCGAGTCCTGCAGGCGATGGGCAATCACGATCGCCATCAGCACAAAGAACAGGATCAGGTAGTAATACAGCGTGACCGATTCGAAGGTAAAGCGCCAGTCGCCAAAACCCACCGTCAGCCGCTGGCTCATGCTGTGGCCAAACACCGTCACCGCGTCGACGTTGATCAAACCCTTGGGGCCGTTGGTGATGTTGATCGGGCGATCCAGGTTGAGCATGAAGATGCGCACGATCTCACCGAAGCCCAGCGTCACGATGGCCAGGTAATCACCGCGCAACTTGAGCACCGGCGCGCCCAGGATCAGCCCGGTCATCCCGGCAACGAAGCCGGCGATGACCATCACGATCCAGAAGTTCACGTGCATACCATTGGGAAACTGCGCCGCCATGAAGGCGAAAGTTTCGGTGAGGTGAGGCGATGCCAGCAGGCCGTACAGGTAGGCGCCCACCGCGAAGAATGCAATGAAGCCCAGATCGAGCAGGCCGGCATAGCCCACCACGATGTTCAGGCCCAGCGCCAGCAACACATACAGCAGCGCCATGTCGACGATGCGCACCCAGGAGTTGCTGCCGGTGTACTGCAACAACAATGGCAGGGCGAGCAAAGCGATCGCCACCACCACGTAGATCACAAATTTTCCGAAAGTTGTCTTCATCATGGTGTTTCCCCCGTGCATCAGGCGCGATCGGCCACACGCTCACCGAGCAGGCCCGAGGGCCGCAAGGTCAGCACCAGCGCCAGCACGATGAAGGCAAAAATGTCCTGGTACTGGCTGCCGAGGAAGCCCCCGGTCAGCTTGCCCAGATAACCCGCGCCCAGTGACTCGATCAGCCCGAGCGCGATGCCACCGACCACGGCACCCGCAAGGTTGCCGATGCCGCCCATCACCGCGGCCACAAACGCCTTCAGACCGGGCATGAAACCCATCGCGTGCTGCACCGTGCCGTAGTTCGACGCCCACATCACGCCGGCAATCGCGGCCAGCATGGCGCCGATGATGAAGGTGGCGGAGATCACCACGTCGGGCTTGATGCCCATCAGCGCGGCCACGCGCGGGTTCTCGGCCGTGGCGCGCATGGCGCGCCCCAGGTTGGTGCGGTTGACCAGCCACATCAGCAACGCCAGCGTGATCGCGGTGGTCGCCAGAATGGTGATCTGGGTCACCGAGATCACCGCGCCGCCGATGGGGATCGGGTCGCGTGGCAGCATGGAGGGGTAGGACTTGGGATTCGGTGCCCAGATGATCATGGCCAGCGTCTGCAGCAACAGCGACATGCCGATGGCGGTGATCAGGGGTGCCAGGCGCGGCGAGTTGCGCAGCGGCCGGTAGGCGAGCTTCTCGATCGTGAAGTTGAGCGTCGCGCAGACCACCATCGCGATCAGGGTGGCGATCAGCAGAATCAGCCAGTTCGGCAGGCCGGACCAGGCCTCCGCCATCCACCCGATCAGCATCCAGCTGGTGAGCGCGCCCACCATGAGCACTTCGCCGTGAGCGAAGTTGATCAGGCCAATGATGCCGTACACCATGGTGTAGCCCAGCGCCACCAGCGCATACATACTGCCCAGGACCAGACCATTGATGATCTGCTGCAGCAAAACGTCCATAAAAACTTCTCCGGGTGATCTGGATGCAGGCGCCGCAGAAAAGCCGCACCCGTTCATCTAGCAAAAAACCCGCCAGATTCGCCTTTCAACAGGACAGACTGCGGGTTGGTGGGCGATTGTATCGAGGCGTTTTCACCCACTCATTCGTGTAAGCCCTTAGGTCTTACGGGTTTACCCGGCCTTGCCGCCGACACTTCCGCTGGTGTCAGTGCGATTGCTTTGTCATTGGCGGTGCTGGTTGTTGATCGAACGCAGCTCGCGCAGCCGATCGGCAATCCGGATCTCCAGCCCGCGCTCCACCGGCTGGTAGAAGCCCGGCTCGTCCATGCCATCGGGCAGGTAGCGCTCGCCCGCAGCAAAACCGCCGGCCTCGTCGTGTGCGTAGCGGTAGCCCTTGCCGTGCTCCAGGCTCTTCATCAGAGCGGTGGGCGCATTGCGCAGGTGCATGGGCACCGGCCGTGTGCCATCTTGCTTCACGAAGGCACGCGCCGCGTTGTAGGCCCGGTAGACCGCGTTGGACTTCGGTGCCACCGCCAGATACACCACACACTGCGCCAGCGCCAGTTCACCCTCAGGCGAGCCCAGCCGCTCGTAAACCTCGGCTGCATCGAGCGTCAGACGCAAGGCCCGCGGATCGGCCAGACCGATGTCTTCGCTGGCCATGCGGATCAGGCGCCGCGCCAGGTAGCGCGGCTCGGCGCCGCCGTCGAGCATGCGCACCAGCCAGTAGAGCGCGGCGTCCGGGTCGGAGCCACGCACACTTTTGTGCAGCGCGCTGATGGTGTCGTAGAACTGGTCACCGCTCTTGTCGTAGCGGCGCACGCGCTCGCCGAGCACGCGCAGCAACCAGTCGTCGGTGACGTCCGGCAATTTTTCGCGCCCCGCCGCCACCGCCAGGGTTTCCAGGGTGTTGAGCAGGCGGCGCGCGTCGCCATCGGCGTAGGCGATCAGGCGGTCGGCGGCTGCGGCCTGCACCGCAGGCACCGCACCGATGCTTTGTGCGCGTCCAATCAGCAGCCGCAGATCGGCCTCACCGAGCGGCTGCAGCACATACACCACGGCCCGCGACAGCAACGCCGAATTGACCTCGAAAGACGGGTTTTCGGTGGTGGCACCGATGAAGGTGAACAGGCCGCTCTCCACATGCGGCAAAAACGCGTCCTGCTGGCTTTTGTTGAAGCGGTGCACCTCGTCGACGAACACGATGGTGCGGCGCGCCTCCAGGCTGTCGCGCGCGACCTGTGCGCGCTCCACCGCCTCGCGGATGTCTTTCACCCCGCCAAGCACCGCGCTGATGGTGATGAACTGGGCGTCGAACGCATGGGCCATCAGCCGCGCAATGGTGGTCTTGCCCACACCCGGCGGGCCCCAGAGGATGCAGCTGTGTGGCTGGCCCGATTCGAACGCCAGCCGAAGCGCCATGCCTTCGCCCAGGATCTGCTGCTGCCCGATCACCTCGGCCAGGCTGCGCGGGCGCAGGCGCTCGGCCAGCGGCGCGTGCGGCGCGTCGGCAGGCTGATTCACCAGGCGGTCAAGGTCATTGGCGGATCACGTCCGCACCGGCGGGCGGCGTGAAACGAAAGCGCACCGGGGCCACCGTGTCCGCGCCCTGCCATTGGCTGAAGGTCAGCACCGAGCGCTGGCCCAGGCTGTCGGCGATTTCCAGCTTTGCCAGCTGGCCCTGGCGCAGGCCCACACGGACCCGTTGCAGCTGACCATCCTGCTGGCGCGGCCTGGCCTCGACCCACTCCAGGCCGTCGGCAGGCTCGCCGGACTTCAACTCGAACACCTCACCCAGCGCCTTGAGATCGGTGCCGGCGGCGATCAGGGCGGCGGGTGTGCTGCCCAGCACCGCCTGCTGCGCCCGTGCGGTGACCTGGTTGAGATCCGCGTCGTACAGCCACAGCGTCTTGCCATCTGCCACGATGCTCTGGGGAAACGGCTTCAGGTACTCGAAACGAAAGCGGTTCGGGCGCAAAAATTCGAAGCTGCCCTGGGAGGTTTTGCTGCGGCCCACCGCCTCGCCGGCGCGCGGCGGCGAGGTCACGACCTGGGTGAAACGGGCCTGACCGCCCCCCACCTCGCTTAGAAAGGTATCCAGCGCCTTGAGACCGTCGGCCTGGGCAGCAAAGGTGGCCAGGCTCAGGGCCGCCACGGCCAATGTGTGTTTGATCATCTGTTGTCCGATCCGCCGGCGCCCACAAGGTTTCAACCGGTTCAGTCGCCGCGCGGCGGCACCAGGATGTCGCGCTGGCCGCTGGAGGTGAGTGCGCTGACCATGCCGGCGTTCTCCATGTCTTCCAGCAGGCGGGCGGCGCGGTTGTAACCGATCTTGAGCTTGCGCTGCACGTAGGAGATGCTGGCCTTGCGGTCCTTGAGCACAATCTCCACCGCCTGGTCGTAGAGCGCGTCTTTTTCGTTGCTGTCGCCGCCCTCACCAAAAAAGTCGCCGCCTTCGCCGTCACCCACGGTGCTCTCGAGCACGCCGTCGATGTAATTGGGCTCGCCGCCCTGCTCTTTCAGGTAGGCCACCACGCGGTGCACCTCCTCGTCGCTCACAAAAGCGCCATGAACCCGGGTCGGAAAACCCATGCCCGAGGGCAGGTACAGCATGTCGCCCATGCCGAGCAGGCTTTCGGCGCCCATCTGGTCGAGGATGGTGCGGCTGTCGATCTTGCTGCTGACCTGGAAGGACAGGCGGGTCGGGATGTTGGCCTTGATCAGGCCGGTGATCACGTCCACGCTGGGGCGCTGCGTGGCCAGAATCAGATGGATGCCAGCCGCCCGCGCCTTCTGCGCCAGCCGGGCAATCAGTTCCTCGATCTTTTTTCCCACCACCATCATCAGGTCGGCCAGCTCGTCGATGACGACCACGATGTACGGCAGGCGCTCGAGCGGCTCGGGCTGTTCGGGTGTCAGGCTGAACGGGTTGCCAATGATCTCGCCGCGCGCCTTGGCCTCGTCGAGTTTGGTGTTGTAGCCCGCCAGATTGCGCACGCCCAGCTTGCTCATGAGCTTGTAGCGCTTCTCCATCTCGCCCACGCACCAGTTCAGGCCGTTGGCCGCGTGCTTCATGTCGGTGACCACCGGCGCGAGCAGATGCGGAATGCCTTCGTAGACGCTCATCTCCAGCATCTTCGGGTCGATCAGCAGCAGACGCACGTCTTTCGCGTCGGCCTTGTAGAGCAGGCTCAGGATCAT
>CAYRIT010000052.1:0-15736 GCA_964424415.1 uncultured Hydrogenophaga sp.
GCGATGCACAGACGTGGCTGCGGTTGCTGGACGGCGCCGGTGACACCAGGTCCCGCCCCCCCGATTCACGGCGATATTTTTTGTCCCCGTCAGGAGAAACTGTCCATGCAGCAGAAGCGATTCCGTTCCCGTACGGGACCGCGGTCGTATCGCCCCGCGCCATCCGATCGCTGCAATGAAGACTGCCGCTGCAGCGGGGGTGCGGTGCGCGTGGAATTCGGGATCGAAACCCGTTCGATCGCTTCTATCACCGGCCCAGCGGAGGGGCCTACGGGGGCCATGGCGCCACCATGTTCAACCCGGCGCTGCCCAACTACCCGCAATGGGGCCGGCGGTGCCGGGCATGGGGCGCACGTGCCTATGTGGGCATGAACGTCACGCTCTGTATCTCGCGTGACCGCCAGACCGGTGGCGCAGCAGCATCCAGACGTCGACGAGGTCAACGACCACCACCGCCACCGCCACCACCACCGCCACCACCACCACCACCACCGCCACCGCCACCGCCAACGCCACCGCCACCACCCCGGCTTGCGGAGGTGTTGCCCGGTTCGCGGCGGGCGGACGTTTCATCTGCGGGCAGACGGGTTGCACCGGTCGCGCCGCTGCGGGCCGCGCGCAGGCGCTGCTCGTAGCCGGCGCCGTAGGGCAGCGCAGGCGGCGCCGTGCCGTCGCCGGCGGGTGCAGCAACGTCCGGCCCCGAGACCGCCGGGGCGGGCTCACTGGCCAAGGCGCCGGCCGACCAGGCCGCACAGGCCAGGACGGCCAGGGCCATGCCACCCGTTCGCACGACCGACCGCAGGTCCGGTTGCTGGAAATGGCGTGGCATGGCGGGCGCTCCTCGTGTGGCGGTGGGTCAGCGTGGCGCCCGACCGTTGCCACCGTTGCCGGAACCGCCCTGGGATCCCCCCATGGAGCCGGCGCGACTGCCGTCCTGCACCTGGGTGCGAACCTGCGCCCGGGTGCGTGTCTGGGTGCGAAGCTGAAGCTTCTCGGCGCTGCCGGGATCGGTCTGGTCCTGCTGCAGGCGCAGCTGGGTCCTGTCCTGGGTCTGGGTCTGCGTCTTCAGTTGCAGCTCCAGTGGGGCGGGGGCGGCGGTGGTGTCCTGGGCCATGGCGGGTGCGACCGCCAGGATGAGTGTGGCGCCCAGGGTGCTCAGGGAAGTGATGTGCTTGTTCATGGTGATTTCCTTCATTGTCGGAGGTTGCTGTACCGAATGCACCGTCTCGTGGCAACCCATGCAGCGAGGCGATGGACGTATCGTCGGCGGCTGACGTCACCGCTGTTTGTCGGGCGGTGCTGCCTGCGTGGCACTGTGTGTCGGTGCGTGTCAGCCGGTATCAGACCGCCGGTTGGCGGGCGCGGGCGTCCTACACTTGCCGCCATGACCCCATCAAGTGCCGCCACCACCATGCCCCGAGTGCTGGTGATCGACGACGACCCGGCCCTGTGCCAGCTGCTTTCCGACTACCTGGGCGCCAATGGACTGCAGGTGCGCACCGCCGGCGACGGTGTTGCCATGCGCCAGACGCTGGCGGTGTGGTCGCCCGACGCCATCGTGATGGACCTGATGCTGCCGGGCGAGGACGGCCTCTCGCTCACGCGCAGCCTCAAGGCACGGTGCGATGTGCCGGTGCTCATGCTGTCGGCGCGTGGCGAAGAGATGGACCGGGTGATCGGCCTGGAGGTCGGAGCCGACGACTACCTCTCCAAACCGTTCGGCCCCCGGGAACTGCTGGCGCGGCTGCGGGCTTTGTTGCGTCGACCCCAGGGCAATGCCGGCCATCCGCCGGCGGGTCCCGTGCGCAGCAGCTTCGGTCCGTTCCAGCTCGATACGGCCGGCCACCGTCTGTTGCGGGATGGCCAGGAGGTGGTGCTGACCAGCGCCGAGTACGAGTTGCTGGCCACCTTCGTCGCCCACCCGGGCCGCGTGCTCTCGCGCGACTGGCTGATCGACCAGCTCAAGGGCTACGACCGCGATCCCTTCGACCGCAGCATCGACAGCCGCGTCACCCGGCTGCGCCGCAAGATCGAGGCCGATTCGGCCAGCCCGCGCTACATCCGCACTGTGAGAGGTGAGGGCTACCTGTTCAACCCGAACGGGGATACGGAGTGAAATCCGTACCGGGGCTGGCGCAACAGCAGCGCCTGTGGCTGGCGGCGGCCTTCATCGGCATAGAGTTGCTGACACTGATGGCGTTTGCCTGGCTGGTGATGCTGCCCATGGCCCGGCGTTCGGCGGACGATCTCGCCGGCCTGATGCAGCTCTCGGCCCAGACCTGGGCCGAGCTGCCACCGCTCACGCGCCCGGCCTTCGAGGCCGAACTGCGTGGTCGCCACGCGCTGCAGATCCAGGCCGATGTGCCCGGCCAGGGCGTGGATGAGTGGCATCCGCCCTTTTATTACCTGCTGGAGTCGGCACTCACGCAGCGTGCTGCGGCACAACCGCACCTGATCCGTCACGCCGGACCCGACGGACAGATGTGGTACTGGGCGCGCCTGCCGGCGGGCGGTGCGACGCTGGCCGTGGGTCTCTCGGACGCACGCATCGACACCCAGCCCCTGACGGCGCTGCTCATCGTCCTGCTGGCCAGCCTGGTGTTGGCCGTCGGCCTGGCCGCCCTGATGGCGCGGCGGCTGGTGGCGCCGCTGGCGCGCCTGGAGCGGGCCAGCGAGCGCATCGGCCAGGGGGAGCGCCCGGAGCCGCTGCCGGAAACCGGGCCGCGCGAAATCGTGGCTTTGAGCCGGCGCTTCAACACCATGGCGCGCCAGGTGCGTGAGCTGCTTTCGGCCCGCACCACGTTGCTGGCCGGCATTTCGCACGACCTGCGCACGCCACTGGCCCGGATGCGGCTGGCTCTGGAGATGCTGCGCAGCGACCCGAACGAGCGCCTGATTGCGGGGCTGGAGCGGGATCTGGAGCAGATGAACCAGTTGATTGGCAATGTGCTCGACCTGGCGCGTGGCCTGGCCCACGAAACGCCCGGGCAGGTGGACCTGGCGGTTCTCCTGCATCAGCTGGCCAGCGAACACGCTGGGGCCGACCAGGTCGTGCGGGTGCGTTGCGAGCCGTGTGAACGCGCCGTGCCGGTGATGGCGCTGCGCCGGGCACTGGGCAACCTGTTGCAGAACGCGCTGCGCTACGCGCCCGAGGCACCGGTGGAGCTGGTCTGCGAGCAGAAGGGGCCACGCTGCCGGCTGGGCGTACTCGACCGCGGTCCGGGCATTCCACCCGACGAGGTCGAGGCCATGTTCCAGCCCTTCCAGCGGCGCGAACCCTCCCGCAGTCCGGTCACCGGCGGCAGCGGTCTGGGCCTGGCCATCGTGCGCGAGCTGGCGCGGGCCAACGGCTGGCAGGTCACGCTGCTGCCGCGTGAAGGGGGTGGTCTGGCCGCCTGGCTGGAATTGGCGGTCGAGGGCCAGGCCGTTGTTGGCGCCAGGGGCTCAGCGTCGGGGTGAGGCCGGCGTTGGCGGGCTGCTGGCGCCACCGCCGCGCTCGAACGTGACCACGTGGTCCACCTCGGCGCGGATGCCGATCCATTCGCCCACCGCGTGGTTGTGGTGCGAGGGCACGTGGGTCATCAGCGTCTCGCCGCTGGCCAGGCGCAGCGTGTAGAGGAATTCGGAACCGCGAAACGCCTTGCGCACGATCTGTGCCTTCACCGGCGACAGGTCGTCGTGCACGATGTCGTCGGCGCGCAGCAGCACGTCGCACAGACCGGCTTCGTAGGCGCTGGGCAGCGGGCACTCGTCCATGTCATGCAGCGCGCCCAGCGGTGTCTGCACCGTGACCTCACCATCTTCCAGCCGGATCTGTGCCGGCGCGAACACACCGTGGCCGATGAAGCTGGCCACGAAGCGGGTGGCGGGCCGGTGGTAGAGCGCATAGGCCTCGTCCCACTGGTGCAGGTGGCCTTCGTGCATCACGCCGATCTGGTCGCCGATCGCAAAGGCTTCGAGCTGGTCGTGGGTGACGAAGAGGGCGGTTGCACCCGCGGCCTTGAGGATGCTGCGCACCTCGTGTGCCAGGCGCTCGCGCAGGTCCACATCCAGGTTGGAGAACGGTTCGTCGAGCAGCAGCAGGCGCGGGCGCGGCGCCAGCGCGCGGGCCAGCGCCACGCGCTGCTGCTGGCCACCCGAGAGCTCGTGCGGGTAACGCGCCTGCGTGTCCGCCAGCCCGACCAGCGCCAGCACCTCGGCCACGCGCTGCCCACGCTCGGCGCGCGGCAGGCGGTCGATGCCAAAACCCACGTTGCGGCCCACGTCGAGGTGCGGAAACAGCGCGTAGTCCTGAAACACCATGCCGATGCGGCGCTGTTCGGCGGGCATGTGGTGGTGGTCGTCGCTCACCAGCTCGCCACCCAGTGTGATGCTGCCGGCGCTCGCGTGCTCCAGGCCGGCCACCGCACGCAGCAGCGTGGTCTTGCCGCAACCCGAAGGCCCGATCAGCACACCGATGTCGCCGGCCCGCAGCCCGAGCGAGACGCCGTCCACCGCGGCGGTGGTCTGGCCGGGGTAGCACACGCTGAGTTGGGAGATGTTGAGGAACATGGGTTTTCATTCTAGATGACTACAATTCTCATTTGTGTTGCGCGCCGCGGCACAGTCCCACCCCGTTCCCCTTCCCCACACCCCCATGTTGCGCTGGCTGGCCCCGTCCCTGTTGCTGCTGTGCGCGCTGCTGCTGACCTTGCCGGTGCTGACGGTGGGCGCGTCCTGGCTGGAGTGGGATGCGGTGTCACGCGATGTGATGGGCCAGATGGCCCAGACCGTGCTGCCCGAGTACGTGCTCACCTCGCTGCTGCTGTGTGTGAGCGTGGCGATCGGCGTGGCGCTGGTGGGTATGGGAACGGCCAGCGCGGTCACGTTGTTCGAGTTTCCGGGGCGCCGCTTCTTCGAGTGGACTCTGTTGCTGCCGCTGGCCATGCCGGCCTATGTGGTCGCCTATGCCTACACCGACTTCCTGCAGTTCAGTGGCCCGCTGCAGGTGGGTCTGCGCGAGGCGTTCGGCTGGCAGGGCCGCGTGTTCCCCGAGATCCGCAACACGCCGGGTGCCGTCTGGGTGTTCACCTTCACGCTGTATCCCTATGTCTACCTGCTGGCGCGCACCGCGCTGTCCGAGCGTGCCGCGCAGCTGATGGAGGCCGCGCGCCTGCTGGGTGCGCCGCTCTCGCGCCGCATCCGCAGCGTGGCGCTGCCGCTGGCCCGCCCGGCCGTGGCCGCTGGTGTGGCGCTGGCGCTGATGGAAACCCTGGCCGACTACGGCGTGGTCAGCTATTTTGGTATCCAGACCTTCACCGCCGGCATCTACAAGGCCTGGCTGGCGATGGACAACCGGCTGGCTGCCGCCCAGCTGGCCACCTTGCTGCTGGCCACGGTGGCGCTGCTGCTGTGGCTCGAACACCGGGCGCAGCGGCGCATGCGATTTGCCACGCTGCGCGGCGCGCGCGCCGGAGGCGCCGAGGCGCAACCGGTGCGCCTGCACGGACGCCGCGCCGCGCTGGCGGTCGCGGTCTGCGCGCTGCCGGTGCTGTTTGGTTTTGTGCTGCCGGTGCTGTTCATGCTGCGCCCGCTCATCGGTGGCTGGGACGAGCTGCCCTGGACGCTGTTTCTGCAGTGGTCGCGCAACAGCGTCTGGCTGGGCGGCGTGAGTGCCTGCCTGGCCACCGCGCTGGCACTGGCGCTGGCGTTTGCGCTGCGCACGCGGCCTTCCTGGGCGACACGCAGCGCGGTGCAGCTCACCGGCCTGGGTTATGCCGTGCCCGGCGCGGTGATCGTGGTCGGCCTGCTGCTGCCGGTAGGCTGGGTTCAGGCCGCCTGGCCCGATGCGGGCGTCGGCTATGTGGTGACCGCCACCGCGCTGGGCATTGTCTGGGCCTACCTGGTGCGCTTCACCGCGGTGGCGCTGCAGTCGGTGCAGGCGGGCTATGCGCGCATGCCGGCCAGCCTGGACGACTCGGCCCGCATGCTGGGTAGCACGGGCATGGGCCTGGCGCTGCGGGTGCACGCACCGCTGCTCAAGCGCGCCACCATCGCGGGCGTGCTGCTGGTGTTTGTGGACGTGATGAAAGAGCTGCCCGCCACCCTGGTGCTGCGGCCGTTCAACAGCGACACCCTGGCGGTGATGACCTACCAGCTGGCGCGCGACGAGCGCCTGGGCGAGGCCGCGCTGCCGGCACTCGCGCTGGTGCTGGTGGGCCTGTTGCCGGTGATCCTGCTCAGCCGCACCCTCAGCAAACGCTGAACAGGATCAGACCGGCGCCAGCGCCGGCCCTGTGCCTTGCACACCACAGCCTCCATGCCGCTGTGCAGCCAGCCGCCGTGCCCGTCGTAGCATGTGCACATGCCTGAACTCCATCGTTTTGCCACGCCCCCGGTGTCCTGCCGCGCCCGGCTGCGGCACGCGATGCTGAGCGGCCTGCTGGGGCTGGCGGTTGGCCTGTGGCAGGGCAGCGTGCAGGCCCAGCCTGCGCTGCCCGGTTTTGCCGATCTCGAAGCGGCGGGGGCCACGGTGGGCGAGATCCGTATCGTGCCGATGGATGTTTTCGACACCAGCGACCCGGCCGAGAATTACGCACTGTTTCGCCTGGCGAACCGACTGCACATCCAGACCCGCGAGGGTGTGATCCGGCGCGCGATCCTGTTCCGCAGCGGGGAGCCGGTGTCGCTGCGGTTGATCGAGGAAACCGAGCGCCTGCTGCGCGGCCGCGCCTACCTGTACGACGTGAGCCTGCGGCCCGTGGCCGTGCGCGACGGTGTGGTCGACATCGAGGTCGTGACGCGCGACGCCTGGACGCTCAGCGCGGGCGCTGGCGTGTCCACCAGCGGCGGCGAGCGTTCGAGCAGCTTCGAACTCAGCGACGACAACCTGCTGGGTACCGGCACCCGCCTGGCCTTCCAGCGCAACAACGACGTCGACCGCTCCAGCAGCAGCATCGAATACGCCAACGACCGCGTCTTCGGCACCCGGGCTTCGGTGGCTGCCAGCCACGCCAGCAACAGCGACGGGCAGCGCAGCGCGGTCTCGGTGGTGCGGCCGTTCTACGCCCTCGATGCGCGCTGGACCGCCGGGGTGGCTGCTTCGTCGGACGACCGCGTGGACGCGCTGTACCAGGCCGGTGACATTGCCAGCCAGTACCGTCTGAAGCACACGCAGGCGCAGGTGTTTGGTGGCTGGTCCCGGGGCGAGGTGGACGGCTGGGTGCAGCGCCACACCCTGGGCTGGAGCGCCAGCCGCGTGCGTTACAGCGTCGAGCCGGGCCTGGTCGCGCCCCCGGCCCTGCCCGAGGACGATCGGCGCGTCGGCCCCTACCTGCGCTACGACCTGATCGAGGACCGGGTCGAGCGCGAGCTCAACCGCAACCTGATCGGGCGCCCCGAATTTTTCCAGCTTGGCCTGCTCGTGGGTGTGCAGGTGAACTGGGACGGCCGCGCCTTTGGCGCTGACCGCGATGCGCTGCGCTACAGCGCCGCGATCAGCCGCGGCTTTGCGCCCCGGCCAGGTGACACACTGATCGCCCGCGCCGCCTGGAGCGGCGAGGTATTGCGCGACGGCGTGGGCGGCCAGTCCCTGAGCGCCGGCGCGCAGTACTACCGGCCGCAAAGCAAGCGCCGCCTGTTCTACGGCTCGCTCGCAGCCGACGCGCTCATCCGGCCCGGCGTGACCGACCAGCTTGTGCTCGGTGGCGACAACGGTTTGCGCGGTTATCCCTTGCGCTACCAGAGCGGTGCGCGGCGTGTGTTGCTCACCGCCGAGCAGCGCTTCTACACCGATGTGTATCTGTGGCGCCTGTTCCGCCTCGGCGGCGCGGCCTTTGTCGATGTCGGCCGTGCCTGGGGAGGAGCCCTGTCCAACACCACCAACCCCGGCTGGTTGAGCGACCTGGGGTTCGGCCTGCGCATCGTGAGCGAGCGCTCGTCTTTCGGCACCGTGGTGCACGTGGACGTGGCACTGCCGCTGAACCGCAATGGCGACATCAGCAAGCTGCAGTTTCTGGTCAAGGCCAAGCGGAGCTTCTGAGACGTCGACCGCCCCGGTAGCATCGGCGTTCTTTTCGTTCTTCCCATTCCCCCATCGCCCCGGTTGTGCATGCCGGACGCGGAGATCCACCATCAGCCCGCCCGCCGCCCACCCGCCCGCCGCCTCGTTCCGGGACATCACCCTGGCCCACACCATCCGTCTGATGGAAGAGGCGGGCGCGCTCGACGACGCCAGCGAAATGGCGCTGGCCCACACCCGCCAGCACGGCGAGCAGGACCGCATGCTTGAGCGCGCGCGCCTGCTGGCACAGCGCCTGGGCCTGCTGGCCGACTGGTCGCGGCTGCAGACGGGGCTGTGGGTGGTGGCCGGCCTGTTGCTGCTGCTCGCCTACCTGCTGGCCGGGGGTTTGCTCACCCGTGTCCTGGGCAGCGGTCAGACGGTCAACGCCGCGTTCGCGTTTGTGGCCATGCTGGGTGTGCCCTGGCTGGTGCTGCTGGTCTGGGTGGTGTGGGCGCTGGCATCCGCCTTCTCGCGCCAGGAGTCGACCCCCTGGTCGCTCGGGCAGCTGATGTTCACCCTGGCCGCGCGCGTCCCCTGGCTGCGCGGGCCGCACACGCTGACCCTGCTGCGTGGCGCCAACGCCATGCTGCGCGAGCAGCGTCTGGGTCTGTGGGTCTTCGGCGCCATCAGCCATGCGCTGTGGGCACTGGCTTTTGGTCTCGTGCTGATCACGCTGCTGCTGCTGTTTTCGTTCCAGGCCTACCAGCTGACCTGGGAGACCACCATTCTGGACGCGCACTTTTTCGAGCGTTTTCTGCACATCACGGGCTGGCTGCCGGGCGTGCTGGGTTTTCCGGTGCCGGCGCAGGCGCTGGTCCATGCGCCAGCCAGTGCGTCGGGCTCGCAGGCCATCGCCTGGTGGTTGCTGGCCAGCGCGCTGATCTACGGCCTGTTGCCCCGCCTGGCCGCACTGCTGCTGTGCCTGGCCGTGTGGCGCCGGCGCGCCAGCCGCCTCACGCTGGACACCCGCGATCCCTATTTCCGCCGGCTCGTTGCCCGCTTCGCCGCCATGGCGCCGGCCACCGTGGTCGACGCCGAACACCCCGTGCCGCGCCCGGAAGGCCAGGGGGTTCGCGCCCGGGCGCCGGGGCAGGCGGCGCGGACGGTGCTGATCGGCTTCGAGCTGCCCGATGAACTCGGTGGCCTGCCAGCCGATCTGCTGCCCCTGGCGCATCGGTCACACACCATCCGGGGCAGCATGACCGAGCGCCTCGCCCTGCTGGGCGCGCTGGCGGCCGAGCCCGGCGCGGACGCGCTGGTGTTGTGCTCGGCCGTGGCCAGCCCCGACCGGGGCACGGAGCGCTTTCTGCGCCAGGTCTGTGAGCAGACCACAAGCTGCGCGCTGCTGCCACTGGCCATCGATGCGGCCGGGGCCGACAACAAACCCTGGCGCTGGGCCGAGTGGTTGTCGGCCCGTGCGCTGACCGCGGTGACGTTCTGCGCCACCCTTGAGGACGCGCGGCATTGGCTGGAGGCACAACGTGGCTGACACCGACAAACAAAAAGGCCACATCGACATTGCGGTCGTGGGGCACACCAACGCCGGCAAGACCTCGCTGCTGCGAACCCTCACGCGCCAGGTCCGCTTTGGCGAGGTCTCGGAGCGCCCGGGCACCACCCGCCACGTGCAGTCCATCGGACTGGACGTCGGCGGACAAACGCTGGTGCGCTACTTCGACACACCGGGTCTGGAAGACTCGGTGGCCCTGCAGCACCACCTCAAGCAGTTACCCGAGACACTCACGCCGCCGCAGCGCGTGCGTGCCCTGCTGGATGGGCCGGAGGCGCATGGCGTGTTCGAGCAGGAAGCCAAGGTGTTGCGCCAGATGCTGGCCGCCGATGCAGCGATCTACGTCGTCGACTGCCGCGAGCCACTGCTGCCAAAACACCGCAGCGAGATTGAGGTGCTCAACACCTGCGCGCGCCCCATCATGCCGGTGCTCAACTTCGTGCGCAGCGCGAACAGTCGCGAGGGCGAGTGGCGCGAGGCGCTGGCGGGTCATGGTTTGCACGCGGCCGTGCTGTTCGATGCGGTGGCGCCGTTTGTGGGCGCCGAGCGCCAGCTCTACGAAGATCTCGGCGTGTTGATGCGCCAGCACAAAACCACGCTGCAAACCGTGCTGCGCGATCTGGAGCGCCAGGCTGCCGAGCGGCGCACCGCCAGCGCGCAGCGCGTGGCCGACACGCTGATTTCGGCAGCCGCGATGCGCCGCGAGTTGGCGCCTGAAATCTTGTCCGATGCGCGGGCGAAAGAAGCCTTCGTCAAAGCGTTTCGCGGCGAGCTGATCGACAGCGTGCGCCACTGCGTGCACGACCTGCTGCAGATGCACGGCTTCGACCGCGACGATGCACGGCTGGAGGTCTTGCCGTGGACCAGCGACCGCTGGGCCTCAGACCTCTTCAACCCCGAAACCCTGGCCACCGTCGGGCGCCTGCTGGGCCGGGGCGCAGCGGCCGGCGCAGCGGTGGGCTTCACGCTCGACCTCGCGCTGGCCGGCATGTCGCTGGGCGCGGCCACCGCGCTGGGTGCCGCGATCGGCGGTGCGCTCAGCCAGGGCTGGGGCCAGGCGCCGCGCATGCTGCGCAACAAGCTCATGGGCGTGGAGGAGCTGACACTGGACAACAGCGTGCTCGTGCTGCTGGCCGACAGCCTGACCCACCTGTGCCAGGTGTTGCAGGCGCGCGGCCACGCCGCGCAAGACACCATCGAGCTGCGCATGGCGCCGTCCAGCGCCCACCGTCAGGCGCTGTTGCAACTGCTGGAGCCGCTGCAGCAGGCGCGGGCGCACCCGGCCTGGGAACACCGGCCTGGCCAGCCCCGCGACCACAGCCGGCGGCGCGAGGCGCTGGGCCTGGCGCTGAGCGAGCGGGTGGACGCCTTGCTGGGATCTGCTGAACACCAGCCAGCTGGCGCCAGCTGACGCCAGCTGATGCAACGCCTTGCGGTGCTATCGCTGGCCCATGCGCACCAACACCCCGGGCCGCTTGCCCGTGAGAGCACCGCCATGGCAGGTGCGCTCGCCGGCCACCCAGGTACCGACGTAGCCGTCGGCCTTTTGCACAAAGCGCTTGCCGCCACCGGGCAGGTCGCGGTGTAACTCAGCGGCGCCCAGCTTCAGGGTGTTCGGGTTGATCACATTGATGTCGGCGCGTTGCCCGACCCGGATTTCCCCCCGGTCTTGCAAGCCCAGATAGCGGGCGTTGCGCGCACTCATCATGTGAACGGCCTGATTCAATGGCACGCGGTCGTGGGCCCGGTCGAGCACCCAGTGCTTCAGCATGAAGCTGGAAAAACTGGTGTCGCACACGGTGCCCACATGCGCGCCCGCATCCGACAAGCCGTACAGTGCGCGCGGGTGGTCCAGCATGCCGCGAACCACGTCCAGGTTGCCTTGGTTGTAGTTGAAGATGGGAAAGTAGATCAGTGCGCTGCCGTCGCCAGCGCTGAGATAGTCGTACATGGCTTCGAGCGCCGAGGTACCGGCCTGTTTCGCGCGCACATAAAAACTCTCGGTGACGGCGGGTTCGTAGTTCATGTCGCTGGTGAGCGGAAACATGCGTGCGCTGATGCGCTCGATTTGCGCGAGCAAGATGTCCACCAGCGGCGGAATGGCGGTGCCGTCACCCGACATGCGCTGGCTGTTGCCGCTCAGGATCGCCGCCTTGCGCGCCGGCTCGCGCAACGCAGCGGCACGCTGCGCCAGCGGCAACCGGGCCACTTCCAGATAGGCGGGGAAACCCATGAACGGGTGAAACGACGCGTCCAGCCCCTGGATCACGCCAATGCCGCGCACCGCCGTTTGCAGGTGCAGCGGCAAACCCCGCGCCACGGCCGCGTCGACCCGCTGGGCGATGGCCTGATACTGCTCACCGCCCGGGTCGCGCTGCAGCCAGGTCATCGACAGCGGTCGCCCGCTGGTCTGGGCCATGTCTTCCAACAGCTGGAACTCGCCATCAAAGCGCTCCGGGCCTTTGAACAGATCGAAATCGCTCACCACCTGGATCACGCCATGATCCAGCCCCTGGAAGGCACTCGCCAGACCGCGCAACTCGGCGCTGGTGGCTTCGCTGGCAGGCGTTTCTTCACCCAGGGCGGTCCGGTGGTTGTCGCTGCGACCGGTGGAGAAACCCACGGCACCGGCTTTGAGCGCCTCGCGCAGCAGCGCCTGCATCTGGGCCACGTCGGCGTCGGTGGCGCCCTCCTGTGCCACCGCGCGCTCGCCCATGACGTACATGCGCAAGGGGTCGTGCGGTACCTGCACCAGATAGTCCATCACGCGCGGCGTGCGCGCCAGCGCGTCCATGTAGTCGGTGAAGCTCTCCCAGGACCACAACACGCCCTCGGCCAGCGCCACACCCGGAATGTCTTCCACGCCTTCCATGAGCTCGATCAGCTTGTGCTGCTGGCCGGGGCGCACCGGTGCAAAACCGACGCCGCAGTTGCCCATCACCAGCGTGGTGACACCGTGGAACACCAGGGGCGTGAAGTCGGGATCCCAGGTGGCCTGGCCGTCCATGTGGGTGTGGATGTCCACAAAGCCGGGCGTGACCCAGCAGCCGGTGGCGTCCACCGTTTCCCGCGCTGCGCCGCTGATCTGTCCCACGGCGACGATGCGGCCATCGCGCACCGCCACGTCTTGCACCACCGGCTCGGCCAGCGTGCCGTCGACCACCAGGCCGCCTTGGATCAACAAGTCAAACATGGTTCTGTGTCTCCTCGTTCGTGGAATGTCAGGGAATGGCGGGGAACTGGCGGCGCCACACCGCCGCCAGCAGCAGGCCGCTGACGATGTGCCAGATGCCCCACAGGCTGGCGATGATCACCATGCCCAGGTCGTTCTGAAACTGCGAGGCGATCACGGCGAGGGCCAGCGCCGAGTTTTGCATGCCGACCTCGATGGTGATGGTGCGCCGCTCGGCCCAGCCCACGCGAAACGCCCGGGCGCTGAGCCAGCCCACACAGAGACCAATCAGGTTGTGCGCGACCACCAGCGCAAACGTGGGCAGCAAGGCCAGGGTCAACAATTGGCGCTGGCCCACCAGTCCGGCGATGATGAACACGAACAGCATCGCCAGCGCCATGCGCCCCAGCGGTTTGCGCAGCCGCTCGGCCATCTTCGGTTGGCGTGCGCCCAGCCACAGACCCAGCAGCATCGGCATGCCCAGCATGGCCATCAAGTTGAGCCACAGCAACTTCTGGTCCACTGCCAGCGCCACCAGCAGCCGCGCCGTCTCGGGGTTGGCCGCCGCCGTCCAGGCAAAGTTCAGCGGCAGCATCACCACCGCCGCTGCGCTGGCCACCGCGGTCAGCGTGACCGACAGCGCGGCGTTGCCCCTGGCAAAGTGGGTCACCACATTGCTCACATTACCGCCCGGGCAGGCGGCCACGAGCAGCATCGCCAGTTCGATGTTGGCCGGCAAATCCAGCACCATGGTCAATGCCCAGGTGGCGACCGGCAGCAAGACAAACTGCGGGATCAGCCCTGCCACCACCGCCCGCGGCATGCGTGCCACCAGAGCAAAGTCAGCCACCCGCAAATGCAGCGCCACAGCAAACATCATCAGCGCCAACACCAGAGCCAGGATGAGTTGAAAGGGCGTCATGGTGGTTGGTGCTGCGGTGCAAGGCCGTCGATGCGCGTCAGCGTGGCCCGGGGTGTTCAGCTTAGCGCGCAGGCCTGCTGAACGCGGCGCTTGCCGTTCAGGGTTTTCGCTAGTGCTGTGTCTGCGGGGGTGTGCTGGTTGACACGTACCCCGAGATATGCCCCCGCATACCCTGGGACATCGCCGGACTTTCCCGGAATTCGATGCACAGCGTAAACGCATCTGCATAGGGAAAAACAAAAAGCCGGAAGGCTTTGGACCGTTCCGGCTTTGAATTTGGTACCACCAACAGGAATCGAACCTGTATCTAGCGCTTAGGAGGCGCTCGTTCTATCCATTGAACTATGGCGGCGTTCGCGGGGAGCCCGGATTGTAAAGGTCGGGTATGGAACGGTCCGCGCAACGGCCCAACGGCCCAACGGCGCATCGGGGGGCAGCGGGCCAGCCGCCGGGCCGCCCCCGAGGCAGGCCCGGCCCCCTCGGGGGGCAGCGAACGGCACAGCGGCGGAGCGTGGGGGCTCAGTCGTACTTCACCGTGAAGATCAGATCGATCGCGTTTTCTTCGCCCGCGCGGGCGCGCAGGGTGAGGCGACGCGACAGGTCGTAGAAGATGGAAACGGTGCCCAGGGTGCCGGCCAGGCTGCGCTCGTAGGCGAGGTACAGGTCGTTGGACAGACGCTTGCCCAGGGTGAGCGCGGCGGCGGAGGTGCTGCCGTCGGCGTTGCTGGCTTCGCCGCGCACCGTGAGCTCGTCCAGGCCGAGGGCGCTGGCCAGACCACCGTCGAGCGAGTTGCCGTTGCTCGCGAGCAAGGCCATGGCCGCCTGCTGCAGCACCGCCGCTTCCGCGCCGGCGCCGGTGGCGGGGCGACCGAGCAGCAGCCAGGCAAGCTTTTCGCTGTCGGGCAGGTCGGGTTCGGCGAACAGGCGCACGCGCGGCGCCTGCGCGCTGCCGCTGATCTGAACCCCCACGCGCTGGCCCTGGGCGCTGGCCTGGGTGCCGGCCTGGGGGCGCACCGCCACGATGTCGAGCGTGGGGTCGTCGAACGGGCCGGTGAAACGCAGCACGCCACTTTCGATCGCCAGTCGCTGGCCGTAGGCGCGGTAGGTGCCGCTGATGGTGCGCACCTCGCCGAGCAGGCGCGGTGTGGGCAGGGCCGGTGTGGCGCGCACGCTGAGCTGGCCGGCCAGCCGCGTCTGCAGGCCGCGGCCGCTGACCTCGAACGCCGGCCCGAGATCAAGCTCGACCTGCACGTCGGGCTGCACCCGCTGCGCGTTGGGGTCTTCAATGGGCGTCCCCGAGCCTCGCACCACCACGTCGCTGCCGAGCGAGGGCGCGAGGTCGTCGGGCAGGGTGATCTGTGCGCTGTCGGCCTTGAGCTGACCGCGCACCTTGAGCGCCGGGCCATCGAGCTGAACGCTCATGTTGCCGGAGAGGGTGAGCCGTCGGTCCACGCGCGAGGACACGCGCAGGCGATCGGCGGTGGCCTGCAGCGATATCACTGGCTGGCGCCTGGTGTTGTCGGTCAGCGGTCGCCACTCGGCGCTGCCGGTGGCTTCCAGCGTGCCGCCTTGTGCTGCGCCACGCGCGCCTTCCAGGCTGAAGCGGTCGATGGTGAGCCGTTCGCCAGTGAAGCGCGCGCGCAGCACGCCGTTGGTGAACGCAATGCCGTCGACCACCGAGCGCAGCGCCAACTGGTCGGCGTTGAGCGCGCCGTTGTACTGGGGCGCACCGCGGGTGCCCCCCAGCGTGACCTCGGCGGACAGCGTGCCGCGCATGCGCCAGCCCGGCGGGGCCAGCGCCGACCACACACCGACCTGCGGCAGGGCCGCGCGCAGCGTGCCGCGCAGCGGTGCGCTGGCCGGCCACCAGGCGTCGAGTGCGCTTGTGCCTTCGGGCAGCACCGCGCCGCGCGGTCGCAGCTCGGTGCCGAGGTCGGCACTGGCTTCGCCCAGGCGTTCGCTGCGCCAGCGCAGCTGCGCCTGCACCTGTGTGCCTTGTGCGCTGAGTGCGATACGCGCGGTCTGTACACCCGCGGCCACGCGCGTGGCCGCGCTGTCCCCCGCCCCGCCACTGTTGCCATTGCCATTGCC
>CAYRIT010000052.1:15836-16999 GCA_964424415.1 uncultured Hydrogenophaga sp.
CCACGCGCGTGGCCGCGCTGTCCCCCGCCCCGCCACTGTTGCCATTGCCATTGCCGCCATCGGGCGCCACCGTGAGGTCGCCACCGCTGCGCTGCAGCTCGGCCGAGAGGCGCAACGGTGTGGCCGCTTCGGCGGGCAGCAGCACGTCCCACTGGCCGTCGAACCGCAGATCACCGCCGATGCCGGCGCCCGCGATCGGCCCGGTGTTGCTGCCGTCCGGAGTGGCCAGGGCGTCGATCCAGGCCAGCGGCAGACCCTGCAGGCGGCCGCGGGTTTGCAGCGTGTGAGCCTGCCAGACCAGGCTGTCCCAGGCCACGTTCAATGGCTGTTGGCCGAAAGTGGGCAGACCGCCTTTGGCGGGGGTGCCGACCGCGCGTACCGCCGGCAGCACGCTGAGTCGGCCGGCACCGGCGTCGAGTTTGAGTGCTTGGGAACCACCGGCCGGGCCAAGCGACCAGCGCAGCGCGAGCGGCTGGGTGCTTTGTACCGTCCAGTCGGTGCCGCGGTCGCTGCGCGAGCTGTCGCTGGCCTGGAGTTGCAGGCGCCGCAGATCCAGCGTGCCGTCGCGCCAGGCGGTGGCCAGCGGCGTGCCGGCCGCGCCCAGGCGCAGGCGGGCGGCGCTGTCGATCTGGCCGCGCCAGGGTGTTTGTGTGGCACTGCCGCGCAGGTCGATCCGCACATCGTTGAGCGGGCCTTCGGCGTGCCACTGGACGTCGGCAAGCGCGATGTCGGCGCCGCCGCCAGACTGCCAGAGCATTCGCGGAACGGCCAGCGTGGCCTGTATTTCGGGCAAGGCGCTGGCCGCTGGCTGGCCTGCACCGGCCGGGTAGCCAAGCGCGCCCAGGCCACCGCTCCACTGCAGGTCGAGCCGGGCATTGCCTTGCAGCGCGAGGTGGGCTTGCGGCGCCAGCGCCTCGCTCAGGGCGGGGCCGATCAGTGGCAGCGACTGCAGCGAGCGCAGCCAGGTCAGGGTGCGCGCCGCGTCGTCCAGGCGCAGGCCGAGCCGGCCCTGACCGCGGTCGTGGGCGAGCAAAGTTTTCCACTCGCCCTGCGCGCCGGGCAGGTTGAGCTGGCCGCTGCCGTCCCAGGCCCGGTTTCGGGTGTCGAAGCGGCCCCGCAGTTGCAGCTCTGCGTCGGCCACGGCCAGGCGCGCGTCGGCCAGG
>CAYRIT010000052.1:17099-20914 GCA_964424415.1 uncultured Hydrogenophaga sp.
CGGCCAGGGCGCCAGCCGGTTGCTGGCCCGCGGGCTGGATGCGCGCCTCGATTGCGATCGCGCCGGCTTGCCCGCTGCGTGCCGAATTCGCACCAGCCGACGCGGTGCGCGCCGACAGCGTGCCGTCGAGCGCGGCCGGGGCCAGCGCGCTCCAGAGTGCGGCCGGGTTGATGCTGCGGGCCTGGAGGCTGCCCTGCCAGGCGCCGAGCGCGGTGCCACCGCCGGGCAACCGGCCGACCTCGCCCTCGGCCTGCAGGTGGCCACCGCCGAGCTCGGCCTGCAGCGCATCGACGCGCCAGCGCTCGGCGGTCTGGGTCAGTGTGGCCTGCAGGCGCTGTAACGGCAGGCGCTGGCGATCGGCCGGTCCGCTGGCGCTGTTGCGCAGATCGACCTGTGCACGCCAGGCCTCGCCCTCGGGCGCGGCGCGCAGCGTGCCCGAAAGCGCGGTGAGCGGCGCCTGGGGCCACAGGCTGGACAGGTCGAGCTGGTGCGCGGTGGCGTCGGCACTTTGCAGTGGCTGCTCGGCCCAGGGCATGACGCGGGCGGTGGCGGCCAGCGTGGGCGTGGCGCTGGCGGGATCGCCGCTGGGTTCCACGCGTGCCTGCACATCGAGCGCCGCACCTGCGCCTGCCAGCGTGCCGCTGGCCAGGGCGCTGGCTTGCAGCGGGATCGTTTTGCCGTCGGGCACCTGGGCCTGCACCGTGCCTTCGGCGTGCAGCCACAGCGGCATCGGTGCCTGTGCGCCCAGCACCCCTTGCAACTGGTAGCGTCCGCCAGCGACCTGCAGCGAATCGATGCTGAGACGGTGGGCATCGGCCACACCGCCGATCTCGGGACCGTCGTTGGCACCGTAGCGGTACACCCCCCGCAGCGCGTGCAGCACCAGCGGCTGATCGCCATCGATCACGATCTCCCGCACCTCGAACGGCAGGGACAGCGCCAGCGGCAAGGTGATGGCCTGCAGGGGTTCGGTGGCGGTGGTTGACGGTGGGCGCTGGTCGGCAATCACCAGCCGCTGCAGCTGCATGGCTTCGACGTGCAGGCCACGCCCGAGCAAGGCGTTCCAGACCGCCGCGCCACCCAGGCGCAGCGCCACGCCGCTGGCGTCCACCCGCAAGCCTTCTCGCGACCAGCGCAGGTTCGCGATCTCGCCACCGCCCAGCAGACTGCCCTGCACGCCGCTGGCCTCCAGGGTGCCGGTGCTCGCGCTGTGTGTCTGTGTGTAGTCCTGCGCCCAGCCCAGGGCGCGCGCCAGCGAACCGGCGCTGCCCGCCCACCACACCGCAGACGCGACGCCTGCCAGCAGCAGGACGAGCAAACCGCCGAACAGCCAGACCAGCAGGCGGCCGGCGCGGCGGCGCACCGGGCGTTCAGAGGACGGGCTCGGCTCGCTCATGGGGCGGCGCTCAGAAAGTGAAACCCACGGTGAGGTGCAGCCGCAGGCGTTTGGGGGTCACGCCGTAGGCCAGATCGGCCTGCAGCGGGCCCACCGGGCTGTTGTAACGGATGCCTGCACCCACACCGACGCGCGCACGCAAGTCGTTGGGCTGGTCGGCCACCGCGCCGGCGTCGATGAACACCACGGTTTCCCAGGGTGTGCGCTGGCCGCCGCGCACGACGGGGCGCTGCCACTCCAGGCTGCCCACGGTCAGGTAGCGCCCCGGGGAGACGCCGCCGTCGGCCTGCGGCACACCGATATCGCGCAGGCCATAGCCGCGCACCGTGGTGTCGCCACCGGTGAGGAACAACTGGGTGTCGGGGATGGGCGCGTCGAGTTTGGCCCACAGCGCGCCGCCTTGCAGCCGCAAGGCCAGGCGCCCGAGCGAGGGAGTGGTGGTGTCGGGCATGGCCGCACTGGCGGGCTGGCTGCGCCGCTCGCCGTCCAGAGGCCAGTAGCCCAGCCAGCGCGCCATCGAGCGCACAAAGGGACGCCGCTCCTGGCCCAGCGTGGTGCCCACACCGAGCTCCACCCCCAGGCCGTAACCGCGGTTGGGAAAGGGTGTGCTGTCGAAGCGGCGTCGCGTCCAGGCGTAGTTGGCGGAAAGGGCCGAGGCGGTGCTGTCGGGTTTCAGGGTGTTCAGCACGCTGTTCTTGACCCGCGCGCGATCGTATTGCAGAAAGAAGCTGCGGTCTTGCTCGGCGGCTTCCTGTGTCTGACCCAGGCGCAGGCGCTGGCTGGTGGTGGTGTCGAAACCATCGATCTGGCGTGCCGCTTGCGCGCTGGTGATCCAGTGCCAGCCCTGCACGTCGACCGGTGAGCTCCAGAGGGTGCTGAGCAGGCTGTCGTTGCGCTCCAGCTTGACCTGGCTCACCGCGCGCCAGCCGATGCCCGGCACACGCAGGTGGGTGTGCTCCATCGACAGACGCGCGCCGCTGTCGGTGCTGCCGCCGATACCGAACACCAGCTTTTGCTGCTTGCCTTCGCGCACCTGCACCACCACCGGGGCCGGGCCACCATCGGCTGCGGGCTCGACGGTGACAAAGACGGAGTCGAAGTAGCCGGTGTCGGCAAGGCGCTGCTGCGCCGCCTGCAGCTCGTCGAGCGCGTAATCGCTGCCGGGCGTGAGGCCGGCCAGGCGCACCAGGCGCTCGACCACCGCCGGGTCGTACCGTGCGATGCCCTCGACCCGCACCGCGCCCACCTGCACCGGTGCGCCCGAGTCGAGCTCGAGGTAGAGCCGCGCGCTGTGGTCGGCCGGGTCGATGTCGGCCAGGCTGTTGTGGATTCGGCCGCCAGGGTAACGCTGCGCGGTGAGCGTGCGCAGCGCCAGCGATTTCGCGCGGTCCCAGGCCGCCTGGGTGAACGGGCTGCCTTCCTCCAGCGCCGCGCTGCGTTCGATCGCCGCGCGCTGCGCCGTGGCCTCGGGTGCGGTGGTGATGTCGCCACGGAAATAGACCTTGGCTGAGGCGATCCGGGTCGGGGGACCGGGCTCGACCTGCAGCGTGACCGTGCCCAGGAATGGCCGGCGGTTCTCGGGTGCCGGTGGCGCGGGCTCCAGGTCGATCTCAATCACCGGCGAAAAATAGCCCTGTGTCCCCAGCAGATCGCGCACGTTGTCATTGGCCTGGACCATCAGGCGGTTGAGTTCGGGTGCATCCAGATCGCTCAGTGTGCGAAAACGCTGCAGTTCCAGGTGGCGCAACAGGAACTCGCGCAAGTCCCCGGGTGCCTTGAGCTCAATGGCAAAACGCGGCTCAGGTGGCGGGCGGCTGGCCCCGTTGCGCTCGGCGCGGGCCGGGCTGGCCGGGCTCGCGCTGCCGGCTGCGGGCTCGGCGGGGGGGGAGGTTGCGGCGGCGTCGGTGGCGGCCGCGGCAGACCCGTCCGATACGGCGGGTGTCTGCGCCGACACCAGCAGCGGCAACAGGCAGCCGAGCAACAGCAGCAGGAGCCACCGTGTGCCCCGCACACGGAGGGAGTCTGCGGCGTTCATTGAAGCTTATTTGGACAGCATGCGCATCGCGTCTTCCAGGCCCTTGAGGGTCAGCGGGAACATACGCTGGCCCATGAGTTGCTGGATCACGCTGATGCTCTGTCGATACTGCCACACGCCCTGAGGTTCCGGATTGACCCAGGCGAACTTGGGAAAAGCGTGCGTGAGGCGCTGCAGCCACTCGGCGCCGGCTTCCTCGTTGTTGTATTCCACGCTGCCGCCGGGCTGAAGGATTTCGTAAGGACTCATGGTGGCGTCGCCCACAAAAATCAGTTTGTAGTCCTTGTTGTACTTGCGGATGATGTCCCAGGTCGGAAACTTCTCGGCGTAGCGGCGCCGGTTGTTCTTCCACATGAAGTCGTAGACGCAGTTGTGGAAGTAATA
>CAYRIT010000053.1:0-19287 GCA_964424415.1 uncultured Hydrogenophaga sp.
CTTGTCGCGCATCTCGGACAGGATGAAGTTGGTGGTGCCGTTGATGATGCCGGCCACCCACTCGATGTGGTTGGCGGTCAGGCCCTCGCGCAGCGCCTTGATGATCGGAATACCACCGGCCACCGCCGCTTCGAACGCCACCATCACGCCCTTGGCGTGGGCAGCGGCAAAAATTTCGGTGCCATGCACGGCCAGCAGCGCCTTGTTGGCGGTGACGACGTGTTTGCCCGCGGCAATCGCTTCCAGCACCAGGGCCTTGGCGATGCCGTAGCCTCCGATGAGTTCGATCACGATGTCGATCTCGGGGTTGGCAATCACCGCGCGGGCGTCGTGCACCACCTGGATGTCCGGACCGACGATGGCCTGGGCGCGCGCCATGTCGAGGTCGGCCACCATGGTGATGTTGATGCCGCGCCCGGCCCGCCGCTGAATCTCTGCCTGGTTGCGTTTGAGCACCTCAAACGTGCCGCTGCCCACGGTGCCAATGCCCAGCAGGCCTACTTGAATCGGTTTCATGTGGTTGGAAGTTGTGAAATAAACGGGGTCAATGGCCGTGGCGCTTGCGCCAGCCCTCTAAGAACTTGGCCACACGGCCAATCGCTTCGCGCAAATCGTCTTCGTGCGGCAGAAACACGATGCGGAAATGCTGGTTGTCGGGGTAGTTGAAACCCGAACCCTGCACCAGCATCACCCGCGTTTCCTGCAGCAGCTCCAGGAACAGCTGCTGGTCGTTGTGCACCGGATAGATCGCGGGATCGAGTCTGGGAAACATATAGAGCGCGGCGTTCGGTTTGACGCAACTCACCCCAGGGATGGCGGTGATCAGTTCGTAGGCGAGATCGCGCTGGCGGCGCAGCCGACCGCCCTCGCACACCAGGTCGTTGATGCTCTGGTAACCCCCGAGCGCGGTCTGTATCGCCCACTGGCCCGGCACGTTGGCACACAGCCGCATGTTCGAGAGCATGTTCAAACCCTCGATGTAGTCCTTGGCCGGTTTCTTGTCGCCCGAAACCACCAGCCAGCCCGCGCGGTAGCCACAGGAGCGGTAACTCTTGGACAACGAGTTGAAGGTCAGCGTGAGCACGTCTTCGCTCAGGCTGGCCAGCGCCGTGTGCTTGACACCTTCGTACAGCACCTTGTCGTAAACCTCATCAGCAAAAATCACCAGCCCGTGTTCGCGGGCGATGTCGACGATGGCGCGCAACAGCTCGTCCGAATACAGCGCGCCGGTCGGGTTGTTCGGGTTGATCACCACGATGCCCTTGGTGGCCGGCGTGATCTTGTCGCGGATGTCTGCCAGATCGGGCATCCAGCCGCTGGCTTCGTCACAGCGGTAGTGCACCGGTGTGCCGCCGGAGAGGCTGGCCGCCGCGGTCCACAGCGGGTAGTCGGGCGACGGCAGCAGCAGCTCGTCGCCGTCGTCGAGCAAGGCATTGGTTGCCATCACGATCAGTTCGCTGGCACCATTGCCCAGGTAAATGTCTTCCAGGGTGACGCCCGCAATGTTCTGCTTCTGGGTCTCGTGCATCACCGCCTTGCGCGCAGCAAAGATGCCCTTGCTGTCCGAATAACCTGCCGAATTCGGCAGGTTGCGGATCATGTCCTGCTGGATTTCTTCCGGCGCGTCAAAGCCGAACACGGCCAGGTTGCCGATGTTGAGCTTGATGATCTTGTGCCCCTCTTCTTCCATCTGCCGCGCCGCGTCCATGATCGGGCCGCGGATGTCGTAACAGACGTTGGCAAGCTTGGCGGATTTGTGGATGGTCTTCAAACTGCCTCCGGGGGCATCAGGGGTCACGCCGGCAAGTCCGGCCACACCACACAGTCGCGGGTTATATTTGCCCTCGATTGCGGGGAAAAACCGCCAATTTGACCACAGTTCGACCCTTGCCCTGCGGGGCGCAACGCCAGCGCAGGCCTGCAGGTCACACCCTCGCTTTCACCATGAAACTGCACGCCGACAGACCCGCTGTTCAAACCATCACCGCCTACGGTGAAGGTTGGGTGGCGGTCGATGGCCAGCGGCATCAGGCAAGCTTGGTGCTCAGCGCCAGCGGCCGTCTGGAGCCCTGGAACTGTTCGCAATTCGATGCCCTCACCGCAGAACACTTCGACCGCCTGCTGGCCCTGGCTCCCGAACCGCCCGAGCTGGTTGTTTTTGGCAGCGGTTCGCGCCTGCGTTTCCCGCGTCCGGCCCTCATCAAGAGCCTGATCGAGCGGCGCATTGGCGTCGAAACCATGGACACCGCGGCCGCCTGCCGCACCTACAACATTCTGGCCGGCGAAGGCCGCCGGGTGGTGCTGGCTCTGCTGCTGGAAGTCTGAGAAAAGGCCGACGCGCGCCAAGCACGCGACCCTCTCGACCGTACGCCCCAGAAGGGTGCGGAGCCGCAGCGGCTTGGTGAAAACCAGCTTTCGGGGTAAAATTATCGATTGTCTCCCGCATCGATCCGCCCACGCTGGCCGTGGCCGTCGTCGTCCCGCGCGGCAGGGGGGACAACGAATTTCCATCAACTTAAGTCAGGGGTCCAAGCAGCATGGCAGTCGTTGTCAACAAACCTATTCCAGAATTCGAATCCATGGCGACCGGCGGGCTGAAGGTCAGCAACCAGACGCATCTGGGCCAGACTGTGGTGCTCTACTTCTACCCGAAGGACAACACCCCCGGCTGCACCACGGAAGCCATGCAGTTCCGCGACAAATACAAGGATTTCGTGAAAGCCGGCGCCGAGGTCTTTGGCGTCTCGCGCGACAACATGATTTCCCACGACAGCTTCAAGGCCAAGCTGGAACTGCCGTTCGAGCTGGTCGCCGATACCGAAGAGAAGATGTGCCACATGTTCGGCGTGGTCAAGAACAAGATCATGTACGGTAAAAAGGTCAAGGGCATTGAGCGCAGCACCTTCCTGGTGGGCCCCGATGGAGTGCTCAAGCAGGAATGGCGGGGCCTGAAGGTGCCAGGCCATGTGGAAGAGGTGCTCAAGGCGGTGAAGGCGCTCAAAAAAGCGGCCTGAATTCCGCCGCCTGCAGGCCGGCCGAGCCTGCCATCGGCCTCATGCATAATGAATTCATGAACCGGAGAGTCGAGCTGTCCAGCGCTTTCCCACCGCTCTCCCAGCCCCATCAAGCCGTCTGGTTCGCCCGACGGCTTTTTTATTTTCTGGCCCTGCGCTGAACCTCGACCGCCTCCATGCCACTGCCACCCGCCCCCTCCAAACGCGCCGCTCTTCTTTCTGCCGAAGCCTACCGTCTCAAAGCGGCCGAAGACAGCGCGGACTTTTCGCCGCAGCCAGTCCCGGCAACGGTGCGCGATTCGGTACCCAGCTCAGACGCCGCGCCCGCCGTCAGGCCCGCCGCCACAGCGCGAGCCGATACGCGTGCCCGCACAGCACCTCGCGGCCAGCGGCAGCCTGACACCAAGCCAGCACCGCCCTCCACCGCCCCGGTGGCCGATCAGATGACGCCAGCCGCCGCCGCAGGCGGCATCGCCCAACCGCCAGCACCTGCTCAAGCCAGCCGACGATCGGCCCGCAACCGCCAAGCATACACGGGCCCCGCGCGCCTGTTTGTGCTGGACACCAATGTGCTGCTGCACGACCCGACCAGCCTGTTCCGTTTCGAGGAACACGACATCTTCCTGCCCATGATCGTGCTGGAAGAGCTGGACGGCCACAAAAAGGGCATGACCGAGGTGGCGCGCAATGGCCGCCAGACCAGCCGCACGCTGGACGCCCTGGTCGCGCAACAGGGTGGGGACCTGACCAAAGGCCTGAAGCTCTCCGCCACCGGCCACCAGACCGCGCGCGGCCTGTTGTTCTTCCAGACCGAGCCGCTGGACAGCCAGCTGCCAAGCAGCCTGCCCCAGGGCAAGGCCGACAACCAGATCCTCGGCGTGGTGCAGGCGCTGCGCGACAAATACCCGCAGCGCGAGGTGATCCTGGTGTCCAAGGACATCAACATGCGGGTGAAAGCCCGCGCGCTGGGCCTGGCAGCCGAGGATTACCAGAACGACAAGACACTGGACGACGGTGAGTTGCTCTACGCCGGCTCGCTCGCGCTGCCATCCGATTTCTGGACCCGCCAGAGCAAGACCATCGAAAGCTGGCAAAGCGGCAGCCACACGTTCTACCGGGTCAGTGGCCCGGCGGTGGCGCAGCTCCACATCAACCAGTTTGTGTATTTCGAAGCCCCGGGCGAACCCTCGCTGTATGCGCGCGTCACCGAGATCCGTGACAAGACGGCGGTGCTCAAGACGCTCAAGGACTACACCCACCTGAAGCATGCGGTCTGGGGCGTGAGCAGCCGCAACCGCGAGCAGAATTTCGCGCTCAACCTGCTGATGGACCCGGAGATCGACTTCGTGACCCTGGCGGGCACCGCGGGCACCGGCAAGACGCTGATGGCGCTGGCCAGCGGCCTCACGCAGGTGCTCGACGAGCGCCGCTACACCGAAATCATCATGACCCGTGCCACCGTGAGCGTGGGTGAAGACATCGGCTTCCTGCCCGGTACCGAAGAAGAAAAAATGGGACCCTGGATGGGTGCACTCGATGACAACCTGGAGTTCCTGTCCAAGGGCGACGGCGGCAACGCAGGCGAATGGGGCCGCGCGGCGACCACCGAGTTGATTCGCAGCCGCATCAAGGTCAAGAGCATGAACTTCATGCGGGGGCGTACCTTCATGAACAAGTACGTGATCATCGACGAGGCCCAGAACCTCACGCCCAAACAGATGAAGACCTTGATCACCCGCGCCGGTCCGGGCACCAAGATCATCTGCATGGGAAACTTGGCCCAGATCGATACACCCTACCTCACCGAAGGCTCCTCAGGTCTGACCTACGCGGTGGACCGCTTCAAGGGCTGGCCGCATGGTGGTCACATCACGCTGGCACGCGGCGAGCGTTCGCGCCTGGCCGACTTTGCGAGCGAAGTGCTCTGAGGACCACCCTCTCGGCAGCAACAGAAAACCCGGCTATTGCCGGGTTTTCTGTTGCCAAGGATTCGCAGACGATCAGAAGTCGCCGCCGCCCGCCAGGCTCTCGAACCGCGTGAGCATGTTCAGGAAAGCCAGCTTCACGGTGCCGGTGGGGCCGTTGCGCTGCTTGCCGATGATGATCTCGGCCACGCCCGGTTCCTTGCAGGCATCCTTGGTGTAGTACTCGTCGCGGTAGATGAACATGATGATGTCGGCGTCCTGCTCGATCGCGCCGGACTCGCGCAGGTCGCTCATCATCGGGCGCTTATCGGTGCGGGTTTCCACGCTGCGGTTGAGTTGCGAGAGTGCGATCACCGGACACTGCAGTTCCTTGGCCAGCATTTTCAGGCCGCGCGAGATCTCGCCGAGCTCGGAGGCCCGGTTGTCACCGTCCGATCCGCTGCCACTCATGAGCTGCAGGTAGTCGACCACGATCAGACCAAGCTTGCCGCACTGGCGCGACAGCCGCCGCGCGTTGGCACGCAGCACGCTGCTGGTGAGTCCCGGTGTCTCGTCGATGTGCAGCGAGACGTTGCGCAGCTTCTCGATCGCCTCGGTCAGGCGAGGCCATTCGTCGTCGGTGAGTTTGCCGTTGCGCAGATGGGTCTGGTTGATGCGGCCGATGGAGCCGACGATACGCACCGCCAACTGCGACGCGCCCATTTCCATCGAAAACACCGCCACCGGCAGGCCTTCGTTGAGCGCCACATGCTCAGCGATGTTGATCGCAAACGCGGTCTTGCCCATCGAGGGACGCGCGGCCAGCACCACCAGATCGCCCGCCTGCAGGCCAGAGGTCATGCGGTCCAGATCGACAAAGCCGGTCGGCACACCGGTGATGTCGTTGGGGTTGTCGGCCATCTCCTGCACCCGGTCGAGCAGGTCGACCACGAGGGTGTCCAGGCCCTGAAAGCCCTCCTTCATGCGCGAGCCCTCTTCCCCGATGTGGAAAATTTTCTGCTCGGCTTCATCCAGAATCTTGTCGACCGCGCGCCCTTGCGGATTGAAGGCTGAGGTGGCAATTTCATCGCTCGCAGCGACCAGTTTGCGCAGGATGGCACGCTCGCGAACGATCTCGGCGTAGCGCCGGATGTTGGCTGCACTGGGCACGTACTGCGCCAGCGAGTTCAGGTAGGCCAGCCCGCCCGCATCGTCGGCCTTGCCGAGGTTTTGCAGGTGTTCGTAGACCGTGACCACATCGGCCGGCTTGCTGGCATTGACCAGTGTGGCAACCGCCGAATAGATCAGCCGGTGCTCGTAGCGGTAAAAATCCGAGTCGTTGACTAGGTCGGCCACCCGGTCCCAGGCGCCGTTGTCCAGCAGCAGGCCGCCCAGCACGCTCGACTCGGCTTCGATGGAATGTGGCGGCACACGCAGCTGGGCCAGCTGCGGGTCGCCGGGCAGACCGAGGTCGTCCAGACCGGTGTCGAAAGAAGAGAAGGGACTGGAAAAAACGGCGGACATACGGAGCAGACATGAGCTAACGGACAACCCGCCATGGTACGCCCGTCGGGCCTGTCCGTCAGGGGACAAGCCTGTGGATAAGTGGTGGAGATGCGGTGCACAGCTGGCACGTGCACCCGGTCAATCTTCTCAGCCCGGTATGCACGGATCAGAAAAAAAGCCGCCAACCCAGCGGGCGGCGGCTTTTGGTCGAGGCGCCTCAGCGCCCCACCGGCGGGCGGTGATCAGGCGGTTTCGCCGAGCACCGACACCGGCACTTCCACCGTCACATCGGTGTGCAGATGCACGTTCACCGAGTAGTCGCCCACGTTCTTGAGCAGGCCATTGGGCATGCGAACCTGGGCCTTGGTGACGGCGAAGCCCTGTTTGACCAGCTCTTCGGACACGTCGTGGTTGGTCACGGAGCCAAACAGACGGCCATCGACGCCAGCCTTCTGGGTCAGCTTGACCGTCACGGCAGCGAGCTTCTCGCCGAGTGCCTGGGCTTCGGCCAGTTTGGCGGCGGCCACTTTTTCCAGGTCGGCACGGCGTGCCTCGAAATCGGCGATCGCCGACTGGGTGGCACGGCGGGCGCGGCCTTGGGGGATCAGGAAGTTGCGGGCGTAACCGTCCTTGACCTTGACCACGTCGCCCAGGGCGCCGAGATTGACAACTTTGTCGAGCAGAATGATTTGCATGTCAGGCTCTCTTTCAGGCGCGGTGCTGGTCGCTGTAGGGCAACATGGCCAGGAAGCGCGCGCGCTTGATGGCGGTGTTGACCTGGCGCTGATAGAAGGCACGGGTGCCGGTCAGACGCGCGGGGATGATCTTGCCGTTCTCGGCGATGAAGTCACGCAGGACGTCGATGTCCTTGTAGTCGACTTCTTCGACGTTCGCCACGGTGAAGCGGCAGTAGCGCTTGCGCTTGAACAGCAGCGATTGGGTGTTGCGCTTGGGGCGCTTGTCTTTGTTGAAACGTTTGGGTGCAGCCATGATGGGCCTTCCTATGTCTTGCTGAAATCTTGGATGTGGAACAACAGGCCTTTGCCGTTGCGCGCGTTGGTCAGGAAACCATGAAAGCTGTAACTCGAATCGAGGCCCGAGCGGGCCAGGGTTTCGGCGTGGGTCCCGAAGACCACCGCCCTGAGTTGCAGTTTCACCTGTCTCGGCGTGTCCATTTCAGTCACCTCGGACTCGTGCTCCAGCACGATGTTCAAGGCAGGGATGCCAGCCGGTGTGTAACGCAGGCTATGCACCTGCACCACCGATGCGGACAACTCGAAATGGTTCACGGTCTGCCGATCGCGCCAGGCAATCAGGCGGCCGTGCGCTCCTGCGAACTCGAACGGTCGGAGCGGTCACGGTCCTGAGCGGGCGGCTGCAGCTTTCGGGCTTCCTCGCGCTCGACCGATTTCATCATGCTCGAAGGACCGGTTTCGGCCTTCTTGCGCAGCACCGTGAGGTGGCGCAGCACGGCGTCGTTGAACTTGAAGGCGTGCTCCAGTTCGGCCATCACCGCCTGATCGGCTTCGATGTTGACGCACAGGTAATGCGCCTTGGACAGCTTGTTGATCTGGTAGACCAGCTGACGGCGGCCCCAGTCTTCCACGCGATGGATCTTGCCGTTGCCGGCCGTGATCATGCCCTTGTAGCGCTCCAGCATGGCCGGCACTTGCTCGCTTTGATCCGGGTGGATCAGCAAGACGATTTCGTAATGACGCATGAACTCTCCTTTTGGATGACCCCGCGCCCCACTCAGGGGCGCCGGATTCGGGTGAAAGCTGCCCCCAGCGTCGGTCGGGATGCAGCAAGGCGAAGCCCATGATTCTAGCAAATCCCGCGACTTGTGTCTGGCAAGTCTGGCGCGATCTTGGGTTGGAGGGAGCCCACCGCTCGCCCGGTCGATCTCAATCGGATCGTGGGTCGTCCGGCAGACGGGGGTAACGCACGTACTCCACCAGTGCCTGCACCTGCCGACTGGGCGGCGGCCGCAGCAGACTGACCAGCACAATCACCGCAAAGCCCACCGGGACGCCAAACAGCCCCGCCGAGATGGGCTGGATGCCCCACCACAGATCTACCGGCACCGTGACACCGAACACCTTGCGCAGCCAGGGTTGGGTCATGGCCATGTAATACAGCGTGACAGCCAGGCCCGCCAGCATGCCGATCGATGCGGCCTGTCCACTGGTGCGCTTCCAGAAGATGCCCAGCACCAACGCTGGAAAGAACGCTGCGGCAGCAAACGAGAAAGCCGCCGACACGAGAAACAGGATGTCGGCGGGGCGCTGTGCCGCCAGGTAGGCTGCCGCCAGCGCCACCACCAGCAGCAACACCTTGGAGATGGTGACGCGCCGCGCAGTAGAAGCGTTTGGGTCGAGCATTTTGTAGTAGATGTCGTGCGACAAAGCGTTGGCAATGGTCAGCAACAGGCCGTCAGCGGTGGACAAGGCCGCAGCCAGTCCTCCGGCGGCCACCAGGCCCGCGATCACGTAAGGCAGGCCACCGATCTCGGCGGTGGCAAGCACGATGATGTCGCCATCGATGCTCATTTCGTTGAGCTGCAGCAAGCCGTCCTTGTTGATGTCGGTCAGCGACAGCAGCGAGGGGTCGACCTTGTTCCACGAGCCAACCCAGGCGGGCAGCTGGTCGAACGGTGTGCCGACCAGCCCGTGGAAGACCTCGTACTTCACCAGCACCGCCAGCGCCGGCGCGGTGAAATACAGCAACACGATGAACAGCAATGACCAGGTGACCGATTCGCGCGCCTGCTTCACGCTGGGCACGGTGTAGTAGCGCATCAGAATGTGCGGCAATGCGGCCGTGCCGATGGTCAGACAGAACACCAGCGCGAGGAAGTTGCGCCGGGAGTCGTCAAACGTCTTCTGCGCCGCCACGTCGCCATCGGGGTCCCCGGCGAACTGCGCCGCGTGTGGCGGCATGCCGTTGAGCGGCCGGCTCTTGGTGTCGGCTTCTGCCTTGGCGCGGCTCCAGAGCGTGCGCGCGGCTGCGGCATCGCGCGGCAAGGCGGACACCGCTTTTTCCGCCGCCGAGATCTGCCGTGACGGCGCGTTGGCCGATCGCAGGCGGGCGAGTTGCGCTTCGGCGGCGGCTTTGTCGGCCGCCAGCGCCACCGCCGGATCGGCGAGCTTGGTTTGCAACTCCCGCGCGCGCTCGAGGTACAGGCCACGCACCTCCAGCTCCTTGGGATCGTTGGTGAGCAGTCGCTCCTGGGCGGTCACTTTTTCCAGCTGAAACCCGTAGATGGCTTGCGGCACCGGCACCCCGGTCTGCTTGACAGAAAGCCACACCACCGGCAGCAGATAGGCCACGATGAGCACGATGTACTGCGTGACCTGGGTCCAGGTAACCGCGCGCATACCACCCAGAAAGGAGCAGACCAGGATGCCGCCCAGGCCCAGAAACACACCGATCTCAAACGCCACACCGGTCAGGCGCGAGGTGATCAGGCCCACGCCATAAATCTGCGCCACCAGGTAGGTGAACGAACACAGGATGGCCGCAAACACGCCGATGAAGCGCGGCAGGTTGCCGCCGTAGCGCTCGCCCAGAAAGTCGGGAATGGTGAACTGTCCGAACTTTCGCAGGTAGGGTGCGAGCAGCAGCGCCACCAGGCAATAGCCGCCGGTCCAGCCCATGATGAAAGCCAGGCCGCTGTAGCCGGTGAGGTAGAGCGTGCCCGCCAGCCCGATGAAGGACGCGGCCGACATCCAGTCGGCGCCGGTCGCCATGCCGTTGTAGATCGCCGGCACGCGCCGACCCGCCACGTAATACTCGGTGGCGTCGGTGGTACGGCTCATGATGCCGATGCCGGCGTACAGGGCAATGGTGGCGACCAGGAAAATAAAACCGATCCAGTCGCGCGACAGCCCAAGTTGCTCCAGCCCGGCCAGCAGCACCACAAAGAGCAGGAAGCCCAGCGTGTACCAGCGGTAGACGCGGTTGAGCTGGCGCTTGAACGCCCGGTTGTAGGCGGACCGTGGGCTGATCGTCTCGGGAGGGCGCGCCATCTCTCAGGGTTCCTCTTCGTTTGCACCGTAGCGCATATCCAGGCGGTTCATGTACCAGGCATAAAAGCCCACGATCAGCAGATACACCGCCAGCGCCCCTTGCGCCCCGACCCAGAAGCTGAACGGCCAGCCGAAAAACCGGAAGCTCAGCTCGCGCGCGAAGTAGCTCACCCCAAAGGTCACGATCAGCCACACCAGCAGCAGCAACGCGGTCACACGCAGGTTGCTGCGCCAGTGGCGGCGGCGCGCGTCAGTCATCGGCTCTCCTCGTTCGGACAGACGCCCGCCGGGGGGCCAGCAAGCAGAAAACAAGCGATGTTGCGCATGGCTCAGGCGACCACGGCGCGCAGGCCGGTCTCGCGCTCCAGCTGAGCCGCGACCTTGGGCTCGAAGCTGTGCAGATGCCTCAGCACGCGGCGCGCCTGCTCAGGCTCGCCACGCTCCAGATGCACCCGCGCCAGCTGGTACCAGCCGTGCGGGCTCATCGGCTGCAGTTCTGTGTTGCGCTGCAAGGCGCTCACCGCCTCGTCCCAGCGCCCCTGGCGGATACGACACAGCCCCAGTCCATACCAGGCGCGGTCCATGCCGGGGTCGATGGTCACCGCTTGCAGGAACGCCCGGGCGGCAGCCTCCGGGTCGTTCAGCGACTCCTGCACATAACCGAGGTTGAACCAGGCGCCGGCCCGTTCGGGCGCCAGCTGCACCAGGCGCTTGAGATCGGCCAGCGCCTGCAGGTGCTCACCCTGCGCGGCGAGCAGATGCGCCCGCGTGGCCAGCGCGTGGCGGTTGTCGGGATCGCGTTCGATCTGGCGCTGTGTTTGCTGCAGTGCCATGTTGCGCGCGCCCAAGGCCAGCAGTGCACGAAGAACACCTTGCGCCAGCAGCCTGTCGAGCGCGGCACTCACAAACACGCGGCGATCCCGATGGAGCGGCAGTGCGAGATCTTCCAGCCGGCGACCGCGAGCCAGGCAAAACCCAGCAGCAACAGGGCCACCAGCGGCAGGTGGCGGTCGATGACAATGCGTGGGCTGAGGAGCCGTGCCAGGCGCAAAGCGGGCTGCGCAACCATGCTCAAGACTTGGTAAGCCGGGTTGCTGTCGCGCCGCAGACCCACCAGCACCCCCAACAGCCACCGACCCAGCACGGCCATGGCTGCCACCTCCACCACCGCCTTGAGCGCCAGAATCAAAGTCAACATGTCAGTTTCGAGTCATCGGTATCGAATTGTGGATCGCGAACTTACCATCCTCTGACAGCACAGCCGCCATTGAAGCTGATTCAGGTCAAACCCTGCCCCTCACATACCCGCGAACGGACTCGGGCGCGGTGTAGCATTTGGCGACCCTTTCACACCTGATCCCATGCCCACGCCAGCCCCCACCTTGAGCGCGACCATCCAGGCCCACCGCATCTTCGGTTTGCTCTCCTCGCTGGAGCGCCAACGGCTTGCCGAAGCGCTCACCATACACAGGCTCGATGTCGGCGATGTGCTGGACCTCACCGATGACCTCAGTGGCGCGCTGCATTGGCTGGTTTCGGGCGAGCTGCTCCTGCTGGACGACCAGCACCAGCCGATCCTGGCCTTGCGCGCCGGCGAGTTGCTGGCGCCGTTGACCCACCCGGGCATTGCCTCGGCGCAGGCACAGACACCTTGCCTGCTTGCGAGGCTGGACGCCAGCCTGGTGGAGACGCTGCGCGAGGAATCGGTGGCGCTGGCCATCCTGCTGCCGCCTGGCCTGCCCGCGTCGACCGCCAAGGCGCGCGAGCGCAGCCAGGGCGATCCGGCACTCAACCTCATGACCACCCCGGTGCGCGCGCTGATCAAGCGTGAGCCCATCACCCTGCCCCCCCACACACCGATCGGCGAAGCCGCCCGCATCATGAGCGAGAAGCGCGTTTCGTCGGTGTTGATCGTCGAGCAGGAGCATCTGTTCGGTCTGATCACCGACCGCGACCTGCGCAACCGCGTGCTGGCGGTGGGGCTCGATGCCGCGCGCCCGGTGGCCGACATTGCCACCCTGGCGCCACTGACCATCGACGTGCAGAAGCCGGCGTTCGACGCCCTGTTGCTGATGGCACGGCACAACATCCACCACGTGCCGGTGCTCGATGGCCAGCGCATCGTGGGCATGATCACCGCCACCGATGTGACCGAACAGCACAGCACATCGGCGGTCTACCTGGCCGGCGAGGTCTACAAGCAAACCACCATCGATGGTCTGAAAGCCGCCAGTGGCCGCGTCAAGCGCCTGCAGCAAAGCCTGGCAAGCGCACAGGCCTCGGCCTACAGCAGCGGACACATCATCACCGCCATCACCGACGCCATCACCAGCCGCCTGCTGCAACTCGCCGAGCTTCAGCTCGGACCGGCGCCGGTGGACTATGTCTGGGTGGCGGCGGGCTCGCAGGCGCGCAACGAGCAGACCGCCAAGTCCGACCAGGACAACTGCATGGTGCTCGACGACCGCTACGACGATACACAACACGGAGCCTACTTCAAGGCACTGGCGCAGTTCGTCTGCGACGGGCTCGACGCCTGCGGCTACGTCTATTGTCCCGGCGAAATGATGGCCATGACCGACACCTGGCGCCAGCCCAAACAGCGCTGGGCCGAGTATTTCGCGCGCTGGACGAACACGCCCGACCCCAAGGCGCTGATGCTGACCTGTGTCTTCTTCGACCTGCGCGCGGTGCACGGCAAAAGCGCCTTGCTTGACGACCTGCGCCGCGACGTGCTGGGACGCACCAAAGGCAACACCCTTTTCATCGCCCACATGGTGGCCAATGCCCTGCAACACCAGCCACCGCTGGGCATGTTCAAAGGTATTTCGGCGATCCGCAATGGCGAGCACAAAGGCAAGATCGACCTCAAACACACCGGCGTGGTGCCCGTTGTCGACCTGGCGCGGGTCTACGCCCTGGCCGGCGGCCATGAGGAGGTCAACACCCACGACCGCCTCGTGGCTGCGGGCGCGGGCGGCTCCATCAGCGAACAAAGTGCACGCGACCTGCGCGACGCCCTGGAGTTTCTTGCCTACACCCGCATCCAGCATCAGGCACGCCAGATCACCGCTGGCCAGTCGCCCGACAACTTCCTGCCCCTGGGCGACGTTTCCAACTTCGAACGCAGCCAGCTCAAAGATGCGTTCACCGTGGTGCATTCGCTGCAGAACGTACTCGGCCAACGGTACCGGATGTGAACCATGTCCGCGACGCAGGCGCGGCGCGGAGGGATCAATACTTGATTCGCGCGTAGTAGGTTTTTTGCGCCGCCTCGCGCGCTTCACCCAGCGTGTGGATGCCCTGTTCCGCCAGCAGCGGGATCAGCCTCAAGAACACCTCGGCGGTCACCAGGGCATCGCCCAGGGCGGTGTGGCGGCCGACGATGGTGACGTTGAAGCGCTCGGCCAGGGCCTCCAAGCGGTGCGAATCCTGGTTGGGGTGCACCAGCGCCGAGAGCAGCAGGGTATCGAGCACAGGATGATCGAATGACAGACCAGCCTGTTCCTGCTTGAGCTGCAGGAAGCGCATATCGAAAGCGGCGTTGTGCGCCACCAGCACCGTGTCCTGGGCAAACGCGTGGAAGGCCGGCAGCACCTGGGCAATGGTCGGCTGGCCGCGCACCATCTCGGGCTGGATGCCGTGGATGGGGATCGTGGCGGCGGGAATGGGACGCTTGGGGTCGACCAGCTGCTCGAAACTTTCCTGGCGCAGCAACTTGTTGTTGACGATGCGCGCCGCGCCGATCTGGATGATCTCGTCACCCTCCGAGGGATTGAGTCCGGTGGTCTCGGTGTCGAACACGGTGTAGGTCAGCTCGCTCAGGCGCCGGTCATCGAGCGAACGGGTGAGTTCGGTGGTCTTGAACAGGTCGAAGTCGTAGTACTCGGGCCGACTGTCGGTGGGCAGCAGGGTGGCGGCCTCGGCCTGCTCCTGCGGATTGGCTAACGGCAGCAGCAGGCGGAAGAACGCCTGGTGGCGCACGCGCTCGCGCTCGAACCAGAACGCGCCGGCGTGTCGATCCACCACGTCGCGCACCGTCAGGCGGGTGGCTTCACCGGCAACCCGCATCGGATCGAGCTCCCAGCTCATCACCGTCTCGGTGCTCATTGCCTGACCCGACCAGACCAGATCCAGCTGGGCCTTGCCCGCACTGGACGACGCTGCCAGCCGCAGCTGCACAAATTTCACCTCGAACTCGTCCTTCAGGCGCCCCGCCAGATAAACCAGCGCCTGCAGCAGCGAAAAGCTCTCGATCTTGAGCCACAGCCCGGCGTCGACCTCGACCGCCGACGCACTCAGCCCGGTCACCACCTCGATCCGCCGCAGCGCGGCGTTCACGAGGTCGGCTCCCAGCATGTCCTCCAGCGGCCAGCGGGTCTTGAGGCTGCTGGCCGAGCCGGATTCCAGCGCACCGATGCGCTGGCTGAGCGAGGCGGTTTCCTCGCGGATCACGCCCAAGAAGCGCTCACGCATCGCAGTTTCGAGGTCGGGGTAATCGAGCATGTCGAGCGCCGCCTGCATGTTGGCCAGTGCCGACCGGCTGCCCTCGGTGAGGCTGATCAGCACCTGGTCTTTGGCCGATTCGGCTTCATAGTCGCGTGTGATGTTCTCCAGCATCAGCACAAAGCCGGTGAGCCCGATGGACGCGTCGATGGCGGCGTCCGCTCCCGCATCCTGCGCCGCCGCGCGCACCGGTGCCATCTGCACCCGCAGCAGCTGCCCGGCCGGCGTGGTGGTGACAAACTGGGCCGACGGCTGGGCCGCACCGCGCAGCATGCGCTGCTGGATGTTCTCCAGCGCGTGGGTCACCAGCTTCCGATCGAACACCCCATAGATCGATCGCCCGAGGCCGATCAGCTCGGCACCACCGGCCACACCGGGCGCCTGCGACAAGGCGCGGAACTGCATGCGGGCGCGGTGGTTGTAGAGCAGCACCCGGCCATCGAGGTTGCAGACCACCACACTCTGGGTGAGCTCGGACATCAACGCTGCCAGTCGGCTTTTCTCCGCTTCGATGCCCTGCGCCGCTTCGTGCACCTTGTGGTTCATCTGGGCGCGCAGCGCCTCGCGCTGCGCCACCAGCTGGTTGAACAGGCCAACCAGCACCCGGGTCTCGACGTTGCCCTTGGGCTTGAGCTCGCGGACCACATCGGTGCGCAGCAGCACCTGGGCCTCCTCGGCGAGTTGCACCGACGGTGTCACCCAGTGGTCGAACCACCGCTTGAGGGCCCAGGCGATGGCCGCCATGCCCGCACCCCAGGTCAGCAAGATCAGCGCCAGCCGTTCGCCCAGCAGCGTCCACACCGTCTGGCGCGCGTCCATCTCCAGTGTGGCGCCGAGCAGCGCGATGGTGGCCAGCAACCAGGCCACCGACAACAGCGCCGCGCCGCCCAGCAGCCACCACAGGCGGCGGTCGGTTTTCTGCTGGCCGCTCACGCCGCCTCGCCCAGCATTTCACGCACCTTGTGCACCAGTTCCTTGGTGGAAAAGGGCTTGGTCATGTAGGCGTTGGCGCCCAGCGCCAGGCCCTTGGCCACGTCGGTGTCGCGGCCTTTGGCGGTGAGCATCAACACCAGCGTGTCGCGCAAGGTCTCGCTGGCGCGCAGCTCGCAGCAGACGTCAAAGCCTGTTTTGATCGGCATCATCACATCGAGCAACACCAGCGCGGGTTTTTCGCGCGCAATCACATCCATCGCCTCCTGGCCGTCGCGCGCCAGCAGCACCTCGTAGCCCTCGCGCTTCATCAGGAACTCCAGCGAGATCAGGATATTGGGCTCGTCGTCGGCAATCAGTATTTTTTTGCTCATGTCACCTCGCTCCTCGTGTTGTCGTCGCGCGCTGCTGCGTCCTCACGCCCGTGCGGCAGCGAAAACCCGAAACAGGCCCCCTGCCCCGGGGTCGTGCGCAACCACATGCGTCCACCAAAATGCTCCACGATCTGCCGGCTGATCGGCAAGCCCAGCCCGGTGCCACCGGGCCGGTAATGGTCGTCGCCGGAGACCTGTCGAAACTTCTCGAACACCACCGCCTCCTGATCGGCCGCGATGCCCGGACCATTGTCCTGCACCTCCAGCGTCAATTCCTCTGGCGCATCACTCAAGCGCAGCACCACCTGGCCACTGCGGGCCGGCGCGTACTTCAGCGCGTTGGACAACAGATTGATCACCACCTGTGTCAGGCGATCGGCATCGGCCCACACCGGGCGCACCACCTCCGCCAGCTCCAACTCCAGCACCACCCCGCGCTCGCGGTAACTCTCGCGCATGGTGCCGGCCACCTGATCGACCACCTCGCGCAGATCCACTTCGGTGCTGTGCCAGTCGGCCTGCCCCGCCTCGATCTTGGCCATGTCGAGCACCTGGCTCACCAGCCGGCTCAGCCGCTCGGCCTCGGTCACGATGATGCCCAGGAACTGCTGTCGCTGGGCCACCTCCATCGTTTCATCGTCGCGCATCAATTCCGACAGCGCCCTGATCGAAGTCAAAGGTGTGCGCAGCTCGTGTGTCACCGACGACATGAAATCGTCTTTCATGTGGTCCAGGCTCTGCAGCTTCTGGTTGGCATCGCGCAGTTCGGCGGTGGCCAGCTCCAGCGAGTGCGACTTCTCCTCCAGCGCGTGGGAGTAGGCGCGCAGCTGCGAGGCCTCGTCCAGGATCCGGATCACGTCGTCCAGATCCAGCGCTTCTTCCTCCACCACCGACGCGACCATCACCCGCGCGGAGGCGCTGCCGATGGCGCCGGCCAGCTGCGTCTCGACAAACTGCACCAGGCGCGCGTCGGCCGGAATGTCTTCAAAATGGCTGAGCCCCAGGCGCTGTGCGTAGTCGGCAAACAGGCGCTGTGCGGCCTCCGCGCCGAGGAAGCGCCCGGCCAGCGGCAGCAGCGCCGACACCTGGGCCTTGCCTTGCCAGAACACCGGGTGCGTCTCGGCGGTGCGGTTGAACACATCGACAAACAGCAAGGCCTGGCTGGTTTCGGCGGCTGAGGGCGAGCGCCACAGCGACAACCCGACATAACCCGCAACGTTGGCCAGCAGGCTCCAGAACAGCGAGTGGGTCAGGCCATCCATGCCGGTCAGACCCAGGAACGCCTGCGGCTTGAGCAGCGCCAGGCCGAACAAGCCCTCGCGCACGAAGGTGTCATCCAGCCAGCCCGACTTGGCCAGCGAGGGCAGCATCAGCGTATAGACCCAGAAACCGAAGCCGAGCAGCAGGCCGGCCAGCGCGCCGCGCCGCGTGCCGCCGCGCCAGTACATGCCGCCCAGCATGGCGGGCGCAAACTGCGCCACCGCGGCAAAGCTGATCAGCCCGATGCTCACCAGCGCATAGGCCTCGCCAGCCAGGCGGTAGTAGAGGTAGCCCAGCAACAGGATCATCAGGATGGCGGTACGCCGGATGCCCAGCAACAGGCCGGTGAGGTCGCCACTGCGGCGCGCACCGAAGCGCTTCATGCGCAGCAACAGCGGCATGATCAGATCGTTGCAGACCATGGTGGAGACCGCGGTGGCCTCCACGATCACCATGCCGGTGGCCGCCGACAGCCCTCCCACAAACGCCGCCAGCGCCAGCACCGTCTGTCCCTCGGCAAGTGGCAGCGACAGCACAAAGTTCTCCGGGTCCATGCGGCCCGGGCCGAAATACAGCAAACCGGCAAACGCGATCGGCAGTACAAACAGGTTGATCAGCAGCAGGTACAGCGGGAACACCCAGACCGCGCGCTTGAGGTGCCGCTCGTCCACGTTCTCGACCACCATCACCTGAAACTGGCGCGGCAGGAACAGCGCGGCAAAGAAGGCGAGCGCGGTCATGCCCGCCCAATCCACATAGGCGAATGACTGGCCCTGTTTGAAGCTCAGCAGCTCGCGCAGCGACTCGACAGAACGCGCCTGCTCGAAAATCGCGGCTGGGCTGCTGAACAGCACAAAGCTCGCAAAAACACCCACTGCCAAAAACGCCAGCAGCTTGACCAGCGACTCGAACGCAATCGCCGCCACCATGCCCTCGTGGCGCTCGGTGCTGTCCAGATGCCGGGCGCCAAACACCATGGTGAAGCCGGCCAGAAACAGCGCGACGTACAGGGTGCTGTCGCGCCACCAGGCGGTGACGATCGGCGCCGGCTGGCCCAGTGGCGAGGTCAGCACGGCGTAGCCGCTGGCCACCGCTTTGAGCTGCAAGGCGATATAGGGCACGATGCCCACCACCGTGATCAGCGTCACCAGGCCGGCCAGGGTCGGGCTCTTGCCATAGCGGCTGGCGATCAGATCGGCGATCGAGGTGATGCGGTAGGTTCTGGCGATGCGGATCATCTTGCGCACCACCATCCAGCCCAGCAGCATCGCCAGCATCGGCCCGAGGTAGATCGGGAAGAACCACACACCGCCCGTCGCGGCCCGGCCGACGCTGCCAAAGTAGGTCCAGGCGGTGCAGTAGACCGCAATCGACAGCGCGTAGATCCAGGCGCTGCCGATCACCGAGCGCCCGGCGGCGGCGCGGCGATCGCCCCAGTGGGCCACCGCAAACAGCAGCGACAGGTAGGCGAACGAGACGCCAATGACCAGGGATGCCGGCAGCATATTGCGCGCTCAGTCCTCGGCGGCGCCGTGGCCACCGTGACCGCGTTCCATCACCCAGGCCAGCGCCGCGATCAGCGCACTCCAGATCAGGAACAGCGCGGCGGGAAACAGTGGCAGCCCCCACAACATGGCATCGTGGTCCCACAGCGCCAGCAGCGGAAAATTGAAAAGGGCCAGTGCGATGAAAAACAGCGCCACCAGGCGTTGGGCGTCCAGACCTTCGAACATGCTTGTCTCCTGGTTGGGGCGTGCAACCTGAC
>CAYRIT010000053.1:19387-20657 GCA_964424415.1 uncultured Hydrogenophaga sp.
TGGGGCGTGCAACCTGACACACCCCAGGGAGTTATTGTGCGTCAGGGTCGGTCTCGGTATTTACCCTGTGATCCACAAAAAAAGGCAGGGGATCGCCCTGCCTTTTTTGGCGCCGAAAGGTCGCCTTATTTCGCGGTGCTGGCCAGCAGCTGCCAGGTGTCGACCACCGAGTCGGGGTTGAGCGAAATCGAGCTGATGCCCTCGTCGCGCAGCCACTGGGCGAAATCGGGGTGGTCGCTGGGGCCCTGGCCGCAGATACCGACGTACTTGCCTTCGGACTTGCAGGCACCGATGGCCAGCTTGAGCAGCGCCTTGACGGCCGGATCGCGCTCGTCGAAATCGTGGGCCAGCAGCTCCAGGCCCGAATCGCGGTCCAGGCCCAGGGTGAGCTGGGTCAGGTCGTTGGAGCCGATCGAGAAGCCGTCGAAGTACTGAAGGAAATCGTGGGCCAGCACCGCGTTGCTCGGAATCTCGCACATCATGATGATCTTGAGCCCGTTCTCGCCGCGCTTGAGCCCTTTGTCGGCCAGCAATTCGGTCACTTTTTTCGCCTGGCCCAACGTGCGCACAAACGGCACCATCACCTGCACGTTGGTCAGACCCATGTCTTCGCGCACCCGCTTGATGGCTTCGCACTCCATCGCAAAGGCTTCGCGGAAGTCTTCGCTGATGTAGCGCGCCGCACCCCGGAAACCCAGCATCGGGTTCTCTTCATCGGGCTCGTAGCGGCTGCCACCAACCAGCTTGCGGTATTCGTTGGACTTGAAATCCGACAGGCGCACGATCACCGGCTTGGGCCAGAAGGCCGCCGCAATCGTCGCCACGCCCTCGGCCACCTTGTCCACATAAAAAGCGCGCGGCGAGGCGTGGCCGCGTGCCACCGACTCCACCGCCTTCTTCAGGTCGGCGTCGATCGCCGGGTAGTCCAGGATGGCCTTGGGGTGCACACCGATGTTGTTGTTGATGATGAATTCCAGCCGCGCCAGACCGACGCCGCCATTCGGAATCTGCGCAAAGTCGAACGCGAGCTGGGGGTTGCCCACGTTCATCATGATCTTCACGTCCACCTCGGGCATGGTGCCGCGCTGCACTTCGGTGATTTCGGTTTCCAGCAGGCCATCGTAGATGTGGCCCGTGTCGCCCTCGGCGCAGCTCACCGTGACCAGGGTGCCGTTTTTCAGCTTCTCGGTGGCGTCGCCGCAGCCGACCACCGCCGGAATGCCCAGCTCGCGCGCGATGATGGCGGCGTGGCAGGTGCGCCCGCCGCGGT
>CAYRIT010000054.1:0-20155 GCA_964424415.1 uncultured Hydrogenophaga sp.
TCAGCAGCAGACGCACGTCTTTCGCGTCGGCCTTGTAGAGCAGGCTCAGGATCATTGCGTTGATGCCGACCGACTTGCCCGAGCCGGTGGTGCCGGCCACGAGGCAATGTGGCATCTTGGCCAGGTCGGCCACCACCGGCTGGCCGCCGATGTCCTTGCCCAGCCCCATGGTCAGCAGGGATTTGGCGTCGTTGTAGACCGACGAGCCCAGGATTTCGCTGAGCTTGATCATCTGCCGCTTGGCGTTGGGCAGTTCCAGCGCCATCAGGTTCTTGCCCGGAATCGTCTCGATCACACGGATCGACACCAGCGAGAGCGAGCGCGCCAGGTCGCGGCTCAGGTTGACGATCTGTGAGCCCTTCACCCCCGTGGCCGGCTCGATCTCGTAGCGTGTGATCACCGGACCCGGCGCGGCCGCCACCACCCGCACATCCACCCCGAAATCCTTGAGCTTTTTTTCGATCAGTCGGCTGGTCATCTCCAGCGTCTGGCTGTCCACGCCGGTCTGGTGCAGCGGAGCGCCATCGAGCAGGTCCACCTGTGGCAGCTTGCTATCGGGCATGTCGACAAACAGCGGTTTCTGCCGCTCCTTGGCCACCCGTGCGCTCGGCGGCACATCGACCAGCGTGGGCTCGATCAGCACCGGCGTGGGGTGGTGCTCCTCGATTTCCACCCGCTCCACCGCCACCACTTCTTCGCGCTCGCGCGCCGCCTGCACACCGATGCGCTGGTCTTCCACCGCCTCGCGCTTTTCGCGCCGGGACTCGAACCAGTGGTCCAGCGTGAAGCCCAGCCGCTCGGCCCAATGGCCCCAGGAAAAATGGAACACCCGCGGCAGGCAGACCACCATCAGCGCCAGCATCGCCAGCGCAGACCCGGTGAAGCCCAGCCAGCGGGTGGCCAGCGGACCGACCAGATCGCCCAGCACGCCACCCGCGTGGCCAGGCAACAGTTTGTCGAACCGGTACAACCGGCTCCATTCCAGCACCCCGCTGGCCAGCACCAGCAACAGCAGGCCGATCCAGAAGCTCACCGGATGCTGCCAGACGCGTTGCCAGCGGCTGGCGTTTTCGGAGGGGTGCGTGGCGCCGCCGGGCGTGCTCTGCTGGCCGCGGACCCAGCCGGCCAGGCCCGAGAGCCAGGCCAGCACTCCAGCAAGGAAACACCACCAGACCGAAAGACCCAGCAGGTAATAGCTGCCGTCAGCGAGCAGCGCGCCCAGGCGCCCGGCCCAGTTTCCAACCTCGGAGCGGGTGCCGGTGGTGCTCCAGGCGGGGTCGGCCAGCGAGTGGCTGAGCAACGCGAGCAACCAGAACGCCAGCGCCGCGGCCCCCAGCACCAGACCAATTTCCTGGGCGAACCGGCCCACCCCGGTCGGTGGCTGGTTGGCGCGATCGGCGTTGAGCGTGTTGAGCGAATAGGTCATGGGCGTCGGGACAAAACGGCACCCACTTTAACCCAGCGACCCGGGTCGTCCAGGCCGGCCAAAGTGGCAGGAGAGCCCCTGTTGAAGAACGGTGCGCGCTCCGCGTCGTGCCACCCTTCGCGGCCTCAACCAAGCGAGTTGAGCCGCTCCTTGATGATGGTGCTTCCATCCTCCGCCACCTCGATGAAGCCACGGTCCTCCAGGTCTTTCATCACCCGGCTGACCATCTCGCGCGAGGCGCCGATCATCTTGGCCACGTCCTGGCGCGACACCCGGTCGCGGATCACCAGCTGGCCTTCGCGATCGGGCTGCGCCACCTCCAGCAGCGCCCGTGCCACGCGGCCATACACGTCCATCAGCGCCAGCGATTCGATCTTGCGGTCGGCATGACGCAGGCGCTGCACCAGCCCCTTCATCACCGCGTAGGCCATGGAGGTGTTCTCGGGCAGGCAGCGTGCGAACTCCATCCGACCCAGGATCAGCGCATCGGTCTGCACCTCCGCGCGCACCGTGGCCGAGTGCGGCTGGTTGTCGATCAGGCTCATCTCACCCACATAGTCACCCGGGTTCATGGTCGCCAGGATCACCTCGCGCCCGCGGCTGTCGGTGGTGACGACCCGGGCCCGACCGGTCAACACGATGGCCAGCATGTTGGACTTCTTGCCCTGCTCGACGATGCACTCACCGCGCTTGAAACGCCGCTTGATCACCGCATCGGCCACCGACTCGGCCTGCGCCTGGGTCAGGGTGGAGAACAAGGGGACTCGGCGGATCAGATCCAGGTTGGACAAGATGGACATGCGTGACTTCCTCAGGTTGGGGCGCCAGCTGGGCGCTCTTTCATACAATCTTGAGACTGGGTTGGTTGCCCACTCGCATACGGGTGGGTGTTTACTTCAGCCGCCGCTTATCTTCGCATTCAATTCTGCAGACCCCAAGCTCTCCGATGGATCGCCACAACATGAAGCACTCAAAAGTTCTGATTCTTGGTTCCGGCCCCGCCGGCTACTCCGCCGCCATCTACGCCGCACGCGCCAACCTCAACCCGGTGTTGATCACCGGCATCGCCCAGGGCGGGCAACTGATGACCACCACCGACGTGGACAACTGGCCAGCCGATGTCGACGGTGTGCAGGGGCCCGATCTGATGCAGCGCTTCCAGGCCCACGCCGAGCGCTTCAAGACCGAGATCGTGTTCGACCACATCCACACGGTCAACTTTTCCCAGCGCCCGTTTGTGCTCCAGGGCGACAGCGGTGAATACAGCTGCGATGCCCTGATCATCGCCACCGGCGCCTCGGCCAAATACCTGGGTCTGCCCTCGGAAGAGGCGTTCATGGGCAAGGGTGTTTCGGGCTGCGCCACCTGTGACGGATTTTTCTACCGCAACGAAGTCTGCAGCGTGGTGGGTGGTGGCAACACCGCGGTGGAAGAAGCGTTGTACCTATCCAACATCGCCAGCAAGGTGTACCTGATTCACCGCCGCGACAGCTTCAAGGCCGAGCCCATCCTGGTTGACAAGCTGATGGAAAAGGTGGCTGCCGGCAAGATCGAGCTCAAGCTGCACAGCACACTCGACGAGGTGCTGGGCGACAACACCGGTGTGACCGGTGTGCGCCTCAAAAACGTGCAAACCGGCCAGACCGAAGACCTGACCGTCAAGGGCTGCTTCATCGCCATCGGTCACAGCCCGAACACCGATCTGTTCAAAGGCCAGCTGGAGATGAAGGACGGCTACATCGTGACCCGCTCCGGCCTACAGGGCATGGCCACCATGACCAGCGTGCCGGGCGTGTTCGCCGCGGGTGACGTGCAGGACCACGTCTACCGCCAGGCCATCACCAGCGCCGGCACTGGCTGCATGGCCGCGCTGGACGCCCAGCGCTACCTGGAGCAGCACCAGGGCTGAGCGGCGCCGGCCGTCACAAACATGCCTGCGGCGATCCGCCGGTCTATAATGGCGGGCTTTGCTGCGATCAGCGGATCCTTCGGGGCCCGCTTGGGCTGGCAAATCGGGTTACCGCCACCCTATTCTGGCGAGGTGAGGCCAGGCGAGTCCCCCGGCGGTTTGTGAAGACCTGCCGCGATCGGACCACTGGCTGTAAAAAAGTATCGGAGTGTCCTCATGGCACGCGTCTGCGACGTCACGGGCAAGAAGCCCATGGTCGGGAACAACGTTTCCCACGCCAACAACAAAACCAAGCGCCGGTTCCTGCCGAACCTGCAATACCGCCGTTTCTGGGTCGAGAGCGAGAACCGCTGGGTGCGCCTGCGCGTCTCGGGCGCTGCGCTGCGCCTGATCGACAAAAATGGCATCGATGCCGTGCTCGCCGACCTGCGCGCCCGCGGCCAGGCATAAGGAGAACCGAACATGGCAACCAAAGGCACGCGCGAGAAAATCAAGCTGGAGTCCACCGCAGGCACCGGCCATTTCTACACCACGACCAAGAACAAGAAGACCACGCCGGAGAAGATGCTGATCAAGAAGTTTGATCCCAAGGCCCGCAAGCACGTGGACTACAAAGAAATCAAACTGAAGTGATCCTTCGGTTCCCCAACAAAAAAGCCGCTGTCAACACAGCGGCTTTTTTGTTTCTATCCCACTCTGAGCCCTCAGGAGTCCGTGGCGCCCTGGACCCAGGCGCCGCAGAACCGGTTTCCCTGCCCGCAGGACTGCCTTTGAGGAGCTGCCGCACCCTTGGGTGCGGCACGGAGGCCGGCCCACAAGTCAGGCGTGGGCCGAGCGCAGCTTCACCGAAAAATCGCGAAGGGCGGCGATGCCACTTTCCTCCGCGCTGCGGCACCAGGCCTGCAGGTCGCTGGCCAGTTGCTCACGGGTGGCGGTGGTGCTGGACCACAGGGCGCGCAACTCTTCACGCATGGTGACCATCTTGTCGAGCACCGGGTGCTCGGCACGGGCCAGCGCCAGTTGCGGGCGCACCGCGACGGGCACCTTGTCATCGTCGCGGTGCAGCCAGTGACGCGCCACCTTCATCTGACCCAGATCGGCACTGCGGGCCTTGAGACCTTCGATCTCACGCTGGCAGGCAGCGCGCATTTCGCGGGCGTAGCCGGCCATCACCTCGTAGCGGTTGGCGATGATGGCTTCCAGGGTCTTCTCGTCGGCGACCGGTTTCACATCACCAAAGGCCATCTTCGGCGGAAGTTTTTTCACCTTGGCCAGGCCGACCGTCTGCATCACGCTGATGTAAAGCCAGCCGATATCGAACTCGTAAGGCTTGACCGACAGCTTGGCCGAGGTCGGGTAGGTGTGGTGGTTGTTGTGCAGCTCCTCGCCACCGATCAGGATGCCCCAGGGCGAGACGTTGGTGCTGGCGTCGGCGGCCTCGAAGTTGCGATAGCCCCACCAGTGACCGATGCCGTTGATGATGCCGGCCGCGGTGATCGGAATCCAGGCCATCTGGATCGCCCAGACGGTCAGTCCCAGGGCGCCGAACAAGGCCACGTTGATGATCAGCATGAGGCTCACACCCAGGCGGGAATGCCCGGTGTACAGATGCCGCTCGATCCAGTCGTTCGGCGTGTTGTGGCCGTAGCGGTCCAGGGTTTCCTGGTTCTCGGCTTCGGCACGGTACAACTCGCTGCCTTCGAAAAACACCTTCTTGATGCCAAACACCACCGGGCTGTGTGGATCGCCCTCGTGTTCGCACTTGGCGTGGTGCTTGCGGTGGATGGCCGTCCACTCCTTGGTGACCATACCGGTGGTCAACCAGAGCCAGAAACGGAAAAAATGCGACGCGATCGGGTGCAGATCGAGTGCGCGGTGGGCCGAGTGGCGGTGCAGGTAAATGGTGACGCTGGCGATGGTGATGTGGGTCATCACCAAAGCGGCGATCATGGCTTGCCACCAGGTGGCGCCGGTCAGGCCCTGGGACAAAAACTGGATCAGGCCATCCCATACGGTGGACAGCAGACCCGGGTCAGATGCAATCATTGCGTTCCTAGATAGGCGCCCGGCAGGGGCGCAGCGGAAAAAGCCATCACCCAGGCGGGTGACGGCACAACCCCGAATTTTACGACCGGGGTCGAATTTATTCAAAGAGGCCGGTACACCGGTCGGAAGAGCCCCAATCAGATCGGGGATACCGGGTGATTTTCAAGCCCGCTTGCGCCAGACCGCAGCAAAAAAGCCGTCGGTTGCATGGCGATGGGGCCACAAACGCAGCCATTGCTGCTCCGGCCCGGCACAAAGCCGCTCGGGTGCGGGCACCTCGGCCGCCACCAGCAGCCCGTGCACCGGCACCACCTCGAAGTCCGGATGCTGGCTGCCGAAAGTGGCGGCAACCGCCTCGTTTTCTTCCCGGAGCAGGCTGCAGGTCGCGTAGACCAGGCGGCCACCCGGCTTGAGCAGGCGCACGGCGCTGTTCAGAATGGCCTGTTGCAGTTGCGCCTGCGCCGCCACCATCTGGGGTGTCTGGCGCCATTTGAGGTCTGGACTGCGGCGCAAGGTGCCCAGACCGGAGCACGGCGCATCGACCAGCACCCGGTCGATCTTGCCGGCCAGACGTTTGATGCGGTCGTCGCGCTCGTGCGCGATCGCCACCGGGTGCACGTTGGACAGCCCGCTGCGCGCCAGGCGCGGCTTGAGCGCATCGAGCCGGTGGGCCGAGGTATCAAAGGCGTAGAGGCGACCGCTGTTGCGCATGGCGGCACCGATGGCCAGCGTCTTGCCTCCAGCGCCGGCACAAAAATCGACCACCATCTCTCCGCGCTTGGCGTCCAGCAGCAAGGCCAGCAGCTGCGATCCTTCGTCCTGCACCTCCACCTCACCTTGCACAAACGCCGGCAGCTTGGCCAGCGAGGGCTTGCCCTGCAGGCGGATCCCGAGCGGGGAAAACGGGGTCGGTTCGCCCACCAGCCCGGCCTTGGGCAGATCGGCCAGCACCGCGTCGCGCTTCTTCTTCAGTGTGTTGACGCGCAGGTCGAGTGCTGCGGGTTGATCCAGGCTCGCCACCAGGGCGTCGAATTCGGCACCCAGCTGGTCGCGCAGCGCGGTCGCCAGCCACTCCGGCAGGTTGTGGCGGTGCGGCGCGAGCAGGTCGGCGTCGGTCGCGGCCAGGCAGTGATCGAGCCAGGTTTTTTCGGGCTCGGTCAGCGCACTCTTGAGAAAGTCGGTGTCACCGGGAAAAGCCAGGATCGCCAGCCGCCGCCATTTCGGGCCGCTGCCCGAGCGAGCCAGCCACTCCAGGCGCAACCGCTGGCGCAGCGCGGCGTACACCGTGTCGGACAAGGTGGTGCGCTCGCGCGGCCCGAGCGAGCGGTGTTCGCGGAAAAAACGGGCGACCACGGCGTCGGCCGGGTGGTCAAATTTGAAAACCTGTTCGATGAGGCTGGCACAGGCGTCCAGCAGGGCTTTGGGGTGCATGGAGGGTATTGTCCCCTGTGCGCCCCCGCGCGGCGTTCCACCATGGGGACGGTGCTGGTGGCCTGGCCGAGGCAGTTCGGCTGCATCCCGAATCAAGGCACTACGTTTCGGTCAGGGTCAGCAGGCGCCGCGTAACCGGTTTTGCCGGGGCGCCGGTGTCGCGCCCCATGGAGCAGGCCACGCAGCGGCGCAGGGGGAGTTGATAATCGAGGGCTATGTCCGACATTGCCTCCCAGGTGCGCCGCCGCCGCACGTTTGCCATCATTTCCCACCCCGACGCGGGCAAGACCACACTGACCGAGAAGCTGCTGCTGTTCTCGGGCGCGATCAACATCGCCGGCAGCGTGAAGGCACGCAAGGCGGCACGCCACGCCACCAGCGACTGGATGGAAATCGAGAAGCAGCGCGGCATTTCGGTGGCCTCCTCGGTGATGCAGATGGAGTACCGCGACTGCGTGATCAACCTGCTCGATACACCCGGCCACCAGGACTTCAGCGAGGACACGTACCGGGTGCTCACCGCGGTGGACGCGGCCCTGATGGTGATCGACGCCGGCAACGGTGTGGAGCCGCAGACGAGGCGCCTGCTGCAGGTCTGCCGGGCCCGCAACACGCCCATCCTCACCTTTGTCAACAAGCTGGACCGCGAGGTGCAGGCGCCACTCGATCTGATGGACGAGATCGAGCGCGAGCTGGGGATGACGGTGGTGCCGTTCACCTGGCCGGTCGGCATGGGCAAGACCTTTCGCGGCGTGTTCGACCGCCGCACCGACCAGATGCGCGTGTTCAGCGCGGGCGAAGACCGGCGTGGCGGCGACGAAGATGTGCTGACCGGACTGCACAACCCCGAGAGCGTGAAGCGATTCGGCAGCGATTTCGAGCAGGCGCGCGACGAGCTGGAACTGGTGGACGGGGCATCGACGGCCTTTGACAAAGCCGAGTTTCTGGCCGGCCGGCAAACGCCGATGCTGTTTGGATCGGCCGTCAACAACTTCGGCGTGCGCGAGGTGCTGGACGCGTTGGTCGACCTTGCGCCGCCACCCGGCGACCGGCCGGCACTGCAGCGGGTGGTGCACCCCGAAGAGCCCAAGTTCACCGGCGTGGTGTTCAAGATCCAGGCCAACATGGACCCGGCGCACCGCGACCGCATTGCGTTTGTGCGCGTGGCCAGCGGCCATTTCGAGCGTGGCATGAAGCTCCGGGTGGTGCGCTCGGGCAAGGATCTGCGCCCCAACACCGTGGTGTCTTTCCTGTCGCAGCGCCGCGAGCTGCTCGACGAGGCCTTTGCCGGCGACATCATCGGCATCCCCAACCACGGCGTGCTGCAGCTCGGCGACACGCTGACCGAGGGCGAAAGCCTGCAGTTCACCGGCCTGCCTTTCTTCGCGCCCGAGATCATCCGCAGTGTGGAGGTGGCCGACCCGCTGCGCAGCAAGCAGCTGCGCGCCGGCCTGACGCAGCTCGGCGAGGAAGGCGCGATCCAGGTGTTCCGCCCGGTCGCCGGCTCCGTGCTCTTGCTCGGCGCGGTGGGGCAGCTGCAGTTCGAGGTGGTGGCGCACCGGCTGGAGCACGAATACGGCGTGAAAGCCCGCATCATGAACAGCCCCTACCAGGTGGCACGCTGGGTGACCTGCGCGCCCGAAGACGGTGGCGAGGTCGAACTGAAGAAGTTCATCGACGCCAACAGCCACCGCGTGGCGCTGGACGCGGTGAATGCGCCCACCCTGCTGGTTGACCACGCGGCCACCCTGCGTGCGGTGGAGGCCAACTGGCCGAAGATCAGATTCCACGCCATGCGTGAGCACGCGGGGCTGGTGTTCCAAAAGAGCATGTGACCGTCCACACCCTTTGGCATCGTCCCTGAAGGGGCACGTCCCGGGCTTGCCCAAAGGTGGTTGCGTCGGGTTCCCGGCCCCTACCGCTGGGCGCCTTGTTTCAGCAATCGCTCCACCACACGCGGATAAATGAGGTGCTCCTGCGTGAGCACACGCGCCGCCAGCGCCTCGGCGGTATCCCCCGGAAGAATGGGCACCACGGCCTGGTCCAGGCAGTCGCCGTGGTCGAGATCGGCGGTCACGCGGTGCACCGTGCAGCCCGCCACCGTGCAGCCGGCGTCGATCGCGCGCTGGTGGGTGTGCAGGCCGGTGAACGCGGGCAGCAGGCTGGGGTGGATGTTGATCAGGCGATCGGCGTAGTGGGCAACAAAACCCGGCGTGAGAATGCGCATGAAACCCGCGAGCACCACCAGCGTGGGCTGAAACCGGTCGACCTCGGTCATGAGGGCGGCATCAAAAGCCTCGCGGCTGGGGAAGGCACGGTGGTCCAGCGCCGTGGTGGCTATGCCTTCGTGGCGGGCCCAGGCGAGCCCCGGCGCCTCGGCCCGGTTGCTGATCACCGCAGCCACCTCGGCGCCATGGCGCTCGCGCCAGCGGCGCTGGCGCGACGCCGCCACAATGGCGGCCATGTTCGAGCCGCTGCCCGAGATCAGAATCACGATGTTCTTGTGCACCTGCTGCGCCCGAGCGCTCCGCAGAGCGCCTTGTTTTTGAGTCAACCGGTGAGTGTAATGAGCCCTGAATCCAATGTTTCTTCGCGCGTGCTCGATGTGCGCGAACGACCGCTGTCTGCCGCCGAGGCGCGCGTGCTCGCCACCCTGATGGAGAAGGCGCGCACCGTGCCCGACAGCTACCCGCTCACGCTCAATACGCTGGTGACCGGTTGCAACCAGAAATCCAGCCGCGAACCGGTGATGCAGTTGCCCGAGGCCGCGGTGATCGAGGCGCTGGACGCCCTGCGCGAGCTGCACCTGGTGTTCGAAACCAGCGGCTCTCGCGTGACGCGCTACGAGCACAACTTCCAGCGCGCGATCGGCGTGCCCGAGCAGTCGGCGGTGTTGCTGGGCATGCTGATGTTGCGTGGCCCGCAGACGGCGGGCGAGCTGCGGCTGAACACCGAGCGCTGGTACAAATTTCTTGACATCGCCTCGGTCGACGCGTTTCTGGAGGAGCTGCAGGATCGCACGGACGCCAAAGGCGGGCCGCTGGTGGTGAAACTGCCGCGCGCGCCCGGCGCCCGCGAGCAGCGCTGGGCCCATTTGCTCAGCGGTGCGGTGGATCTGGCCCAGTTCGCCAGTCTCCCAGTATCCGGCGGTTCCGGCGGCGCCACCGAAGACGAGGTGATCCTCCTGACGCGGCGTGTGGCGGCGCTGGAGAACGCGCTGACCAGCCTGCAAGACCAGGTGCAGAACCTGCACGAACAGCTGGGCTTGTCGCTGCCCGGACAGGGCTGAAACGAACGCCCGTGCGAAACTGAAGAGCTGAGGTCGCCCGCGGCCGCCGGCACCCCAACAAGGAGACTTTTCATGGATTTGTCATTCACGCCCGAAGAGCAGGCGTTTCGCGAAGAGATTCGCGCCTGGGTCAAAGCCAACCTGCCGGCAGACATCGCCCACAAGGTGCACAACGCCTTGCACCTCTCACGCGACGACATGCAGCGCTGGGCCAGGATCCTGGGCAAAAAGGGCTGGCTCGGCCACGGTTGGCCCAAGGAATTTGGCGGCCCGGGCTGGACCGCGGTGCAAAAACACCTGTTCGAAGAAGAGTGCGCGCTGGCCGGTGCGCCGCGTGTGCTGCCGTTCGGTCCGGTGATGGTGGCGCCGGTGATCATGGCTTTTGGCAACCAGGCGCAACAGGAGCGTTTTCTGCCCGGCATCGCCAGCGGCGAGGTCTGGTGGAGTCAGGGCTACAGCGAGCCCGGCTCGGGGTCTGACCTCGCCTCGCTCAAGTGCAAAGCCGAACGCCAGGGTGATCACTACATCGTCAACGGCCAGAAGACCTGGACCACGCTGGGCCAGTACGGCGAGTGGATCTTCTGCCTGGTGCGCACCAGCAGCGAGGGCAAGCCGCAGACCGGCATCAGTTTCCTGCTGATCGACATGCGCTCGCCCGGCGTGAGCGTGCGACCGATCAAGCTGCTCGACGGTGGGTGCGAGGTCAACGAGGTCTGGTTCGACAACGTCAAGGTGCCGGCCGAGAACCTGATTGGCGAAGAAAACAAGGGCTGGACCTACGCCAAACATCTGCTGAGCCATGAGCGCACCAACATCGCTGATGTGAACCGCGCCAAACGCGAGCTGGAGCGCTTGAAGCGCATCGCCAAAGCCGAAGGTGTCTGGGACGACCTGCGGTTCCGCGACCAGATCGCGCTGCTGGAGGTGGACGTGGTGGCGCTGGAAATGCTGGTGCTGCGGGTGTTGAGCGCCGAAAAATCGGGCAAGAACTCGCTCGACATCGCCGGCCTGCTCAAGATCCGCGGCAGCGAGATCCAGCAGCGCTACGCCGAGCTGATGATGCTGGCCGCGGGGCCGTTCAGCCTGCCCCTGATTCACGAGGCGATGGAAGCTGGCTGGCAGGGCGACTTCCCCGGTGGCGAGGTGGCCAACGCGCCCCTGGCATCAACCTACTTCAACATGCGCAAGACCACGATCTACGGCGGATCCAACGAAGTGCAACGCAACATCGTCGCGCAGACCGTTCTGGGCTGACGGCCAAAACGGTCTGCGCCATGCGCAACCAGTCGGCTCCCCATGCCCCCCTCCAAGAGGGGTTCCATTCAAAGCTTCGCTCATCAAGGATATGTGATGGACTTCGATTTTTCTGACGACCAGGAACAGCTGCGCGACGCCTGCGCAAAGTGGGTGGAAAAAGGCTACGGCTTCGAGCGCCACCGCGCCATCGTTGCAGCCGGTGGCTTCGACCGCGCCGCCTATGGCGAGCTCGCCGCGCTGGGCCTGACCGGCCTCTACATTCCCGAGGACCAGGGTGGCATGGGCATGGGACCGGTCGAAGGCATGGTGACGATGCAGGAGCTGGGTCGCGGCATGGTGCTGGAGCCACTGGTGCAGGCGCTGATGGCCGGCGCTGTGCTGGCCGCTTATGCGCCCGACGCGGTGAAGGCCGGTTGGTGCGGCAAGCTGGCGGCCGGCGACGCGCTGGTGGTGCTGGCCCACACCGAGCGCGCCACCCGCTACCGCTCGGACAGCTGCCAGGCCACCGCCACGCAGCACGGTGGCGCCTGGACACTCTCAGGAGACAAAAGTGGCGTGTCCGTCGGGGACCAGGCCGACGCCTACCTCGTGCCCGCGCAGGCCAACGGCAAGATGGCGTTGTTCCTCGTGGAGCGCCAGGCCAGCGGCGTGAGCGCCAAGGGTTACGGCACCCAGGACGGCGGCCGCGCTGCCGAGGTCTCGTTCAAGAACGCGCCCGCCACCCTGGTCACCCTGGACGGCCAGACGGCGCTCGAACATGCGCTGGACATAGCCATCGCGGCCACTTGTGCCGAAGCGGTCGGCGTGATGGACAAGACGCTGGCAATCACGGTGGAGTACATGAACACGCGCAAGCAGTTCGGTGTGGCGATCAGCAGCTTCCAGGCGCTGCGCCACCGGGTGGCCGACATGAAGATGCAGCTGGAACTCGCGCGTTCCATGAGCTATTACGCCTCGCTCAAGCTCAACGCCCCCACCGCCGAACGCCGCGCCGCCATGGCCCGCGCCAAGGTGCAGCTGGGCCAGGCGATGCGTTTTGTCGGGCAGCAGGCGGTGCAGCTGCACGGTGGCATCGGCGTGACCGACGAGTACATCGTGAGCCACTATTTCAAGAAGCTCACCCAGATGGAATTGAGCTTCGGCGACACGCTGCACCACCTCGGTGAGGTGTCTGCCCGCATGGGCGACACCGCCGGGGTTTTTGCCTGAAACAGGCACTCAGACGACACCGCGCCTGGCGCGTCGGCCACCGCGCGCTCAGGCCGGCGCCAGTTGCAGCCTGGCCCGCGCGGCGCTGTACTCGCGCTGCAGACGCCCGATCAGCACGCGGGCCGGAACGACCGCCTTGATCGCGCCAATGCCCTGGCCGCTGCCCCAGATTTCTTTCCACGCTTTGGGCTTGCTGTTGCCGCCAGCAAAGCTCATCGCACCGAGATCGCTTTGCGGCAGTGCTTCGGGATCGAGCCCGGCCGCCCGGACCGAGCCTTTGAGATAGTTGCCCAGCACGCCAGTGAACAGGTTGCTGTAGACGATGTCGTCAGAGCTGCTCTCGACCACCATCTGTTTGTAGGCGTCGACCGCGTGGGCTTCGTCGGTCGCGATGAACGCCGAGCCGATGTAGGCGAAGTCCGCACCCATCGCCTGGGCGGCGAGCACCGCACCGCCGTTGGCGATGGCTCCGCTGAGCGCAACCGGGCCGTGGAACCACTCGCGGATTTCCTGTATCAGCGCGAACGGGCTCTTCACACCGGCGTGGCCGCCAGCGCCCGCCGCCACCGCGATCAGGCCATCGGCGCCCTTCTCGATCGCCTTCTTCGCAAAGAAGTTGTTGATCACGTCGTGCAGCACGATGCCGCCCCAGCCGTGCACCGCGTCGTTGACATCGGCGCGTGCGCCCAGCGAGGTGATGACAATCGGCACCTTGTAGCGGGCGCAGACCTCCATGTCATGCGCCAGCCGGTCGTTGCTCTTGTGGACGATCTGGTTGATCGCGAACGGCGCCGCCGGGCGATCCGGGTTGTCGCGGTTGTGGGCGGCCAGCGTTTCGGTGATCTCGGCCAACCAGTCGTCGAGCTGTTCGGCCGGACGGGCGTTGAGCGCCGGCATGGAGCCGATCACACCGGCCTTGCATTGCTCGATCACCAGCTTGGGATTGCTGACGATGAACAGCGGTGAACCGATGATGGGCAGCGGCAGGTTTTGCAGGATGGGGGGCAGCGACACAGGGACTCCGGGACTGGGGGAACAGGCGTGTCCACCAACGGCCATGCAGGCGGTTGGCGGACGGGGTATCAGGCGGTTTGCAGCAGCACCCGCGTCAGGCGTGGGCGGCGTCTGCCTGCTGTTCGGCGTCGCGCGCCCGACGGCGCAGGTAGCCCCAGACCGTCCACAGCACCAGGAAAGTCGACACCGCCAGCGCAGCCGCGGTGATCGGTCGTTCGATAAAGACGCTGAAATCGCCGCGCGACAGCAACAAGGTGCGTCGGAAGTTCTCCTCGAACATCGGCCCCAGAATGAGTCCGAGCAGCACCGGCACCACTTCGAAGCGCAACAGCAGCATCAGGTAACCGATCACCCCAGCGGCCAGCAGCACGTACACGTCGAACACGTTGTTGCTGGCGCTGTACACGCCGATGCAGGTGAACAGCACAATGGCCGGGAACAGCAGTGGGTAGGGAATCGCCAGCAAACGCACCCACATCCCGATCAGCGGAATGTTCAGAATCACCAGAAAGATGTTGCCGATCCAGAAGCTCACGATCAGCCCCCAGAACAGGTCGGGGTGGCTGGTCAGCACCTGCGGGCCGGGCTGGATACCCTGGATCATCAGTGCGCCCAGCATCAGGGCCATGATCGCATCGCCCGGAATGCCCAGTGTCAGCGTCGGTATGAACGACGTGCCCACACCGGCGTTGTTGCAGGCCTCAGGGCCGGCGATGCCTTCGATCGCACCCTGGCCAAATTGCTCGGGATGCTTGGAGATCCGCTTTTCCATCGCGTACGAAAGAAAGGTGGCCATGCCGCCACTGGTGCCGGGCAATGCGCCAAAGAAGGAACCCAGGGCCGATCCCCTGAGCATCGCGGGGATGGAGCGGCGCCAGTCCTCGCGGGTGGGCAGCTGGTCGCGCAATGAAAAGCTCTGGTCTGCCGCCGCGACCCGCACGGAGTTGGCGCTCTTGATGACCTCGGTGATGGCAAACAGGCCCATGGCGATCGCCACCAGGCTGAAGCCGTCGAGCAGCTCGGGAATGTCGAAAGCGAAACGGGCTATCCCGGTGTTGACATCGGTCCCGACGATGCCCAGGATCAGGCCGATCACCATCATCGCCACGCCCTTGATCGGCGAACCCTGGCCCACGGTGGAAGCCGCCACCAGCCCCAGCAGCATCAGCGCACAGTATTCGGACGGGCCGAAGTTGAGCGCCCATTCGGACAGCACCGGCGCAAACAGCATCAGCAACACGATGCCCACAGCCGAGCCCCAGAACGAGGCCACACACTTCATGAACAGGGCAATTCCCCCCCGCCCCTGTTTGGACATGGGAAAACCGTCGAGCACGTCAACCGCGGCGGCTGCGTGACCCGGCACGCCCAGCAGGATCGAACAGGTGCCGCCTCCGTAGTCGGCGCCGAAATAGACACCGGCCAGCATGATCATGGCGCCGGTGGCCGGCAGGTGGTAGGTGATGGGCAGCAGCAGCGAGATCGCGATCAGCGCACCCAGGCCGGGCAGCACGCCCACCAGGCAACCCAGAAACACCCCGAGGAAGCAGTACCAGAGGTTTTCCACCGAGACCGCAACCTGCAGTCCGAGTGTGAGGTTGGCAACAAAGTCTGAAAAGAGATCCATCGCTCACCCCGGAAATTTGAAGGCCGGCAAGGTCATCTTCAGACCCACCGTGAAAATCAGCCACGACAACACGGCAAGGAACACACCCAGCAGCAACGCTCGTCCGAGCCTGAAATTTCTTCCGGCCATCGACGCGATCACCGCCAGCACCAGCGCAGTGGGCATCAGACCAACCCGCTCGATCAGAACGCTGAAGGCGGCCACCGCAATCACCACCGCCAGAAACGACCGCAGGGCAAACGGCGGGGGCGTCAACACGTGAACCGTCTTGCGGAAAGAAAAGGCAAAGACGATCGCACCCAGCACCGCGACGATCCAGCCCAGGGCCGCCGGGAAGAAGCCCGGACCCATGCGCGCGGGCACACCGATCTCGTAATGGCTGGAGGCGTACAAAGCCACAAACAGGCCAATCGCGACCAGCGTCACACCGGCCATGGACTCGCGGACGTCAATATTTTTCATCAAAAGGTCTCCAACGAAGGAAAGGGTTTGGCGAGCTGCGGGTCTGCGTTTGGCGAGCGGCCAGCTTTCTCACCGTGCGACGGCCAACGGACTATTCGCGCAGCACCGGAAGTATCCATCTCCTTGCCAGACAGGACGGCACCGCTCACTCCAGCGAGATCTTGTGCTCACGAATCACTTTTCCCCAATTGGTGCGATCCCTATCGATGTACCGATTCAGTTCGGCCTCGCTGCGGGGCGCCTGCGGCAGCAGCGACCGCGATTCCAGCAGTTCGCGAAATTCGGGTTTCACCATCACCTTGTTGACCGCCGACTGCAACATATCGGCCACCGCCGGGGGCGTGGCCGCGGGCACGGCCACACCAATCCAGCTCGCCGCGTGGTAGCCGGGGAAACCGGCCTCGGCCACCGTCGGCACGTCGGGAAGCGAGGCCAGCCGCGCGCTGCCCGTCACCGCCAGCGCGCGCAGCTTTCCGGAACGGATCAAGGGCAGCGAGGTGGTGACGACGTCGATCATCATCTGTGTGTCGTTGGCCAGCAGCGCGGTCAGCGCGGGCGAGCTGCCGTTGTAGGGAATGTGGACGGCGGTGATCTTCAGTTCGCTCTTGAGCATCTCGGCGGCCAGCTGCGTGGGGTTGCCCAGACCGACCGAACCGTAGTTGAGGCGGCCCACATTGGCCTTGGCGTAGCTGGTGAACTCTTTCAGGTTCTGCGCAGGCACTTTGTCGTTGATGACCACCACCATCGGCGCTTCAGCGACCACGGCCAGCACACGGAAATCCTTCTCCGGTGCGTAGTTCATCTTGCGGTAGAGCAAGGGATTCAACACGATGCTGCCGCTGGTGGCGATGAAGCCGGTGTAGCCATCGGCCGGTGAACGCGCGACGTAGGTGGCGGCGATCATCGTGTTGGCGCCCGGCTTGTTCTCAACCATCACCGTCTGTTTGATCTGATTGCCGAGTTCGGCGGCGAGCATGCGCGCCAGGTTGTCAACGGACCCGCCAGGCGCATAGGGAACCACGAGCTTGACCGGATGGTCCGGGTACTCGGCACGCGCGACGCCAGCAGCCAGCGACAGGGACAGGGACAGGGCCAGGGAGGTGAGCAGCAGTTTCATATTGCTTCCAGTTGAAGTGTTCAAAGGGACGGGGGGTCAGACGCGGCGGGCCTGGTCTTTCCAGTGCGCCTCACGCAGCCGGCGCTTGGCAATTTTTCCGTTGTCATCGCGCGGCAGCGTGGCGATCTCGATGGTGCGCGGCACCTTGAACGACGACAGGGTGGCCTTCAGAAAGTCCCGCATCTCATCAAGCGCAGGCGTCACACCCGGTTCAACCTCGACCATGGCATGCAGCCGCTCGCCAAATTCGGCATCGGGCACGCCGAACACCGCGCAGTCGGTCACACCGGGATAGGCAAGCAGGCGGTGCTCGATCTCGGCCGGGTAGATGTTGACGCCGCCGGAGATCACCATGTCCGAGGCCCGGTCGCACACGTAGAGATAGCCGTCGGCATCCAGGTAACCCATGTCGCCCACGCTGATCAGGCCATCGCGCTCGACCTCGCGGCGCGCCGCGTCGTTGTGGCGGTAGGTGAAATCGGGGTAGGCGGGCTGGCGCGCATAGATCAGGCCGGTTTCGCCGACCGGACAGGGCGCGCCCTGTTCGTCCAGGATGCGAATCTGTGCATCCAGCACCGCCCGCCCGGTGCTGCCAGGGCGGGCCAGGGCCTCGACGGAATCGATCACCGTGATCATCCCGATCTCGCTGGCTGCGTAGGTTTCGTGGATGACAGGGCCAAACCACTCGATCATGGCGCGCTTCACCTCCGGTGCGCAGGGGGCACCGGTGGAGACCACAAACCGGATCGACGACACGTCGTAGCGTTGACGAACCTCCAGCGGCAGACGCAGCAGACGCACCATCATGATGGGCACCAGGTAAGCGGTGTCGATGCGGTGGGTGGCAATGGCGGCGAGCAGCTGCTCGGCATCAAAACGGGCCATCAGAACCACCCGCTCCGCCGTCTCCAGGGCACCCTGCAAGAACATGCAGGGACCGCTGTGGTACAGCGGTGCGGGGATCAAGGCACGGCATCCGGCACGCAACCCGAAAGCGCGTTCAACCACCTGCCTGGTGCGGGCCTGGCGCTCTGCCACTTCATCCATCGGCATCGGCAGCCGCACCACACCCTTGGGCCGGCCGGTGGTGCCTGAGGTGTAGGGCATGTGGCCGCGCGGCGACACCACAGGCCCGTCGTACGGGGCCTGATCCGCCAGCCAGGTTTCGTATCGCAACGCGCGCTCGGTCTGGAACTCGCCGCTGGCCAGCAAATGCACCTGCTCGGGCACCTGGTGCGCCACCGCGTCCAGCAGATCGCCGTCGGCGATCAAGGCCTTGGCGCCACTGTCTTCCACCAGCCAGCTCACCTCGTCGGCGGTGAAATGCCAGTTGATCGGACAAAAGTAGACCCCTGCCTTTCGGCAGGCATGGATCACATCGGCCCACAGCGACGAGTTGCGCAACAGAACACCCAGCACATCGCCTTCGCGCAAACCCAGCCGAAGCATGCCCCCGGCCAATTGCTCACCGCGGGCGGCCTGGGTGGCGGCATCAACCACCTGACCTTCAAAAAACAGATCGGCGTGGTTCATGCAGCCACCTTCGCGGCGCTGGGCCGCTGGGCGATGCCCATCGTCTTGGCGATGATGCTCATCATCACTTCATCGGCACCACCACCGATGGAACCCAGGCGGCCGTCGCGAAACAGGCGCGACACGCGATTTTCCCAGGTGAAGCCCATGCCGCCCCAGAATTGCAGGCACGTGTCGGCCACCACCCGGTTGAGCCGGCCCGCCTTCAGCTTGGCCATGCTGGCCAGTTGGGTCACATCTTCACCCTGGACGTAGAGATCGCAGGCGCTCCAGGTCAGCGCGCGCAAGGCTTCCACCTCGGTCTGCAGTTCGGCCAGCTTGAACTGCACCCATTGCTGGTCGGACAGGCTCGCGCCGAACATCTTGCGCTGCTGTGCCCACTCGATGGTTTCGCGAATGCACCGTTCCAGCGGAACGATCTTGACCGCAGACGCCCACAGCCGCTCCTCCTGGAACTGCTGCATCTGGTAGCTGAAACCCTGGCCTTCGACGCCGATGCGGTTGCGTTGCGGCACACGAACCTCGTCGAAATAAATCAGACCGGTGTCGGTGCTGTTCATGCCGATCTTGCGGATCTTCTGCGCCACCTCGATGCCTTTGGTGAGCTTGCCGCGGGGCCCGTCGCGCATCGGCACGATCACCAGGCTCTTGTTCTTGTGCGCCGGTCCGTCGCTGGTGTTGACCAGCATGCACATCCAGTCGGCCTGCAAGCCGTTGGTGATCCACATTTTCTGCCCGCTGATGATGTAGTCATCACCGTCCTTGCGCGCCGTGCTGCGCAGCGAGGCGACGTCGCTGCCCGCACCGGGTTCGCTAACGCCGATGCAGCCAACCTGGTCGCCAGCGATCGCGGGGGCCAGAAATTCATGGCGCAGCGCATCGCTGCCAAAACGCGCCAGCGCTGGTGTGCACATATCGGTCTGCACACCAATGGCCATCGGCACGCCACCACAATCGATGTGCCCCAGGGCCTCGGCCATGGCCAGGCCATAGGAATAGTCCAGCGCGGCGCCGCCAAATGCCTCCGGCTTGGTCAGCCCCAGCAGGCCGAGATCACCCAGCTTCTTGCATACCTCGTGGGCCGGCAGCATGCCCGCCTCCTCCCACGCGTCCACATGAGGGTTGATCTCGTCGGCGATGAACCGCTGCAGCGTGTGCTGGATCTCGCGGTGTTCGTGCGTCAGGCGCATTCGGTGCTCTCCAAACTTCTGGCCAGGCGGCGGTCGATGCAGCGGTCAGCGGCATCGACCACGTCGAGGTGTCGCAACATTATTGGGGTCCGCCGGCACAGGCGATGGTCTGCCCGGTGACGTAGTTCATCTCCGGGGTGCAGAACGCATAAACCGCACCGGCGGCCTCGTCGACCGTGCCCGCACGCCCCAGCGGGCAGCGTGCCGCGTGGCTCTTGACCAGGTCGGGATTCATGCCCACACGAATGGTGTTGCCTTCGATGTCGATCGTGGCGCCGGCACTGGCCTCGGCCATGGTCAGGCGGGTGCCGATCACGCCGAAGGCGACACAGTTGACGTTGACCTTGAAGCGCCCCCATTCACGGCTCAGCGCGCGCGTCAGACCGATCACGCCCGCCTTGGCGGACGAATAGTTCATCTGCCCGGCGTTGCCGTTGAGTGCCGAGGTCGACGAGATGTTGACGATCTTGCGGAACACCTCGCGCCCCTCGGCCACGTCGGCCGCGTGCAAGGCCTTGATGTGCGGCTGGGCGGCGCGCAGGATGCGAAACGGGGCCGTCAGGTGGCAATCGATGATCGCGTACCACTGCTCGTCGGTCATCTTCTGGATCACGTTGTCCCAGGTGTAGCCGGCGTTGTTGACGA
>CAYRIT010000055.1:0-15009 GCA_964424415.1 uncultured Hydrogenophaga sp.
CGAATGTCCAACACCAGCCGCAGACCACGCGCCTCCGGCACGAAGGAGCGCTTGTGCCCGTTGGGCGCGGGCCAGGAATGGACGCCGGTCATGGGACGGTTTTTTGTTTGAGATCTTGTTGACAAGCGATCCAATCTACGAGACAAATTCGGACCATGTTCGATCTCCTGAAAACCGTGCTGAAAAGGCCACCCAAGGCGGGGACGGGGGACGACGCGCTGGTGCAGTGGGCGCACAGCAGGTTGCTCAGCCACATGGCGCAGGCGGACGGCGCGTTTGCAATGGGCGGGCGTTTGCTGGACCGCCCATTTCGCGCCAAATGTGCGGTGTCGGCGCGAGCCTACATCCAGGGCATGGAGCTTCTGGCGCGCGCCGAGCTGGGGTTGTCCGCCGCGGTCACGGTGATCTTGATGAACCGGTCCCTCAAGCGCTGGCTGGAAGCGCGGGCGGGCGTATTGAATGCCTCCCACCCCGCGGTCGCCGAGTTGCTGCATGTGCTGGCGGTGCTGCCAGAAGCGGGCTGGAACGGCCCTCCAGCGGAGTTCTGGGCGCGTTATGCGGTTTTGACCAATGCGCCCGATGTGGCGCGGCACTGGGTGGACGCCGACACGGTGAGCGCACTGATGGAATGGCCCGGTGAGGTGACGGCTGAGACGCCCGTGCTCTTCGTGCTGACGCGAGGCAAGTGCACGATGCGCATGCAAGGGGGAGGGCCGGGTGCGGTCACCTTGCACGCACTGGCGTTGTTCGAGCACCTGTGCGGGCGGGCCTTGCAAATCCTGGACCGTTGACCTTGATGGACCTTCAAGGCGATGACTGGGTTGTTCGGCCCTGCCATGCCTAAGTGCGGCCTGTCGCCTCTCGCCTTGAATGTCAACCGGCCGGAGGCGGCTGGCCCTGACCTCAACCGCCGCGGGTGATCGGCATCTCCACCTCAGTTTTCACTGCCATGTGTTTGGCCAGCTCCAGCTTGGCGATGGACTGGCGGTGCACCTCGTCCGGGCCGTCAGCCAGGCGCAGCGTGCGCTGACCGGCGTAGCTGTAGGCGAGCGGGAAATCGTCGCTCACACCGCCGCCGCCGTGCGCCTGGATGGCCATGTCGATGATGTCGCAGGCCATGTTGGGCGCCACCACCTTGATCATCGCAATCTCGGCCTTGGCCACCTTGTTGCCCACCGTGTCCATCATGTAGGCGGCCTTCAGCGTGAGCAGGCGCGCCATCTCGATGCGGCAGCGCGCGTCGGCGATGCGTTCGTGCCAGACCGACTGGGCGGAGATCGGCTTGCCGAAGGCCACCCGGCTGTTGAGCCGCTTGCACATGAGTTCGAGTGCGCGTTCGGCCGCGCCGATGGAGCGCATGCAGTGGTGGATGCGGCCCGGGCCGAGGCGGCCCTGGGCGATCTCGAAACCACGGCCTTCGCCCAGCAGCAGGTTGCCCACCGGTACACGCACGTTCTTGAGTTGCACCTCCATGTGGCCGTGCGGCGCGTCGTCGTAGCCGAACACCGAAAGCGGACGCAAGACCTGGATGCCCGCCGTGTTGGCTGGCACCACAATCATGGATTGCTGCGAATGCCGTGGTGCATCGGGGTTGGTCTTGCCCATCACGATGTAGATCGCGCAGCGCGGATCACCCGCGCCGGACGACCACCACTTCACCCCGTTGATCACGTATTCGTCGCCATCGCGTTCGATGCGGCACTGGATGTTGGTCGCGTCCGATGAGGCCACCGCTGGCTCGGTCATCAGGAAGGCCGAACGGATCTCGCCGCGCAGCAGCGGCTCCATCCAGCGGTCCTTGATGGTTTCGCTGGCGTAGCGCTCCAACGTTTCCATGTTGCCGGTGTCGGGCGCCGAACAGTTGAAAATTTCGGCGGCGAAGGGCACCCGGCCCATGATCTCGCACAGCGGGGCGTACTCCAGGTTGGTCAGGCCTTCAGGCGCGCGTGCGCTGCTGGGCAGGAACAGGTTCCACAGGCCGGCGGCGCGCGCTTTGGGCTTGAGTTCTTCGACGATCTTGGTCGGAATCCAGGCATTGCCCTTCTGGCGGTTCTCCGCGATCTCGGCGTAGAAGCGGCCTTCGTTGGGGTAGATGTGCTCGTCCATGAAGGCGAGCAGGCGTTCACGCATGGCCTTGACCTTGTCGGTGTAGTCGAATTGCATGGAGTCTCCAGTGAAGGTCGGGTCGTAACGGGGAGGGTGGCGGATCAGGCCGCGCTGGCGAAGCGCCAGGCGAGTTCGGCCAACGGGCGGGCACCGGCGGCAGACGACACTGCCTGGGCGCTTGAGGCGGTGCCCATCTCCACCCGCTTGGCAATCCCTTGCAGGATGGCGGCCAGGCGAAACAGGTTGTAGGCCAGGTAGAAGTTCCAGTCGGCCTGCAGCTGCGTGGGCGTGGCAAAGCCGGTGCGTTCGCAATAGCGGGCGATGTAGTCGGCCTCAAGGGGAATGCCCAGCGCCGCCACATCAAGACCACCGATGCCGCGGAAGGCGCCGGGCGGAATGTGCCAGGCCATGCAGTGGTAGCTGAAGTCGGCCAGCGGATGGCCGAGTGTGGAGAGTTCCCAGTCAAGCACCGCGAGCACGCGCGGCTCGGTCGGGTGAAACATGAGGTTGTCGAGGCGGAAATCGCCGTGCACCACCGAAACGAGCGATTCGTCGCGTGCCATCGCGGGGATGTTCTGCGGCAGCCAGTCCATCAGCTTGTCCATCTCGGCGATCGGCTGCGTGAGGGCCCCCGACCCTGGCTGCGCCAGACCCCCCGAGGGGATGCTGTCATTGTTGGGGCGGCCCGGCGAATGATTGATCGAAGCCACGTACTGCTTGCTCCAGCGGCCGATCTGGCGTTCGAAATAGTTGCCGGGCTTGCCGTAGCCGTCCAGGCCGATCGCGCTGGGGTTGACCTTGTGCAGCGCGGCGAGCACACGGTTCATCTCGTCGTAGACGGCCGCGCGCTGGCTCTTGTCGAGATCGGGCAGCGACTGGTCCCACATCACCCGGCCGTTGACACACTCCATGATGTAGAAGGCGCGGCCGATCACCGACTCGTCTTCGCACAGGGCCAGCATCTTTGCCACCGGCACGCCGGTGCCCTGCAGCGCAGACATGACGCGAAACTCGCGTTCGATCGCATGTGCCGAGGGGAGCAGCTTGGCCACCGGCCCGGGCTTGGCTCGCATCACATAGGCGGTGGCGGGTGTGATGAGCTTGTAGGTCGGGTTCGATTGCCCGCCCTTGAACATCTCGACCTGCAGCGGGCCCTCGAAGCCGGGAACCTGCACCTGCATCCAGGCGGTCAGGGCGGTCAGGTCGACCGCGTGCTGATCGGACACGGGGCGCGTGCCGGTGAAACTCTGTTGATCGGTCATGGGCGGAGCGTGGACAGAAGAGGACAGGCGCGCGGGCCGGAAAAGTTCAGGACTCCGCTTCCGCGATGCGCATCAGCAACTCGCGGTTGCGCACCACCAGGCCACCCTGCTCGATGCGGATCGCGTCCTCGCGCTCCATCGACTTGAGCTCCTGATTGACCCGCTGGCGGGACGCGCCGAGCAGCTGCGCCAGTTCCTCCTGCGCCAGCTGCAGCCCGATGCGCATCTCGCTGCCGTCCGACAGACAGGGCACACCGTAGCTGCGCACCAGGTGCAGCAGCTGCTTGGCCAGACGCGCGCGCAGTGGCAGGGTGTTGAGGTCTTCCACCAGGCCGAACAGGGTGCGGATGCGCCGTGCCTGCAGCCGCATCAGTGCTTCGTAGAGCTCGACGTGGGCGCTGAGGATTTTCTGGAAATCGTTGCGTGCGACGCAGAGCAGGGTGGTCGGGCCGTGTGCGTAGGCGTCGTGTGTGCGCTGGTCGCCGTCGAACATCGCCACATCGCCGAACCACACGCCCGGCTCCACGTAGGTCAGCGTGATCTGTTTGCCCGAGAGCGAGGTCGAACTCACGCGCACCGCGCCCTTGGCCACCGCCGACCACTCGGTGGGCGGATCGCCGCGGGCAACGATGAGATCGCTGTCCTTGAATCGCTTGACGTAGGCGCATCGCAGGATGTCGTGGCGCAGAGAGGGAGAAAGATTGCCGAACCAGCGACCGCTGTTGATCGCCTCGCGTTCTTCCATTGTCAGAATTGGTTCGTCCATGGTCTGTCTTGTGAGTGACTGAGAGATCGGACATTGTCGCCACAGGGACCGGGTGTGCCCATGGGGACAAGCACGCGGAGCTGTCGCACGCGCGTCGCCGCCCGCTTGCTGCGCGGGCGCCGGAGTCAGCGGTACTGGGCGGGGCGCTTGGCCAGGAAGGCGGCAATGCCTTCGCCGCCGTTGGCGTGGTGCAGGTTGCGCACCAGGTGGTCGCGCTCGTGGCCGAGTTGCTGGTGCAGCGAGCTTTGCTGCGCCTCGTTGACCAGCTCCTTGATGCTGGCCAGGGTGTTCGGCGCCCGCGCATTGAGGCGCTCGCACAGCGCCAGGGCGTCATCAAGCGCCGCGCCCTCGGCACCCACCGCGTTGATCACACCGAGCTGCTGCAGGCGCTCGGCGTCAATGCGTTCGCCCAGCATGAGCAACTGCAAGGTGGTGGCGCGCGGCAGGGCACGCGCCAGGCTCCAGCTGGCGCCGCCGTCGGGTGAGAGGCCGACGCTGCTGTAGGCCATGACAAACACACTGTTGCGTGCGGCAACGATGAAGTCGCAGGCCAGGGCCAGCGAGAAACCGGCTCCGGCGCAGGCGCCTTCCACCGCCGCCACCACTGGCTTGGAGAAGCTGCGGATGGTCTCGATCCAGTTGTGCAGGCCTTCGACGCTCTGCGCCTGCACCTCCGGCGGCTGTTGGCGGTTGGCCTGCAGGCGTTGCAGGTTGCCGCCCGCGCAGAAATTCGGGCCTTCACCGGTGATCACCACACTGCGCACCTCGGGGCTGCCCTCTGCCACGTTGAGTGCTTCCACACCCGCGGCGTAAATGTCCGGGCCGAGCGCGTTGCGGTGGTCGGGGTTGCTGATGGTCAGCACCATGGTCTGGCCATGGCTGTGGCTTTTGAGGCTGGCGGTCATGGTGGGTGATGTCGGAAAAAAAGTTGACGCGAGGTGTCTTCTACCAGCTCGCACCGTGGAACTGGTTTTGCCAGGCTACAGCTGCGCTCCCCCTCCGGGGATTGAGCGACGCGGCGCAGAGGGATCACTCCTCCTGCATCAGGCTAAGCCCCAGCGCGCCGCGGCGGCGCAGCCAGGGCGAAGGGCGGTAGCGCGGGTCCCCGTAGACGGTCTGCATGTTGAACAGAATTTCCAGCACATTGGTCGGCCCGATCCGGTCGCCCATGGCCAGCGGCCCCAGCGGGTAGCCCAGGCCGAGCGTGACGGCCACCTCCAGATCGGCCGGCGAACAAATGCCTTGCTGGCACATGTCGGCCGCGATGTTGACGATGGTCGCCACCACCCGCTGGGTGACAAAACCGCCGCTGTCGCGGATCACGCTCACCGCCTTGCCGTCGCTGGCGAACAGGGCGTGGGCGGCGTCGCGCATGTCGCTGCGGGTGGCAGGGTTGGTGGCCAGCACCCGGCGGCGGGTGGTCTTGTCGTCCAGCATCATGTCGATGCCGATGGTGCGGGCTGGGTCGAGGCGCTCGACCGCGGCCAGTGTGGTCACGTCCAGGCCCAGCGGCGCCACCAGGATCAGCGCGGCGCCAGAAGGTGCCGGGCCAGTCTCGATGCTGGCGCCCAGGTCTTTGAGCAGCTGATAGAGCTCGGCGCGGCGCGCGGCCTTGGGCGACACCCACACCGGCGGCAGCGTGGCCACCTCGGGCACGACCGGCTCGGCCGGCTGCTGCGCCACGCCTTGCTCGTAGGCGTAAAAGCCCGCGCCGACTTTCTTGCCCAAGACGCCGCCGGCCAGGCGCTGCGCGGTGATCACGCTGGGCCGGTAGCGCGGCTCTTCGAAATACTGGTGATAGATCGACTCCATCACCGGGTGCGACACGTCGAGTGCGGTGAGGTCCATCAGCTCGAACGGGCCGAGCCGAAAACCCATCTGATCTTTGAGGATGCGATCGGTGGTGGCGAAATCGGTCACCCGCTCGCCCACCAGGCGCAAGGCCTCGGTGCCGTAGCCCCGGCCGGCGTGGTTGACGATGAAGCCGGGCGTGTCCTGTGCCGATACCGGCGTGTGGCCGAATTGGCGTGCATACGCGGTGAGTTGCTCACACACCCGCGAGCGGGTCTTGAGACCCGCGATCACCTCGACCACGCGCATCAGCGGCACCGGGTTGAAGAAGTGGTAGCCCGCGAGCTGCTGCGGACGCTGCAGCGAGGCCGCGATCGCGGTGACCGACAGCGAGGAGGTGTTGGTGGCCAGCACCGCAGCCGGCCCCAAGACGCCTTCGAGGTCGGCAAACAGCTGGCGCTTCACGTCCAGCCGCTCCACCACGGCCTCGATCACCAGATCGCAAGGTGCGAGCGCGGCCAGACTGTCAACCGCTTGCACATGCGCCAGGTAGGCCTCGGCCTTTGCCGCGTCGAGTTTTCCCTTGCCCACCAAGGTTTGCCAGGTGGTCTGCAACGCACCGCGAGCGGCAGCGGCAGCGCCGGGTTGGGTGTCGTACAGAAGAACGGTGCTGCCGGCCTGGGCCGCCATCTGGGCAATGCCCCGGCCCATGGCACCGGTGCCAACCAGGCCGGTTGTGTGGAATATGGCTTGCATAAGGGTGCTTTTTGAGGGAGTAGCCGATAGGACCTATGACAGAATCATCAGCACATGCAAACAAAGGTCTCTAACGTGCGCCAATTCTGGATAGGCAGCATTTTGCTTTCAACTGCGTTGGGCAGTTCGGCGGTCACATTGGGGCGTTACAGCGGGGCGGGAGTCATTGGTCAGCCGCTGGATATTCGGGTTCAGGCGATATTGTCACCGGGCGAAGAGGTGGCCGACATCTGCGTGAGCGCCGATGTGCTGTACGGCGAGACCAAGCTCTCCCCGGGGGCGGTGCGGGCCACCTTGCAACGCGCCACTCCCGACGCACAAGCCTCGGTGCGCATCCAGGCGTCGGTGGCGATCGACGAGCCGGTGGTGACCGTGTTCGTGCGCGCCGGCTGCACCTCTGCGTTCACCCGACGTTATGTCTTGCTGGCCGACCCCATCAGCGAGCCATCGCGGCCTTCGGCTGTCGCGGGCGGCAGCAGGGCGACCTCGGTGTCTGGCGCTCCGGTCGCCGAGCAGTTGCCGTCGGTGGCCACATCGGTGGGCAGTGCGCTGCCCAGCGCACCGGTTGCGCACGCTGCGAAACGGGCTGCTGCGCCCGATGCGGGGATCGCCTCCCGTGCAACGGTGCCGCCGCCTGCGCGCGAACGTGTCCGTGCGCCCGTGCGTCCCGCGCCTGCCCAAGCCGGCAGCGTGGTGCGCAAGCCGTCCGCGCCGCTGCCATCGGTCACACCCCGGCTGGAGCTCGATGCGATCGACCTGAGTCTGGCGATCGATCGCGATCCGGTGCTCAGGCTGTCCTCCAGCCTGTTGAGCGAGCCCACCGATTCCGAAGAAGCGCGTGCCGCAGCGGGCCGTCTGTGGCGCGCCATCAGCGCGTCGCCCGAAGACATCTTGCGTGATGTGGACAAGGTCGATGCGCTGAGTGCACAGGTCGGCGCCTTGCGCCAGGCGCAGAGCAGCAGCCAGGCCACGATTGGCGAGCTCTCGTCCCGTCTGGAGCAGTCGCGACAGTGGCTGTGGTGGGCCAGCGCGCTGGGCGCCGTCTTGGTACTCGCCGTGCTGGCCTTGCTGTGGCAGTTGCGCCAGCACAAGACCCGCCCACGTTTCGCTGACGAGAAAGCCTGGTGGGCGCACGAGGCGGAGATGAAACCCACGACGCGCGAGGCCGTATTGCGTTCATCCGCTGTCGTGCCATCGGCGGATCTGGACATCGATCTGTCCCATGGTCCGGATGCGGTGCCATCCCGGACCCGCCCGCTGTCGCGTTCGGCGGATCTCGATGACAGCACGCCGCTGGAAGACGATGACGACAGCACGCCGGTGCCGCTGGCAGCCGACCGGGGCGAATTTGCACACAGCCAGGCGGCCTCGCGTTCGGTGGCGGCCGAAGAGCTGTTCGATGTTCAGCAACAGGCCGATTTTTTCATCTCGCTGGGCGAGGACACGCAGGCCATCAAAGTGCTGCGCAACCACATCGCCGAGAGCCAGGTCCCCAGCGCACTGGTCTATCTGGATTTGCTCAAGATCTATCACCGGCTGGGCCGGCCGGACGACTACGAGCAGTTGCGCACCGATTTCAATCGCCTGTTCAACGCCGGCGCGCCGGCGTTCGAGCAGTTCAGCGATGAAGGTCGCGGCCTTGAGTATTATGAGCGCGCGCTGGGCCGTATCCAGGCGCTGTGGCCCGATCCGCGTGTGCTCGACGTGATCGAGCAATCGATCTTCCGCGAAGTCGACGACCCACAAGGCGAGGTGTTTGATCTGGAGGCTTACCGCGAACTGCTGCTGCTGTACGCGATGGCCACGGAGATGATCAAGCGCCAGGTAGCCGATTCGCAGTCCCCCAGGGATTTCGAGAATACCAAGGCGCAGGCGCTCAAGGCGTCCTCCCGGCGCGGTGGCGCGGTGGTGTCTGCCGATCGCGCGCTCGGCAGCGGCAACACGCTGCCGATGGAGCAGCAGCCGCCTGCATCGCTCAATCTGGGTCTGGACGTGAACCTGGACGATCTGTCGGAATTCTCCGCCTTCGACGCCTCGCTGCCCGAGGTGGACTTGGCGGTGGAACCGACCGTTGCGTCGGCCCGCCGCGATGGCTCGACCGCGCAGAACAGCAACATGATCGATTTTGAGGTGCTTGATCTCACGCCGTCCGATGAGGCCGAGCCAGCGGTCCCGCCGTCACACCGATAACACTGAATCAGCGCGCTGGGATGCGCCTCGAGCCACAGTGCTTCCGGGGGGGCACCTGGCAAGCCCTTATCGACGCACCTGCAGCGCGCCCGGATTCACGATGTTGGTGGGCGTGCCCTTGATGAAGTTCACCACGTTGTCGAAGGCGGCCGAAAAATAGGCTTCGTAGTTGTCCTGTTCGACGTACCCGATGTGTGGCGTGCAGATGCAGTTCTCCAGGCGCAACAGCGCATGGCCTTGCAAAATGGGCTCGGATTCAAAGACATCGACCGCAGCGATGCCCGGCCGACCGCGGTTCAATGCGGCCAGCAGGGCTTCGGGCTGAATGATTTCGGCGCGCGAGGTGTTGACCAGCAAGGCGGTGGGCTTCATGCGCGACAGGTCTTCCAGGGTGACACAGCCCGCGCTGGTCTCGCCCAAGCGAAGGTGGAGGGAGAGCACATCGGCCGACTCGAAAAAACCCGCTTTGCTGGTGGCGACGTCGAACCCATCGGCGGCGGCGCGTGCCCGCGCCGCTTCGCTGCCCCAGATCACCACGCGCATGCCAAACGCGCGGCCGTAGCCGGCCACCAACTGACCGATGCGGCCATAGCTCCAGATCCCCAGGGTCCTGCCACGCAGCACCATGCCGACGCCAAAGTTCGCGGGCATGGAGGCGGCCTTCAGGCCAGCTTGCTGCCAGGCGCCGTGTTTGAGGTTGGCCACATACTGGGGGATGCGGCGCATGGCCGACATGATCAGTGCCCAGGTGAGTTCGGCCGTGGAGAAGGGCGAGCCCACGCCCTCGGCGACTGCAATGCCCCGCTCGGTGCAGGCGCCAACGTCGAGATGGGCGCCAACCTTGCCGGTTTGCACGATCAGTTTCAGGCGTGGCAACTTGGCGATCAGCTGGGCGTTGACATGGGTGCGCTCACGTATCAGAACCAGCACGTCGGCATCCTTCAGCCGCACCGACAACTGCCCCACACCCTTGACCGTGTTGGTGAAAACCTTGGCTGGGTAGGGCTCAAGTTTGGCGGCGCAAGGCAGCTTGCGCACGGCGTCCTGGTAGTCGTCGAGGATCACGATATTCATGCGCGCTATTGTGCCCGCACGGTCTGGCGTGAACGGATGGGGCGGCGCGAACGGGAAGGGCCGGGCCCGGTTCATTCGGTTACATCAACCGCCTCACCCTTGCACAGAAATGTGCATGTCAGGCTGGATCAGGCGCGCGATGCCCGCTGTGCTTGCTCCATCGCCACCAGCCGATCGAGCTCGGCACACACATCGCGCATCCGTCCGGCGATGATGACGCGGCTGTCGGTGCCCCAGGGCTCGGCATTGCCGCCGCGTCGCACCGCTGCGTCGGTTCGAGCGGCGGCGGGGTGCGCGCCAACGTGCACGCTGGGCACCTTGGGGTGCTCGGAGCGCGATGGCCCGCGGCGCCCGAGCCAGCCGGCGCGTTCAAAGCGCTGCAAGGCCAGGGACTGCACGCGCCGCACGGGCGTGTCGCGGCGTTGCGGCAGCCAGCTGTCGATCATCATCAGGGGGGCACGCCAGGTGCTGGTGTTGAACAGGATTCCCATGTGAAACTCCAAAAACAGGGGTTGGACACAGGCAGGATTGCTAAAAATTCCGCCACCGCAGGGATGGATCGAGCGGACATGTCGCCGGCTCGATCAAACGCCCGCCACCTGCGGTGACGACGGATCCGGGGCCGGATCAGATCGAGAAGCTGTTGCGTATCAGGCCCACCGCCAAACCTTCGATTTCGAACGGTTCACCAGGCTCGACCACGATGGTTTTGAAGTCGGGGTTTTCGGCGCGCAGTTCGATGTGTCTGGGCTGGCGCACGAAGCGCTTGACGGTGACGTCTTCGCCGAGACGGGCCACCACAATCTGGCCGTTCTGGGCCTCCTTGGCGGACTGCACCGCAAGCAGATCGCCATCGAGAATGCCGACGTCGCGCATCGACATGCCACGCACCTTGAGCAGGTAGTCGGGTGCGCGCTGGAACAAGCTGCGCTCGAGCTGGTAGGTTTGCTCCACATGCTCTTGCGCCAGGATCGGCGAACCGGCCGCCACCCGGCCGATCAGGGGCAGCATGAGTTGCGACAGGCTGGGCAGCGGCAGGCTAAGCTGGCGCGCCCGGGAGGCATTGATCGATTGCAGGTCTTCGCGGCGCAAGCGAATGCCGCGCGAGGTGCCGCTCACCAGCTCGATCACGCCTTTGCGGGCCAGGGCCTGCAGGTGCTCTTCGGCGGCGTTGGCCGACTTGAAGCCGAGCTCGGACGCAATCTCTGCGCGGGTGGGTGGTGCGCCGGTGCGGGCGATGGCGGTCTGGATCAGTTCCAGAATCTGCTGCTGGCGTGCCGTGAGCTTGGGTGTGTTGGCGTGTGATTCGTTCATGGTGGCCTTGTGATGAACTGTCTGTTTGTCCAGTGCCTGTATTTTTAACCAGCTTCAAGGAATTGGCAAGTGAATCAAACCAGCAATCAGCCCAAAGCGTCTGGCCTGACCGTGGTGCTCGCCACCGGCGGCACGATCGCCGGGCGCGCGGCCAGCGCGGATGACCATGTGGGCTATGTGGCCGGCCAGCTGGCTGTGGCCGATCTGCTGGCCGCGGCGCCGGGGCTGCAGGGCCTGCCGCTGGAGGGCGAGCAGGTGGCCCAGATCGACAGCAAGGACATGTCGCTGTCGGTCTGGCAGCGCTTACTCAAACGGCTGGTGCACCACCTGGCGCGCCCCGAGGTGGGCTCGGTGGTGATCACCCACGGCACCGACACCCTGGAGGAAACGGCCTACCTGTTGCATGTGCTGTTGCAGCCCAGCAAGCCGGTGGTGCTCACCTGCGCCATGCGCCCGGCCACCGCGCTGATGGCCGACGGGCCACAGAACCTCAGCGATGCGGTGGCTCTGGCGCGTCATCCCGGCGCCCACGGCGTGGTGGTGGTGTGTGCGGGCCAGATCCATGCGGGGCTGGAGGTGAACAAGGTGCACAGCTACCGCCTCGATGCCTTCGATTCCGGCGACGCGGGTGCGCTGGGCACGATCGAGGCGGGGAGACCGCGAATGTTCCGCGCGTTCCCGGTGCCCGCCGAGGCGCCGCCTGCGCAGCAGCTCGAGGGATTTCTGTCGGCCACTGCGCTGCCGCGGGTGGCCCTGCTGACCAGCCATGCCGATGCGGACGGCGATCTGGTCCAGGCCTTGCTCACGCAGCCGGGCGAGCGGCCACTGCGCGGGATTGTGGTGGCCGGCACCGGCAACGGTTCGGTGAACCAGCCGCTGGAAGCGGCGCTGGTGCAAGCCCGGGCTCAGGGGGTGCGTGTGGTGCGAACCACACGCTGCGCGCGCGGGGTTGTGCTGCCACGTCCTGGGGCGGCGTTGCACGAGATCAGCGGCTTGTCACCGGTGAAGGCGCGCTTGGCGCTGGCGCTGGCGTTGCTGGCGGGTTGACGCCGCCCGCCGTCCACCGGCCCGGGGTCTTCCCGGCGGAGCAAGCAGAAAAAAGCCCGGCGGCGCCGGGCTGTGGGCGGCAACCGGGCAGCGTCAGTTCGACAGTGCCTCGAACGCACGCGCCGTGATCTCCTCCACCGTGCCGGTGCCGCTGATGGCCCGGTACCTGGGCGCGGCATCGGGCGCAGTCTTGGCCCACTGGCTGTAGTAGTCGACCAGCGGGCGCGTCTGCGCGCTGTACACCTCCAGCCGCTTCTTGACGGTTTCTTCCTTGTCGTCCTCGCGCTGGATCAGCGGCTCGCCGGTGACGTCGTCCTGGCCGGCCAACTTGGGCGGGTTGAATGTGACGTGGTAGGTGCGACCCGAGGCCGGGTGCGAGCGGCGCCCGCTCATGCGCTCGACGATGGCGTCGAACGGTACGTCGATTTCCAGCACGTAATCGAGCTTCACCCCGGCGGCCTTCATCGCATCGGCCTGGGGAATGGTGCGCGGGAAGCCGTCGAACAGAAAACCGTTGGCGCAGTCGGCCTGGGCAATGCGCTCTTTCACCAGGTTGATGATCAGGTCGTCACTCACCAGGCCGCCCGATTCCATGATGCCTTTGGCCTGCAGGCCCAGCGGTGTGCCGGCTTTGACCGCAGCGCGCAGCATGTCGCCGGTGGAAATCTGGGGAATGCCGTATTTCTGGCAGATGAAGGTGGCCTGGGTGCCTTTGCCGGCGCCGGGAGCGCCCAACAGAATCAGTCGCATCGCTGTCCTTGGTTTGGTGTTTCGGTCAGTGGCCGCTGGTCTCGGGCAGCCACCCCACGGAGGGGACCGGGGGGTATCGCGGGCGAGGATAGCACGCAGGTTCCTGACCTCCGCTTACAGCGAGCAAGCTCGCCCATCGGGCTTCAAACGGCGGCGAAAACGGCGCGTACCCGCGCCAAGTCCTCGGGCGTGTCGACGCCGGCCCCAGGCGCCTGAGCGCTGATGTGCACCGCGATGCGCTCGCCGTGCCACAGCACCCGCAGCTGCTCCAGCGACTCGGTGAGTTCCAGGGGCGAGGTCGCGAGCGAGGGGAACCGGCGCAGGAAACCCGCCCGATAGGCGTAGAGCCCGATGTGGCGCAGTGGCGCTGGCGAGGGCAGGGTGCAGGTCGCTGTGCCGGCTGCCATGCCGTCGCGCCACCAGGCGATCGGCGCGCGGCTGAAGTAGAGCGCGGTGCGATGGCGATCGAGCACCACCTTGACGACGTTGGGGTTGAGGAAATCGGCCATGGCACCGATGCGGTGGGCGGCGGTGCTCATCACGCAGTCCGGCCGGGCCTGCAGCTCGGTCGCCACCGCATCGATGAGCGCGGGATCGATCAGCGGCTCGTCGCCCTGCACATTGACCACCACCGCGTCATCCGACAGGTCGAGCAGCTCGCAGGCCTCGGCCAGCCGGTCGCTGCCGCAGCTGTGGTCGGGCCGGGTCAGTACGGTGGGGATGCCATGGGACTGGCAGGCCTGCACGATGCGCTCATGGTCCGCTGCCACCACACACCGATCTGCGCCGCTCTGGCGCGCCCGCTGCGCGACCCGGACCACCATCGGAATGCCGGCAATGTCGGCCAGCGGTTTGTCGGGCAGGCGGGTGGAGGCCAGCCGGGCCGGAATCAGCACGGTGAAGCCGACTGCGGTGCCCGCCGTGCTCATGGTGCGGGTGGTGGCGAGCTGGACCGTTCGGCTTCTTCGTCGCTGATGGTGCGCGCTTCGTGCTCAAGCAGGATGGGAATGCCATCGCGCACCGGGTAGGCCAGCCGCGCGCTGCGCGACAGGAGTTCCTGCCGATCGCGCAGGTAGATCAGGGGGCCCTTGGTGACCGGGCAGACCAGCAATTCAAGCAGTTTGGTGTCCATGGCGCGATGATAGTGCGCACGGGATTCAGGCGACGGGCGCCCGGCCGTGGATCGGCGCCGCCAGCGCCATGTCCACCGCAGCGAAAAAGCCAGGTTCTGGCCTGAGCTCCAGCGGTGCCACCCAGATCCTTTTGTGCAAATCCGGTGTTTCGCCCGCCAGCAACGCGGCGAGTTTGACCGCGTCTTTTTCGGTGCAGATCAGGGGTCCGCTCACGTGGCTCAGCAGATCCCGGTAGGCCGCCGCATCGGCATGGTCGGGCAACGGGGCTTCCTGTCCCACCGTCAGCCCGCGCGCGCGCAACATGGAGAAGAAAGCGCCTGGGCGGGCGATGCCTGCCAGGGCTGTCAGCGGCTGATCGCGCAGCGCCGCCAGCGGGCGTTTCTCGCCCGCCAGGTTGTGAACCGCGTCGGCGAGGCGACGCTGGGCGTCGAAGCGCGGGATGCCACCGGTGGCGAGTTCGATGGCTGGCGTTCCCTCGCGACCCTGAACCAGCAGCAGATCAGGCCGATGGCGGCCGCCCGCTTGCGGCGGCCAGGGCTCACGCAGCAGGCCGGCCGGTAGCGGCCAGCCGTTGCCGACGCCGCGCTCGTCGAACACCGCGATCGACAGGTCGCGGCCCAGGGACAGGTGCTGCAGACCATCGTCACACACGATCACATCCACATCGGGGTGCTGCGCCAGCAGGGCCCGCGCCGCGTCGGCGCGTCGGCGGCCCACACACACGGGCGCGCCGGTGGCCCGGTGGATCAGCAGCGGCTCGTCGCCCGCTTCGGCAGGCGTGGTTGTACTGCTCACCTGCACCTGCACCTGCACCTGCACC
>CAYRIT010000055.1:15109-19938 GCA_964424415.1 uncultured Hydrogenophaga sp.
GCACCAGCGCGTCACTGGTGCGGCCGTGGCCCCGGGACACCACACCGGGTCGCCAGCCTTGGCGCTGCAGGTGGTGTACCAGCGCGATCACCGTGGGTGTCTTGCCTGCGCCCCCGGCGACCACGTTGCCGACCACAACCACCGGCACCGGCAGCCGCTCGGTGGTCAGCCAACCGGTGGTGTAACCGGCGCGGCGCAAGGCGCTGAGCGCGGCATAGATCTGTGCCACCGGCCACAGCAGGCGCGCGGGCCAGCTTTTGTGTTGTGCCCAGGCTTGCCAGCGGGCTTCGCGCCGGGCCCGCGCATTGTGCGGCGAGCCGGTCATGGCGTCACGGGTTGAGCCGTCCGCAGCCAGCGCACCGCGGCGTCAGGGCCGACGACCGGCACCCGGTTGCTGGGTGGCAAAGGTGATCTGCACCAGGCCGGCGCGGCGCGCGGCGTCCATCACGTTGATGACCGACTGATGCGTTGCGGTGGCATCGGCGCTGATGATTACCACCATCTCGCGGTTGTTTTGTGTGGCCTCGGCCAGCGCCCGGGTAAGCCGTTCGACGCTGACCCCGTCGAGTACCGTTTTGTTGATCGCGTAGCGGCCGTCGCTGCCCACGGCCACGATCACCTCTTTCGGGTTCTGGCGCTGCGCCTCGGCATCGGCCACCGGCAGGTTCACCTTGAGTTCGGTGAACTTGCTGTAAGTGGTGGTGAGCATCAGGAAGATGAGCACCACCAGAAGAATGTCAATGAACGGGATCAGGTTGATCTCGGGCTCGTCGCGGGTGGCGGGGCGAAAGTTCATGGATGCTCCCAGGGGTGGGTCAGGGCCTTATTTGCGCACGTTCATCAGGTGGCGCGCGAAGCGGTCGGCCGCCAGCTCCATGCTCAGCAGGTAACCGTCGACCAGGCCCCGGAAGTAGCGCCAGAAGATGAGCGCGGGAATCGCGATCATCAGACCGAAGGCGGTGTTGTACAGCGCAATCGAAATGCCGCGCGCGAGCTGCTCCGGATTGCCGCCGCCGGGCGCGACGCCCATGCCACCGGCGCTGCCCTGCGAGCCGAAAATTTCGATCATGCCGATCACCGTGCCCAGCAGGCCGAGCAGCGGTGCGGCCGAGGCGATCGTGGCCAGCGCCCCAAGGTAACGCTGCAGTTTTGCCGCCGCCTGGCGCCCGGCACCCTCCAGCGAGGCGCGCAGATCTTGCTCGGTGGCGCGCGGGTTGCTGTTGAGGGTGCGAAAGCCGCTGGCCAGCACCATGCCCAAGGCCGAGTTCTGCTCCAGCTGGGTCACCACGTCGGGCCCCGGCACCCCGTTGCGCGACACCATCATGGCTTCGTCGAGCAGCTTCGGGGGCACGATCTTGTTGGATTTGAGGCTGATGAAGCGTTCGATGACCAGTGCCAGGCCCAGCACGGAGCACGCGATCAGGGGCCAGATCGGCCAGCCGGCCGCTTCGATGATGGAAAACACAACAGGGCTCCAGGCAAAAACAGGCAAGATGGGCGATCCGGAATTATGGCGCAGGGCTCCGCTGGTGCCCCGTCCGCCCTTCCGGTCCACACCACCGGTTGCCCGTTCGCGGGTATGCACAGATTCTGTGGATAACTTTGTGAAGAACCTCGCACTCTCCCGCCCCGATGCCGCGTCCCTGCTGGATTTGGACAGATCGATGACAAAACAGGCACCACAAAAGGCTTTGAAATCAAGCGCTTGGCCGGCAGCTGATGTGGTTTTGTGGTGTGCCACCTCAGCGGCCAGCATCGGCGGGGCCTGTGGACACATTTGGTCCGGAGAGCCCCGTGGCTGACGCATTTCCCGATCTCGAACCCCAGGGCAGCCCGCGTGTCTGGGCAGTCGGCCCGCTCATGCGTGCGGTGGCCGATACCCTGGCCGCCCGGTTCAACCCGGTCACGGTGCGCGGCGAGCTTTCGGGCTTTTCGCGTGCGGCCAGTGGACATTGCTACTTTTCGCTCAAGGACGACAGCGGCCAGGTGCGCTGCGCGCTGTTTCGCCGCTCGGCCGATCAGCTCAGCTTTTCGCCCCGCGACGGCCAGCTGGTGGAGGCCCAGGGCAAGTTCGATGTGTACGGCCCGCGCGGCGATCTGCAGCTGATCGTGGATCGGCTCAAGCCGGCGGGACAGGGCGCGCTGTTCGAGCAGTTCCTGCGTCTGAAGGCGCAGCTGGAGGCCGAAGGCCTGTTCGACGTGGCGCGCAAGCGCGCCTTGCCGGTGCAGCCACACGGCATTGCGGTGGTGACTTCGCTCGGTGCTGCGGCGCTGCGCGATGTGGCCACCACGCTGCGGCGCCGTGTGCCCCATCTGCCGGTGCGTATCTACCCGGCCTCGGTGCAGGGTGCTCAGGCGCCGGGCGAGATTTGCGCCGCGCTGCAGCGTGCCTACGTCGATTTCGACGCCGCAGGGCCGTTCGACGTCTTGCTGCTGGTGCGGGGAGGTGGCTCGCTTGAAGACCTGTGGTCGTTCAACGACGAGGCGGTGGTGCGTCTGGTGGCGCGGTCGCCGATGCCACTGGTGTGTGGTGTGGGCCACGAGACCGACTTCACTCTGTCCGACTTCGCGGCCGACCTGCGCGCGCCCACACCCACCGCCGCCGCCGAGCTCTGCGCGCCGGCGCGCGAGCAGCGGCTGGGTGAACTTGACTACCTGCACGAGCGTCTGAGCGGCGCGGTGCACACCGCGCTCGACCAGGGCGCGCAGCGGCTGGACCGCATTGCGCAGCGTCTGGGTCGGCCGTCGACCCGTCTGCACGACGGCCGCCACGATCTGGCGCACCTGCAACACCGTTTGCAAAGCAGCCTGCTGCTGACGGCTCAGCAGCAGCGCAACCGGGTGCAGACGCTGGCGCTGGCGCTGCCACCGACGCTGCAACGGGCTTTGCGCCAGCAGCAGGAGCGCTGGCAGCGCCAGGCCAGCGCGCTGGCCTTGCTCGATCCCCGACTGGTGCTGGAGCGCGGTTATGCCTACCTGAGCGACCAGGCTGGCAACACCATCACCCGCACCGCCCAGGCGCAACCCGGGCAGGCGGTGCGCGCCACCGTGAGCGATGGCCAGATTGGCCTCACGGTGGATCGCTGAGGCCGGGCGCACAAAACCCCTGACACAAGGGCGCTCATGGCGTCCCTGCCTACAATGACCACGAGCGAGAGCTGTCAGGATGGCACTTTCGCCCGAATCACTCACGAAAACTCAAGAGGAAACACCATGGAACACACCTTGCCCGCCTTGCCCTATGCCATCGACGCCCTGGCGCCGCATTACTCCAAGGAAACCCTGGAGTACCACCACGGCAAGCACCACAACGCCTATGTGGTCAACCTCAACAACCTGCAAAAAGGCACCGAGTTCGAGAGCATGGATCTGGAGTCCATTGTCAAAAAATCGAGCGGCGGCATCTACAACAACTCCGCGCAGATCTGGAACCACACCTTTTTCTGGAGCTGCATGAAGCCCAACGGTGGTGGTGAGCCGTCCGGCGCGCTGGCGGCCGCCATCACCGCCAAGTTCGGCAGCTACACGGCCTTTAAGGAAACCTTTGTGAAGAGCGCCGTGGGCAACTTCGGCTCGGGCTGGACCTGGCTGGTGAAAAAGGCCGACGGCTCGGTGGACATCGTCAACATGGGCGCCGCCGGCACCCCGCTGACCACCGGCGACAAGGCGTTGCTGACCGTGGACGTGTGGGAACACGCCTACTACATCGACTACCGCAATGCACGCCCCAAGTTCGTCGAGACCTTCCTCGACAAGCTGGTGAACTGGTCGTTTGCCGAGACCAACTTCGCCTGATTGCGCTAGCCGCACCCGGCCCAAAGGCCCGAAGGTCATGCCTTCGGGCCTTTTTCTTGTTCGCACCGCGTCGATCTGCCCATCGGTGTGGCTGCTGCCCCGTTCCGTTTTCGCATCGTAAGATAGCAGTTCAAAATTCGAACTGCGGGTCAGTGCCTTGCAAGCAAGTTCGTTGAAGATCTGACCCACCGCTGAAGGCCGGTACCACCGGCAAAAATTTCCTACCGAACCACGGAGAGACAACATGAGCGACCAGCAACCCACCATCATCTACACGCTGACCGACGAGGCGCCGCTGCTGGCGACCCGCGCATTTCTGCCTGTGATCCAGGCGTTCACGGCGCCAGCGGGCATCCACGTGGAAACCAGCGACATCTCGGTCGCCGCCCGGGTGCTGAGCGCGTTTCCCGAGGTGCTGAGCGAGTCGCAGCGGGTGCCCGACAACCTGGCCGAGCTGGGCAAGCTCACGCTGCAGCCCGACGCCAACATCATCAAGCTGCCCAACATCAGCGCCTCGGTGGGCCAACTCATGAGCGCGATCAAAGAGCTGCAGGCCAAGGGCTATGCGCTGCCCGATTACCCCGAGTCGCCCAAGACGGAGGAAGAGAAATCCATCCGGGCCCGCTATGCCAAGTGCATCGGCAGCGCGGTCAACCCGGTGCTGCGCGAAGGCAACTCGGACCGCCGCGCACCGCGCGCGGTGAAGGAGTACGCACGCAAGCACCCGCACAGCATGGCCGAGTGGAGCCAGGCTTCACGCTCGCACGTCTCGCACATGCACCACGGCGACTTCTACCACGGCGAAAAGTCGATGACGCTGGACCGTGCGCGCGACGTGAAGATGGAGCTGATGACCAAGAGCGGCAAGACCATCGTCCTCAAGCCCAAGGTGGCCTTGAAGGACCGCGAGGTCATCGACTCCATGTTCATGAGCAAGAAGGCACTGCTGGAGTTCTATGAAAAGCAGATCGAGGACGCACGCAAGACCGGCGTGATGTTCTCGCTGCACGTCAAGGCCACGATGATGAAGGTCT
>CAYRIT010000056.1:0-19789 GCA_964424415.1 uncultured Hydrogenophaga sp.
GGGGTGAGAGGATTCGAACCTCCGGCCTCTACGTCCCGAACGTAGCGCTCTACCTGGCTAAGCTACACCCCGAATTGGCTGTGCAACAGCCGATTGGCAACCGCAAGGCCACCAAAATTGGCCCTAGGATCTTCGCTCCAACAGGCCGGCAGCCAATTGTAGCAAAGCGTCGCTGTGCACATTTTCTGGCAGACGCTTAGCCGCCTCGACCGCGCGCTGTGCTTCCGCCATAGCGCTGGCGCGGGCCGCATCCAGCGCACCCGTGCGGGCAATGATGTCCAGAATGTCAGGCAGATGCGTCAACGCCCCTTGCTCGATGGCTCCCTGAATCAGGGCTCGTTCCTCGGGTGTTGCGCGCTTCAGGGCGCAAATGATGGGCAGGGTGACCTTTCCCTCGCGCAGATCGTCGCCCAGATTCTTGCCGAGTTCCTCGCTGTTTCCCTCGTAGTCGAGTACGTCGTCGATCACTTGGAAGGCGGTGCCCAGGGCCTGGCCGTAGCTGGCGCACAGCATTTCCGTGGTTTCGTCGGCGCCCGCAAGAATGGGGGCCAGTCGGGCGCTGGCTTCGAACAACTTGGCGGTCTTGGAGCGGATCACCCGCAGATAAGCGGATTCGTCGAGTGACGCGTCGTGCATGTTCATCAGCTGCATCACCTCACCTTCGGCGATCACGTTGGTGGCGTCGGATAGCACTTGCATGACCCGCATCTGATTCACGTCGACCATCATCTGGAAGGCGCGCGAATAGAGGAAATCTCCGACCAGCACGCTGGCGGCGTTGCCGAACTTCTCGTTGGCGGTGGCGCGCCCACGGCGCAGGGTGGACTCGTCGACCACGTCGTCGTGCAGCAAGGTGGCGGTGTGGATGAACTCCACCACGGCGGCCAGGGTGTGGCGGTGCGGATGGTTACTGCCCAGCGCGCCGCTGATCAGCAGCAGCAGCGCCGGGCGCAGGCGCTTGCCGCCAGCGCCGATGATGTATTGGGCCACTTCACGGACCAGCGGCACGTCTGTGGTCAACCGCTCGCCGATCACCTGGTCGACCCGCTCCATGTCTTGGCTGATCAGGTCCAGCGGATTGGACGTTTGGCTGTTCGCTGCGTTCAAGATGGAGTCGGTCCAGAAAAGGAGGGGGCGTCGTCGGGGTGCTCTGCGGTCGGCAGCCCAGAATTATAGGAAGCTGCCGGGCGGTGGCTGATGTGCCAGCCTGGAGCGGCGGTGCCCGGTGTGCATGGGGTTTTTCGGCAAATGGCTTGCGCGCGACGTGCTTGAAATCCCGTTCTGACCCATGCTAAAATTCGAGGTTCGGTGGAATTTCGTCTGCCGATCATCCATTCGTGGATTTTTCAAGAGGTTCATATGTACGCGGTCATAAAAACCGGTGGCAAACAGTATCGTGTTGCTGCTGGCGAAAAAATTAAAGTAGAACAGATTGCTGCGGATGTGGGCCAAGAGATCGTGATTGATCAGGTTCTTGCGGTCGGCAACGGCAGCGAGATCAAGGTCGGCACTCCCTTGGTATCCGGCGCAACGGTCACGGTCACGGTGTTGGCCCATGGCAGGCACGACAAGGTGCACATCTTCAAGATGCGCCGTCGCAAGCACTACCAGAAGCGCCAGGGGCATCGTCAGAATTTCACCGAACTGCAGATCGCATCGATCGCAGCCTGAGGAGTAGGTCAAGATGGCACAGAAAAAAGGCGGCGGCTCTACGCGAAACGGCCGCGATTCCAAGCCAAAAATGCTTGGTGTGAAGGCTTTTGGTGGTGAATTGGTTAGCGCAGGCTCGATCATCGTGCGCCAGCGCGGTACCAAGTTCCACCCCGGTAACAATGTCGGCGTGGGCAAGGACCACACCCTGTTCGCCATCGCAGACGGTCACGTCTCGTTTGGCATCAAGGGCGCATTGAACCGCCACGTGGTGAGCATCACGCCCGTCTGACGGGCAGACCCGCTGCCCGGCTCCCGAGAGAATCTCGGGTCAGGTGGTTGGCTCGTTGCTGCAAAAAGCCCGCGGTCGCGGGCTTTTTTTGTTGGGATTCTTGGAAGGCATGGCATGAAGTTTGTGGACGAAGCCACGATTGACGTCGCTGCGGGCGACGGCGGCAACGGCTGCGCGTCATTCCGGCACGAGAAATACAAAGAGTTTGGCGGCCCAGACGGCGGCGATGGGGGCCGCGGTGGCCATGTGCTCGCGGTGGCCGATGCCAGCCTGAACACGCTGGTGGATTTCCGATTCACCCGCCGTTTCGAAGCGCACCGCGGCGAGCACGGTAAAGGTTCCGACATGTTCGGCGTCAAGGGTGACGACATCGTGCTCAAGATGCCGGTTGGCACCATCATCGCCGACGCCGAGACCGGTGAGGTGCTGCACGAGTTGCTGGTCGCCGGTGAGCAGATCACCCTGGCCAAAGGTGGCGACGGCGGCTTTGGCAACATGCATTACAAGAGCTCGACCAACCGCGCGCCGCGGCAGAAGACGCCCGGCTGGGCGGGTGAGCGGCGCTCACTCAAACTGGAGCTCAAGGTTCTGGCGGACGTTGGCCTGCTCGGCATGCCCAACGCAGGCAAATCGACCTTGATTGCTGCCGTGTCCAACGCGCGGCCGAAAATCGCCGATTACCCGTTCACCACCCTGCATCCCAATCTGGGTGTTGTGCGTGTGGCGCCGGAAAAGAGTTTTGTGGTTGCCGATGTGCCCGGCTTGATCGAAGGTGCGTCAGAAGGTGCGGGTCTGGGTCACCAGTTCCTGCGCCACTTGCAGCGCACCCGCGTGTTGCTTCACATGGTGGACGCTGCGCCGTTCGACGAGGGCGTTGATCCCGTGGCACAGGCCAAGGCGATCGTGGTCGAGCTCAAGAAATTTGATCAGAAGCTGTACGAGAAGCCACGCTGGCTGGTGCTCAACAAACTCGACATGGTGCCGATCGAAGAGCGCGAGGCGCGTGTCAAGGACATTGTGAAACGGCTGCGCTTCAAAGGGCCGGTGTTCGAGATATCCGCCCTTACCCGGGAGGGTTGTGAACGCCTGGTGAAGTCCGTGTACGAATACCTGGCCAAAGAATTCCGTTCGCACCAACCCGAAGAGGTGGTGGATCCGCGTTTCGTGGACGATCCTCGCGGCCTCTGAGCGCGGCGGGCGTCATTTTCCTTTCTCTCTACAGATCTGTTTGCGCATGAGCGACATGTTGACCGGTTCCGTGGCCCCTGCAGGCCAGACGAGTGCGTTGAAAAATGCCCGACGCATCGTGGTCAAGGTGGGGTCCAGCCTGGTGACCAACGAGGGCCGCGGGCTGGATGAGCAGGCGATCGGCCAATGGAGCCATGAGCTGGCAACGCTTGTTAAACAAGGGCGCGAGCTGATCATGGTGAGCAGCGGCGCAATTGCCGAAGGCATGAAGCGTCTGGGCTGGCGGGTGCGGCCCAAAGAGGTGAACGAGCTGCAGGCGGCCGCTGCCGTGGGGCAGATGGGGCTGGTGCAGATGTACGAGAGCAAGCTGCGTGAATGCGGCGTGGGCAGTGCTCAGGTGCTCCTGACCCACGCCGATCTGGCCGACCGCGAGCGATACCTCAACGCCCGCTCGACGCTGCTCACCTTGCTGAAGCTGGGTGTGGTGCCGGTGATCAATGAAAATGACACGGTGGTCAACGACGAGATCAAGTTTGGCGACAACGACACACTGGGTGCGCTCGTGGCCAATCTGGTGGAGGCCGATGCACTGGTCATCCTGACCGACCAGAAAGGCCTGTACACCGCCGATCCGCGTCGCGACCCGGCGGCCGAGTTCGTGCACCAGGCCCAGGCAGGGGATCCGCAGCTGGAGGAGATGGCCGGTGGTGCGGGTTCGGGCATTGGCACCGGCGGCATGATCACCAAGATTCTGGCGGCCAAGCGGGCCGCCGGCTCTGGCGCATCCACCGTGATCGCCTGGGGGCGTGAACCCCATGTGTTGCAGCGCTTGTGCTCCGGCGAGGCGATTGGCACCAGCCTGCTCGCGCACACACCCAAACACCAGGCGCGCAAACGCTGGATGGCTGATCATCTTCAGTTGCGGGGCGCGGTGGTGGTGGACGACGGCGCAGTGGGCAAAATTGTGGGTGAGGGCAAGAGCTTGTTGCCGATCGGCATGACCGCGGTGGAGGGTGATTTTTCACGCGGTGATGTGATCGCGGTGCGCAGCCCGACGGGCAAGGAAGTGGCGCGCGGTCTCGCCAATTACGCAAGTTCCGAGGCGCGCTTGTTGTGTCGAAAATCCTCGGGTGATTTCGAGCGCCTGCTCGGCTTCGTGGCGGAGCCGGAGATGATCCACCGCGACAACCTGGTGTTGACGCGCAGCTGAACCACTTGCTCTGGCCGCTATTTGGCGGGCTTCTCCGGCGGGGTCTGACCCGGCGGATGGGGATCGAAGCTGGCCCCTGGTGGCAACTCCATGTGGTGCATGGTGCCGGTGCTGGTTGACTGGCGTTCATTGTCTCCCCAGCCACGTCCTCCGCCGCCATGCAGGTAGCGGTTGCGGCTCTCGTAGCGAGGCAGATAACGCTCCAGCTCGGTCAATGCGAGCTCGTAGACACCACGCTTGAACTCGACCACCACGTCCAACGGCACCCAGTAATCGTGCCAGCGCCAAGCATCGAACTCGGGGTGGCTGGTCGCGCGCAGATTGAGCTGCCAGTCACCTGCGGTCAGGCGCAGCAAATACCAGATCTGTTTTTGACCTTTGTAATGGCCACGCGCGTCGCGGCGGATGAAGCGGTCGGGCACCTCGTAGCGCAACCAGTCCCGGGTGCGGGCCACGATACTCACATGTTCGGGCTTGAGTCCCACTTCCTCGTGCAGTTCGCGGTACATCGCCTGCTCCGGCGTTTCGCCTCGGTCGATGCCACCTTGCGGAAACTGCCAAGAGTGAGAGCGGATGCGTTTGCCCCAGAACACCTGGTTTCGCTGGTTGAGCAGAATGATGCCGACATTGGGCCTGAAGCCTTCCCTGTCAAGCATAATCAACCTCAATTTTTTAAACTGTCTGGATTATGCATCGCGCATGACAGATTGCGCTCCCAAGCCCGTGTCCACCGGCTCAGAAACCGGGTAAACACCGACTCGCGGCGCCGCCCCCGGCGGGCTGATCGGCCCGCCATCTCAAGCTTCAACCACCTTACAGTCCGGCCTGCGTGGCCCCACCCTGCATGAAAGCCTCCCAGTTTTTCATTTCCACCCTCAAGGAAGCACCCGCCGATGCAGAGGTGGTGAGCCACCGGCTCATGACACGTTCCGGCATGATCAAAAAGCTGGGTGCCGGCATCTACACCTACATGCCCATGGGCCTGCGCGTGATCCAGAAGGTTGAGCGTATCGTGCGCGAGGAGATGAATCGGGCCGGGGCGGTGGAGCTCTCCATGCCGGTGGTGCAGCCGGCGGAGTACTGGCAGGAGACCGGGCGCTTCGAGAAAATGGGTCCGGAGTTGCTGCGCATCCAGGATCGCCATGGCCGCGACTTCATCGTGCAGCCCACCAGCGAAGAGGTGGTGACCGATATCGCGCGCCAGGAACTGCGCAGCTACAAGCAACTGCCAAAAAATTTCTACCAGATCCAGACCAAGTTTCGCGACGAGCGCCGGCCGCGCTTCGGACTGATGCGCGGCCGCGAGTTCATCATGAAGGACGCCTACAGTTTCGACCGCGATGAAGCAGCGGCCAAGGCCAGTTACCAGGTGATGGCGGCCGCCTACCGCCGCATCTTCGACCGCTTCGGCCTGCGCTACCGAGCGGTGGCAGCCGACAGCGGCGCCATCGGTGGCGATCTGAGCGAGGAGTTCCAGGTGATTGCGGCCACCGGCGAAGACGCCATCGTCTACTGCCCGGCCAGCGCGTACGCTGCCAACATGGAAAAGGCGGAGGCGCTGGCGCCGACGGGCCCTCGTGCCGCGGCGGTGAACGCGATGGTGAAGACACCAACCCCTGGCAAAAGCACCTGCGCCGACGTGGCCGGGCTGCTGGGTGTGCCATTGGCAACCACGGTGAAATCGCTGGTGCTGGCGACCGACGAACTCAACGGCACCGGTGAAATCGTCAAGAGCCAGGTCTGGTTGTTGCTGCTGCGCGGCGACCACGACATGAACGAGGTCAAGGTGAGCAAGGTGCCGGGGCTGGATGCGGGTTTCCGGTTTGCCACCGTGCCCGAGATCGAGGCGCACTTCGGCAGCAAGCCCGGCTATCTGGGACCGATCGGGCTCAGGCAACCGGTCAAGCTGGTCGCCGATCGCGACGTGGCGGTGATGGCCGACTGGATCTGTGGCGCCAACGCTGTGGACTTCCACTTCACCGGCGTCAACTGGGGCCGCGACCTGCCCGAACCCGATCTCGTGGTCGACATCCGCAACGTGGTCGAGGGCGATCCTTCGCCCGACGGGCAAGGCGCGCTGGCGATCGAGCGCGGCATCGAGGTGGGCCACGTGTTCTACCTCGGCACCAAGTACAGCCAGGCCATGAACGCCACCTTTCTGGCCGAAGACGGCAAACCCGCGCCGTTCGAGATGGGTTGCTACGGTATCGGCATCACCCGCCTGCCGGCGGCGGCGATCGAACAGAATCACGACGAGCGCGGCATCATCTGGCCCGACGCGATCGCACCGTTCACCGTGGTGATCTGCCCGATCGGCATGGACCGCAGCGCCGAGGTGAAAGCCGCGGCCGAGGCCTTGTACGGGCAGCTGCTGGCCGCCGGTGTCGATGTGCTGCTTGACGACCGTGGTGAGCGCCCGGGCGCCATGTTTGCCGACTGGGAGCTGATCGGTGTGCCGCACCGCGTCACCATCGGCGACAAGGGTCTCAAGGATGGGATGGTCGAGTACCAGCACCGGCGTGACGCGGCCGCCACCAAGGTGGTGGCTCAGGATGCGCTCGATTTCCTGAAAGGCCGCTTGGTCGCATGACTGTTGGCATGAAGGGCCGCGGCCTGCCGGAAGAACTCGGCGCCACATCGGTCGGCCGCCGAGCCGCCATCGGTGCGTTGGGGGCTGGCGGTCTGACGCTGCTCGGTTTGCCGGTGGCGGCGCACGCGGGCGGTCAGCTGGAGGAGCCGCTGGCCGACTCGGTGCGATCGGCGCTGAGTGCCGCGATTGCGAACAGCGCGCCACCGGTGCCGGCGTTCAGCGATCTGGACAAGCGGCTCGCCCATCTGCGGTGGCTCGGAGCCATGAGCGAACGCCTGAAGAAGCGGAAACCCGATTTCCAGACCCGCATCGAATTCCTGCAGACTGCCTGGTACGAGTCGCGACGCGCGGGACTCGACACCACCATGGTCATGGGCCTGATCCAGGTGGAGAGCGCGTTTCGCAAGTTCGCGATCTCGAGCGTGGGTGCCCGCGGCTACATGCAGATCATGCCGTTCTGGTCGCGTGTGATCGGGGATGGCGACCCGGGCAGGCTGTTCAACATGCAGACCAACCTGCGCTTTGGTTGCGTGATCCTGCGTCACTACCTGGACCGCGAGCGCGGCGATACCTTCTTGGCGCTGGGCCGCTACAACGGCAGCCGAGGGCGGGCCGAGTACCCGAATGCGGTGTATGCCGCGCAGAAGAACTGGGTGCATTCGGACGCCTGACACGCCAGATGGGCGCTCATTGCAAAAACCCGATGCGCGCCTTGCCGCTGCCGGTTCTGGGCAGATCGTTGGCTTCGATGCGGTAGCGGCTGTCCAGCCGGGCGTTGCCAAACGCGGTGACCAGGGATCGGCGCATCTCGCGCGGAGCTAGGGTGGCCAGCTGGTCCAGCACATCGGGCGCCGGCTCGGGCTCGAAGCGCTGGCCCCAGTCGTGTTCACCACGGATGTCGCGGTAGAGATGGGCGGCGATCTTGCGCGCAGCGTCTGGCGTGGGCGCGGTGATCTCGAACACGTTCATGCGGTTGCGGATCGGCTCGGGAATGCCGCGCTCGTGGTTGGCGGTGGTGATCCAGATGACCTGGCTGGCGTCGATCGGCACCTCGGCGAACTCGTCCACAAAGCTTTGCGCGGTGTCGTGCTCCAGCAGGCTGTAGAGCGAACCCAGCGGGTCGTATTGCGCGTCGGCGCTGGCCTTGTCGATTTCGTCGACCACGATCACCGGGTTGGCGTATTGCCCGTCCACCAGCGCCTCGAACACCTTGCCCGGTTTGGCACCTTTCCATTGCGAGGACGAGCCCGAGAGCAGCCAGCCCGCCGTCATGGAGCTCATGGACACCAGGCTCATGCTGGTGCCCAGCAGGTCGGCGATCTGGCGCGCGAAATGGGTCTTGCCCACGCCGGGCGGGCCGAGCAACAGGATGGGTGTGACCTCCAGGCTGTCGCGGCTGTCCTGGCTGAGCGCCACGTGGCGCTTCACATCGTCGAGCACCTCGGCGAAATTGGGCAGCAGATCGTAGAGTGGAGCCATGTCGGGCACACCCGAGGGCTTGACCGCGAAGCGCTCGGGCCCGCGCTCGAGCATGCGCTGCCAGGTGTTGCGCAACACCTCGTGTTCGCGCTCGTTGCCGCTGGATTGCAACTTGGCCAGCTTGCGCTCGACGTCGTCGGCGCTGAACACGCTGCGTATCTGGGCGATGGGCAGACCCAGGGAGGGGGAAGCGACCAGGCTGCGTGAGCTCATGCGGTTCTCCTGCGAGGTTCAACAACAGGTTCATTCAAGCACAAGCGGTGGCCGGCCTCAATGGCGGAAAAGCCGGGAAAAACACAGTTTGCAAAACGAATTGGCGCCAGCGTGCAAAACCGCGCAGCATGGACCTGTTGTGCAGCCACAAAAAAGCCGCCCGAAGGCGGCTGGCGGGCGCGGCGGGTGGCTCAGGCCTGGCCGTTGATCACCTGCTGCAGCTCGCCCGATTCGTACATCTCCATCATGATGTCGGAACCGCCAACAAACTCGCCTTTGACATAGAGCTGCGGAATCGTGGGCCAGTTGCTGTATTCCTTGATGCCCTGGCGCACGCCCTCGTCGTCCAGCACATTGACGGTCTTCACCGCCTTGGTGTCGACACCGCAGGCCTTGAGGATCTGGATCGCGCGGCCCGAGAAGCCGCACATGGGGAAACTGGCATTGCCCTTCATGAAGAGGACGATGTCGTTGGTCTTGACCAGCTGGTCGATCTGGGTCTGGGCGTCGCTCATGGCAGAAACTTCCTTGTTCACGGGGAGGCGGGAAACACCCGCGGAAAAACGCAATTATCGCCGTACCGGCCAGCGCCCACCACTGCAGCGTGTAATGCCCGCGATGTCATTGCGGCTGGTCACCGGTTCGAAGCCGCGCGCCTGCAGCAGGGCGCACACCCGCTCGGCCTGATCGTGGCCGTGTTCCAGCAGCAGCCAGCCACCGGGGTGCAGGCAACTGGGTGCCTGATCGACCAGGGCGCGGATGTCGTCCAGGCCATCGGGGCCGGCGGTCAGGGCGCTGGTGGGTTCATGGTGTAACGCGCTCAGGTGCGGGTCGCCCTCGGCGATGTAAGGCGGGTTGCTGGCGATCAGGTGAAAGCGCATGCCGGGTACCGCGCCGAGCCAGTTGCCGGTGTGGAAGGTGATGGCCAGACCCAGCCGCTCGGCGTTGCTTCGTGCCAGCGCCAGCGCCGGCTGGCTGGCGTCGCTGGCGTGCACCGTGGCGTCGGGGCGCTGCGACTTCACCGCCAGCGCAATCGCGCCGCTGCCGGTGCCCAGATCGAGCAGCGTCGGGGGCTGCGGCAGGTTGTCGAGCAGATCGAGCGCCCACTGCACCAGGGTTTCGGTGTCGGGTCTCGGGACCAGCACGCGCGGATCGATCCGCAGGTTCAGGCCAAAAAATGCCTGCTCGCCGATCAGGTAGGCCATCGGCTCGCCACTGGCCTGGCGCGCGAGCAGCGCCTGGAAGTGTTCGGCCACGGTCGTGGCCAGCGGGTCGGTGTCGTGTGCGAGCAGCCAGGCGCGGTCGTTCGGGTCGCGTGCCAGCGCATGCAGCAGCAACCGCTGGGCGTCGAGCCGCGTGAGTCCATGGCATTGGCTTTGTGTTTGTGCCTGACGCAGCGCGTCGGCCAGGGTCTGCGGCGTGGTCACAGGCGGTGTTCGAGTTCGGCCAGCAGCTCGGTGCCGCGAGCTACCTGCAGCGCGTGGATCACGTCGCCCAGGTCGCCTTCCATCACCTGCAGCAGCTTGTAGAGCGTGAGGTTGATACGGTGGTCGGTCAGCCGGCCCTGGGGGAAGTTGTAGGTGCGGATGCGGTCGCTGCGGTCGCCGCTGCCGACCAGGTCTTTGCGGGTGGCGGCTTCCTTGGCTGCGCGTTCGCTGCGGTCTTTTTCCTGCAGGCGGGCCGTGAGCACCTGCAACGCCTTGGCCTTGTTGCTGTGCTGGCTGCGCCCGTCCTGGCATTCGGCGGTAATACCGGTGGGCAGGTGGGTGACGCGCACGGCCGAATCGGTCTTGTTGATGTGCTGGCCACCGGCGCCGCTGGCGCGGTAGGTGTCGATGCGCAGTTCGCTCGGATTGAGTTGCACCGCCTGGGTTTCATCGGGTTCGGGCATCACCGCCACGGTGGCCGCGCTGGTGTGGACACGACCCTGGGTTTCGGTCGCCGGTACACGCTGCACGCGGTGGCCGCCCGACTCGAAACGCAGTTGACCGTAGGCGCCGTGGCCCACCACCCGCAGCACCACTTCCTTGTAGCCGCCGAGTTCGCTTGGCGATTCGCTCACCACCTCCACCGTCCAACGCTGGTTCTCGGCGTAGCGGGTGACCATGCGCGCCAGGTCACCGGCAAACAGCGCCGATTCGTCACCGCCAGTGCCGGCGCGAATTTCCACAAAGGCGTTGCGCTCGTCGTCCGGGTCTTTGGGTAGCAGCAGCTGTTGCAACTCGGCATCCAGTGTTTCCAGCTCGATTTGGGCCTGATCGATTTCATCCTGCGCCATGGCCGCCATCTCGGGGTCTTGCAGCAGCTCCTGGGCGGAGGCGAGATCGGCTTCGCGCTGCAGGTAGCGGTTGAACACCTCGACCAGGCTGCCGGCCTCCGCGTGCTCGCGGCTGAGCGCGCGGAACCGGGCCATGTTGTCCACCACGTCGGGTGCGGCGAGCAGGGCGTCGAGCTCGTGCAGGCGGGCGCGTTGGCGCAGCAAGGTGTTGCGGACAAAGGGTTTCATGGGAGAGGTGTGCCTGTAACGGGGGCTGTGAGCGCGACGGCCGTCGCGTTCGGCGCACCCGGCGCCGCACGCTCAACCCGGCCCGCTCACTAGGATTTGTCGCGCAGAAACAGGCGCGAGACGGTGTGGGCGGTGGCGGCCCGCGTCTCGGCGTCGGTAGATCGCAGCTCGGCCAACGTGCCGTGCAGCATCTTCTGCGTCAGGCCACGCGACAGCGCTTCGAGCACCGCCTCCACCGGCTCGCCCTTGGCGAGCAATTTGCGCGCGCGCACCATCTCGGCGGCGCGCCAGGCGTCGGCCTGGGCGTTGATCTGCTGGATCAGCGGCACCAGGCCGGTCGCGGGATCGCGCTGCTCCAGCCAGTGCATGAAGCTGAGCACACCCGCGTCGATGATGGCCTCGGCCTGGGCGACGGCGGCCTGGCGGCTGTCCTTGCCGGTCTGCACCACGCTGGCCAGATCGTCCACCGTGTAGAGGTACACATCGTTCAACGCCTTGACCTCGGCCTCAATGTCGCGCGGCACCGCGAGATCGACCATGAACATCGGCCGGTAGCGCCGTTTCTTCAGCGCGCGTTCGACCGCCCCCAGGCCGATGATGGGCAGGGTGCTCGCGGTGCAGCTCACCACAGCATCGAACTCGTGCAGGCGGTCAGGTACCTCGGCCAGCCGCATCACCTCGGCGCCGAATCGGCTGGCCAGCTTCTCGCCGCGTTCCAGCGTGCGGTTGGCGATCGACATGCTCTTGGGCGTCTTGGCCGCGAAGTGGGTGGCGGCCAGCTCGATCATGTCGCCCGCGCCGACGAACAGCACCCGGATGTCTTTCAGGTCTTCGAACAGCTGGGAAGCCAGCCGCACCGCTGCGGCGGTCATGCTGATCGAGTGGGCGCCGATTTCGGTGGAGCTGCGCACCTGCTTGGCGACCGCAAACGAACGCTGGAACAGCTGGTGCAACGTGGTGCCCAGTGCGCCGGCTTCCTCGGCCGCGCGCACCGCGTCTTTCATCTGGCCCAGGATCTGGGCCTCGCCCAGCACCATGCTGTCCAGGCCGCTGGCGACCCGGAAGGCGTGGCGCGCGGCATCGTTCTCGCGCAGGATGTAGGCGTGGTCGCGCAGCACATGGGCGCTGACGCCACCGGTCTGGGCCAGCCACTCCAGTGTGGGCTCCACCGCAGCCTGGTCACCGGCCGCATACAGCTCGGTGCGGTTGCAGGTGGAGAGCAATGTGGCCTCGGGTTGGCGCGGCAGGCTCTGGCGGTAACCATGCAGGGTGGGCTGAATCTGATCGAGCGCGAACGCAAATCGTCCCCGCAGATCAAGCGGAGCCGTTTGGTGGTTGATGCCGAGCGCCCAGACAGACATGCGTCGATTATAAAATTCGCCGGTGTCCCCCGTCCCACCTGCCGAGAAATGACGTTTTTTGCCCCCTTGTTCCACCTGCTGGGCCTGCTCGCACCCGCGCTGGGCCTGGCTGCCTTGCTGTGGTTGGCGCTGCTGCTGCGGCGCGGGCAGCGAAAATCGGGCGGCGAACCTGGGCGCGAGTTGGGCTGGCTGGTGCTGGTGGGTGTGGTGGTGGTGCTGGCTGGGCTCGCCTACTCTGGCCGCGACGGCAAGATGGCGACCTATGCCGCGCTGGTGCTGGCCCAAGGCACCCTGGCCTGGCGCTTTCGCGGCGCCTGAACGCTTGGGTTTTCAGGCCGCTGGCGCGAAGCGGTCCACAGCGTCGGTGATGATGCCGTCGGTACCGAGATCGATCAGCCGCTGGGCGGCCCATTCGTCGTTCACCGTGTAACTGAGCTGGCGCATACCGGCCGCGCGCACCTGCGCCACCAGGGACGTGTCCCACAGCGCATGGTTGCAGACGATCGCCACACAGCCGAGCTGCTCCGCCATGGGCAGGCAACCAGACCACAGACTGTCGAGCAGCAGGCCGCGCGGCAGCTGCGGTGCCGTGGCCCGAGCACCCGCGAGCGATTCCGGGCGAAACGAGGTCAGCAAAGGCGGCACGCTTGTTTTGTCCCACAGACAGAGCGCCTCGCGTGCCACCGCTTCGCCGGTGACGGCCTCCAGGCCCGGCGTTGGCTTGATCTCGATGTTGAGCAGAAGGCCGTTGGCGATGCACCAGCGCGACACCGCAGCCAACGTGGGCAGCGACTCACCGGCGTAGGTGCGCGAATGCCAGGCGCCGGCGTCGAGCTGACTGAGATCGCGCCAGGGCAGCTGGCCGGCAACGCCCTGGCCGTTGCTGGTGCGCTCCAGTGTGTCGTCGTGCAGCAGCATCACCACACCGTCGGCGCTGAGCTTGGCGTCGCATTCGAACATGCGGTAGCCGTACGCTGCGCCCAGGCGGAAGGCGGCCAGGGTGTTCTCGGGCGCGAGCTTGCCGGCGCCGCGGTGGGCGATCCAGCGTGGGTAGGGCCAGTGTGTCGCGCCGACAGTCATTGCCGCTGCCCCGTGTCCGCGTCGAACCAGTGCAGCCGCTCCTCGCGCGGCTGCGCGTGAATCGCGCTCCCGACGGCGGGGGCCGCCTGGTCTTCGTGGGTGCGGATGATCAGCTTTTCGTCGCCCAGGCGCGCATGCACCAGGCGCTCGGCGCCCAGCAGCTCCACCGTCTCCACCTGCAGTGTCCAGCCGTCGCTGCTACCGGGTGGGCCGATGTCCAGGTGCTCGGGCCGTATACCCAGGATGCTTCCGGCTTTGCCGCCGGGCGCATGGCTGAGCAGGTTCATCGGCGGCGACCCCATGAAGCTGGCGACGAAGGTGGTGGCCGGGCGCGAATACACATCTTCGGGGGTGCCGAACTGCTCCATCTTGCCGGCGTTCATCACCATCATGCGCTGCGCCAGCGTCATGGCCTCGACCTGGTCGTGGGTGACAAACAGCGAGGTGATGCCGAGCTCGCGGTGCAGTTTCTGGATCTCCAGCCGGGTCTGCGCGCGCAGCTTGGCGTCGAGGTTGGACAGGGGTTCGTCGAACAAAAATACCTGGGGCTGGCGCACGATGGCGCGGCCCATGGCCACGCGCTGGCGCTGGCCGCCAGAGAGTTCGCGCGGCTTGCGCTGCAGCAGGTGGCCCAGTTCCAGAATTTTGGCGGCCTTGTCGACGCGGGTCTTGATCTCGTCTTTGGGGACCTTGGCAATCTTGAGTCCATACGCCATGTTGTCGAACACGCTCATGTGTGGATAGAGCGCGTAGTTCTGAAACACCATGGCGATATCGCGCTTCGCGGGCTCCAGATCGTTGACCACGCGGTTACCGATCAAAATCTCGCCGCCCGAGATTTCTTCCAGCCCCGCCACCATGCGCAGCAGCGTGGATTTGCCGCAGCCCGAAGGCCCGACGATGACGACAAATTCGTGGTCGTGGATCTCGGCGTTGACGCCGTGGATCACCTGGTTGGCTTTGGGTCCCACGCCGTAGCGCTTGACGATGTTCTTGAGAGTGATGGAGGCCATTTGCTCTAAAAATAATAGCTAAATACGACGCCGCAACGAAAAAGCTGGGCCAGTTGCCCCTTATTTCTCCGTGTCCACCAGGCCTTTGACGAACCACTTCTGCATCAGCACCACCACGAAGGTTGGTGGCAGCATGGCCAGGATGGCGGTGGCCATGGCCACGTTCCAGTCGATGGCGGCATCGCCGCCGCCGGCAACCATGCGCTTGATGCCGATCACCACCGGGTACATGTCTTCGCTGGTGGTCATCAAGAGCGGCCACAAATACTGATTCCAGCCGTAAATGAACTGGATCACGAACAGCGCGGCAATCGACGTCTTGGAAAGCGGCACCAGCACGTCTTTGAAAAAACGCATCGGTCCGGCACCATCCATGCGCGCAGCCTCCACCAGCTCATCGGGCACGGTCAGGAAGAATTGGCGGAACAGAAAGGTGGCGGTGGCGGAGGCGATCAGCGGCAGCGTCAGACCCGCATAGCTGTTGAGCATGCCGAGGTCGGCCACCACTTTGTAGGTGGGCAGGATGCGCACTTCCACCGGCAGCATCAGCGTCACGAAGATGGCCCAGAAGCACAGCATCTTGAAGCGGAAGCGAAAAAACACGATCGCAAACGCCGAGAGCAGCGAGATCGCGATCTTGCCCACCGTGATCACCATCGCGGTGACAAAACTCACCCACATCATGTGCGCCACCGTGGTGTTGGAGCCGAGCTTGCCCGAGCCAAGCAGCGCGGCCTGGTAGCTCTCCCACATGTTGCTGCCCGGCAGGAGCGGCATGGGTGCCTGCACAATTTCCTGCGCGGTGTGCGTTGAGGCGATGAAGGCCAGATACAGTGGGAACGCCACGATCAGCACGCCAAGCATCATCACGGCATGCGACAAAACGTTGAGCCAGGGGCGGCGGTCAATCATGGCAGTGCCGCCCGGCCGCCCGAAGGCACTGACGCGCTCCCTCGGGGTGGCAGCGATACGCGAAGCGATGGGCGTGGGGGCATTTCAGTACTGCACTTTCTTCTCGACGAAGCGAAACTGCACGACGGTCAAGGCCACCACGATGATCATCAGGATCACCGATTGCGCCGCCGAACCGCCCAGGTCCAGTGCCTTGAAGCCGTCCTGGTACACCTTGTAGACCAGGATGGAGGTTGACTGGCCCGGGCCGCCCAGCGTGGTCGCGTCGATGATGCCAAAAGTGTCAAAAAAGGCGTAGACGATGTTGATCACCAGCAAGAAAAACGTCGTTGGCGAGAGCAGCGGCAGCTGGATGTTCCAGAACCGGCGCAAAGGTCCTGCGCCGTCAATGGCTGCGGCCTCGATCAAGGACTTGGGTATGGACTGCAACCCGGCCAGGAAAAACAGGAAGTTGTAGGAGATCTGCTTCCAGACCGAGGCGATGATGATCAGCGTCATCGCCTGCCCCTCGTTCATCAGGAAATTCCAGTCGATACCCACGGCGCGCAGACCGAACGTGGCCACCCCGATCGAGGGCGAGAAGATGAACACCCACAGCACACCCGCAATGACCGGCGCCACCGCGTACGGCATGATCAAAAGTGTCTTGTAGACCATGGCACCGCGCACGACGCGGTCGGCAAAGATGGCCAGCACCAGCGAGATGCCAATGCCGAGCCCCGCCACCAGCACCGAGAACCCGGCGGTGGTTTTGAACGACGCCAGGTAGTTCGGGTCGTTCCAGAGCTGGATGAAATTCTGAAAACCCACCCATTCGGTGGACAGGCCGAAAGCGTCTTCCACCTGCATGGACTGCAGCACGGCCTGGCTGGCCGGCCAGAAAAAGAACACGCTGATGATGACCAGCTGGGGCAGCATCAGCGCCCAGGGCAGCCAGGTCGATCGGAAAAGTACGCGTTTTTCCATGAGAACCCAAAAAAGAAGACGCCCACCAATGCCCGGATGGGGGCTGCGGCGGGCTGAAACGCAAGCGCAAGCGGCAGAGGGTGGGGCGGACTGACTCCTCACAAAGAGTCAGACCCGCCCGGAGCAGCAGCTCAGCGCTTTATTTCCCTTTGTTGGCGCGCTCGAAACGGGCCAGCAGCTCATCGCCCCGGCGCACGATGTTGCCCAGCGCCACTTTGGCCGTCTGTTTGCCCGACCAGACCTGTTCGAGCTCTTCGTCCTCGATGGTGCGGATCTGCACGTAGTTGCCCAGGCGGATACCGCGCGACTTGTCAGTCGTCTTGCGAATCATCTGCTGTACAGCCACGTCGGTACCGGGGTGGTCTTTGTAGAAACCCGACTTTTCGGTCAGGTCGTAGGCCGCCAGGGTGATGGGCAGGTAGCCGGTGCGCTGGTGGCTCGCGGCCTGCACCTTGGTCTGCGACAGGAAATCAAAGAACGTGGCCACACCCTTGTATTTCTCGGGGGTCTTGCCGGCCATGACCCACAAGCTGGCGCCGCCGATGACGGTGTTCTGTGGCGCACCTTTCACGTCGGGGTAGTAGGGCATGGGTGCCAGACCGTAAGCGAACTTGGCGTTCTTGGCGACGTCGCCGTAGAAGCCCGACGACGTCTGGATCATGGCGCATTCGCCCGACGTGAACGACGCCTGCGCTGCCGAGCCGCGGCCCTTGTAGACAAATTCGCCTGCGGCAGCCGCCTTGGCCAGGTTGTCGATGTGGCGCACATGCAGCGGCGAATCGATCTTGAGACGCGCGTCCATGCCGCCCAGGCCATTGCCCTTGGTGGCGAACTCGACGTTGTGCCAGGTGGAAAAGCTTTCGAGCTGGGTCCAGCCCAACCAGCCCAGCGTCATGGGGCAGGTGCTGCCTGCGGCCTTCAACTTCTTGGCTGCCTCGAACACCTCGGGCCAGGTGACGGGGGCTTTGTCGGGATTCAGACCGGCTTTCTTGAAGGCGTCCTTGTTGTAATAGAACACGGTGGTGGAGCTGTTAAGGGGAAAGCTCAGCATCTGGCCATTGGGTGCGGTGTAGTAGCCGGCCACAGCGGGAATGTAGGCCTTGGGGTCGAACGCCAGGCCGGCATCGCTCATCACCTTGCCCACCGGCACGATGGCCCCCTTGCTGGCCATCATGGTGGCGGTGCCCACTTCGAACACCTGCAGGATGTCGGGTGCGTTGCCCGAACGGAACGCGGCAATCGCGGCGGTCATGCTCTCGTCGTAACTGCCTTTGAAGGTGGGAATCACCTTGTATTCGCTCTGGCTGGCATTGAACTGGTTGGCCAGATCGTTGACCCATTCGTTGTTCACCGCGGTCATGGAATGCCACCATTGCACCTCGGTGGCGGCGTGGACGGGGCTGCTGATCAGGGCGGACAGCGCCAGGGCGGCGGCGGTCGGACGGATGCGGGGGGTCATGAAAGCTCCTTGTGACGGGGACAGGGCGCGAGCATGGGCCCGCAGTGTGACGCCCGGATTGCACTTGGGTTTCCAGACCGTGACAACAGGGGTTTCCATAAGCACCGTGCGTGTATGTTGCGCTGCGGTACCATCGTTATCCGGCCTTTTTTGCTGGTTCCGCACCGCCTCATGAACGCTCCCACGCCGCTTTCGCTGCTCGAAACGCACGCCTCCGATTCGCCGCGCCTGCGCGAAATCCCCTACAACTACACCTCGTTTTCAGATCGGGAAATTGTCCTGCGTTTGCTCGGTGAGCGCGCCTGGGCGCTGCTCGACGAGCTGCGGGGTGAGCGCCGCACCGGGCGCTCCGCGCGCATGTTGTACGAGGTGCTGGGCGATATCTGGGTGGTGCAGCGCAATCCGTACCTGCAGGACGATCTGCTGGACAACCCCAAGCGCCGCGCGGCCCTGGTGCAGGCCTTGCATCACCGCCTGGGCGAGGTGCAAAAGCGCCGCACGCCGCAGGACGACGCAGCGCGCGATGCCCGCGTGATTGAGTTGCTCGCGGCGGCCACGCTGGCAGTCAACGGTTTTGCGCAATCCTTCGATCAAATCGCCGCGCTGCGCCAGCGCGCCACCCGGGTGTTGCGGCGGCTGACCGCCAAGGACAACATCAAGTTCGACGGTCTCTCGCGGGTCTCGCACGTGACCGATGCCACCGACTGGCGGGTGGAATACCCGTTTGTGGTGCTCACACCCGATACCGAGGCCGAGATGGCCGGGCTGGTGCAGGGCTGTGTCGAGCTCGGGCTGACCATCATCCCGCGCGGTGGCGGCACCGGTTACACCGGCGGCGCCATTCCGCTGACCTGGAAGAGTGCGGTGATCAACACCGAGAAGCTCGAAGCCATGACCGGTCTGGAGTGGGTGCCGGTGCCGGGGCACGAGCAGCCACTGCCCACGGTGTGGACGGAAGCCGGTGTGGTCACGCAACGGGTGGCCGACGCGGCCGAGCGCGGTGGCCATGTGTTTGCGGTGGATCCGACCAGTGCCGAGGCCTCGTGTATCGGCGGCAACATCGCGATGAACGCGGGCGGAAAAAAAGCCGTGCTATGGGGCACAGCGCTGGACAACCTGTTGAGCTGGCGCATGGTCACGCCGCAGGCCGAGTGGCTGGAAGTCACCCGGATCGATCACAACCTGGGCAAGATTCACGATGCCGAGGTGGCGACCTTTGAGCTGAAAACCTTCAAGGCCGACGGCAAAACGCTGCTTCGCACCGAGCAGATGGCGATCCCCGGCAAAACCTTCCGCAAGGAGGGCCTGGGCAAGGACGTGACCGACAAGTTCCTGAGCGGCCTGCCGGGCATCCAGAAGGAAGGCTGCGACGGTCTCATCACCAGCGCGCGCTGGCTCATGCACCGCATGCCCGAGCATGTGCGCACCGTGTGCCTGGAGTTTTTTGGCAACCCGAAAGTCGGCGTGCCATCGATCGTCGAGATCAAGGATTTCATGTTTGCCGAGCAGAAGCGCTCGGGCACGCTGCTCGCCGGTCTGGAACACCTAGACGACCGCTACCTCAAGGCGGTGGGCTACACCACCAAAAGCAAGAAGGGCAATGGTGGCCTGCCCAAGATGGTGCTGGTGGGCGACATCGTGGGCGACGACGCCGACGCGGTGGCGCGCGCCACCAGCGAGGTGATCCGTATCGCCAACTCGCGCAGCGGCGAAGGCTTCACAGCCATCAGTCCCGAGGCGCGCAAAAAATTCTGGCTCGACCGCAAGCGCACCGCGGCCATCAGCAAACACACCAACGCCTTCAAGATCAACGAAGACGTGGTGATCCCGCTGCCGCGCATGGGCGAGTACACCGAGGGCATCGAGCGCA